>NZ_CP053351.1:1500000-1637500 GCF_013394655.1 Winogradskyella schleiferi
AATGAATCAACATTGGTTGTGAATTTAATAAATACTCAAATTGAGTATTGTGACATCATTAAATAATATGCAATTTTGGTTTGCTATTAGCAACTTAGGGAAAACAGGTCCATTCTTTTAGATTAATTTAATCAGCTAAAAGTTTGGGCTTTTTTTTAGACAATTTCTTCAAAACCTCAGGTTTCATTAATTCTATACTAATCGGCTAAGACGTAAACTGAACGCTATTTCGAAATCTCGTTTTATTATTAGGATGGGGAATATTTAAGGCATAAAGTTTAAATATTTTAATAGGTAATAACACTAGGAATTCTGTGAGCTATGACTAAGACCCAAAATCCCAAACTTGGATTAATGAATCTATTATGATTTGGAAACATAAATCATAAATTCAATGAAATAGCCGTTTGCCTTCCCACAAAACATTCGTATTTTTGTTGGTATTAAAACTAATCAGACAAAAATATTCTTATGAAGTCATACGATGTAGCAATAATAGGTTCTGGACCTGGCGGTTATGTAGCCGCAATTCGTTGCGCACAATTAGGCATGAAAACTGCCATTATTGAAAAATATTCCACGCTTGGTGGTACATGCTTAAACGTAGGCTGTATTCCTAGCAAAGCCTTATTGAGTTCGTCGCACCATTACGAAGAAGCTACCAAACATTTTGAAGAGCATGGTATTGAGATTCCTGGCGAGATTAAAGTGAATCTGGAAAAAATGATTGGTCGTAAGCAAGCTGTTGTGGATCAAACAACTGGTGGTATTGATTTCTTAATGAAGAAAAATAATATTGACGTTTTTGAAGGGTTAGGGTTTTTTAAAGATGCGACTCATATTAAAATTGATGGAAAGGATGCTCAGGAAATTGAAGCAAAAAAAATCATCATTGCAACAGGAAGTAAGCCAAGTAACTTACCATTTATAGAATTAGATAAGGAGCGTATCATCACTTCAACAGAAGCTTTAAAACTAAAGGAAATTCCAAAGCACTTAATTATCATTGGTGGAGGTGTTATTGGTTTAGAGCTCGGTCAAGTATATCGTCGTTTAGGTGCAGAAGTGACGGTTATAGAATATATGGACAGAATCATACCGACTATGGATGCTGGTTTGTCTAAGGAATTGAATAAGGTTTTTAAGAAGGCAAAATGCAAAATGATGGTATCGCACAAAGTGCAATCCGTTGAGCGAAAAGGCGATGAAGTTATTGTAAAAGCTGAAAACAAAAAAGGCGAAGTCGTGGAATTTAAAGGCGATTATTGCTTAGTGTCTGTTGGTCGTCGTCCTTATACGGATGGTCTAAATGCTGAAGCTGCAGGTGTGAAAATCAATGATAGAGGACAAGTTGAAGTAAATGAGCATCTACAAACCTCTGCATCCCATATTTATGCTATTGGCGATGTCATCAAAGGCGCTATGTTAGCACACAAAGCTGAGGAAGAAGGTGTTTTTGTAGCGGAAACTATAGCTGGGCAAAAGCCACATATCGATTATAATTTAATTCCAGGTGTGGTTTACACATGGCCAGAAGTCGCTGCGGTTGGTAAAACCGAAGAAGAATTAAAAGCTGATAATGTTGAATACAAAGTGGGTCAATTTCCATTTAGAGCTTTAGGACGCGCTAGAGCAAGTGGTGATTTAGAAGGTTTTGTAAAAATATTAGCCGATAAAACTACAGATGAAGTATTGGGAATCCATATGATTGGTGCACGTTGTGCCGATTTAATTTCGGAAGCAGTTGTGGCGATGGAATATAGAGCTTCGGCTGAAGATATTTCCCGGATGTCCCATGCACACCCAACATTCGCCGAAGCAGTAAAAGAAGCCGCTTTAGCAGCAACTGACGATAGAGCATTACACGTATAGACCATTTAGACTAAAAAGATATGATAATAGAACCAAGAACTAGAGGATTTATTTGTTTAACCTCGCATCCAACAGGTTGTGAGCAAAATGTATTGGATCAAATAAATTATATAAAAGAACGACCAACTAAAAACGGGCCTAAAAAAGTATTGGTAATTGGCGCTTCAACCGGATTTGGTTTAGCCTCGAGGATAACGAGTGCTTATGGCTCTGATGCTTCAACTATTGGTGTGTTTTTCGAAAAGCCACCATCAGAAGGTCGTCCTGCTTCGCCAGGTTGGTACAATAGTGCAGCTTTTGAGACACAAGCTCACAAAGATGGTTTATACGCCAAAAGTATCAATGGCGATGCGTTTTCTAACGAAATTAAAGCACAAACCTTAAAATTAATAAAAGACGATTTGGGTAAAATCGATATGCTGATTTACAGTTTGGCTTCGCCAGTAAGGACGCATCCAGAAACAGGCGAACGTTTTAAGTCCGTTCTAAAACCCATTGGTGACACGTTTACTAATAAGACGGTCGATTTTCATACCGGCGAAGTCAAGGAAATTTCTATTGAACCAAGTTCTGGCGATGATATTGACAACACAGTGGCTGTAATGGGAGGCGAAGATTGGCAAATGTGGATTGATTTATTAAAATCTGAAGATGTATTATCTGAGGATTTTAAAACCGTTGCCTATTCTTATATCGGACCATCATTAACTGAGGCCGTTTACAGAAAAGGAACAATTGGAGCAGCGAAAGATGATTTGGAAGCGACAGCTTTTAAAATTACGGATACTTTAGAAGACATCAATGGGAAAGCCTATGTTTCTGTGAATAAAGCCCTAGTAACCCAAGCGAGTTCTGCAATTCCTGTAATTCCATTATACATTTCATTATTGTATCAAGTGATGAAGGACGAAGGCATTCACGAAGGATGTATTGAGCAAATTGAACGATTGTTTAACGAACGTCTATATGCTGAAAATTTAGAATTGGATGAAGCCGGAAGAATACGCATTGACGATTGGGAAATGCGAGACGATATCCAAGCAAAAGTTCTAGAACTTTGGAAACAAGCCACTACAGAAACCTTACCAAATATTGGCGATTTACAAGGTTATAAAACTGATTTCTTTAATCTCTTTGGGTTTGAAGTTGATGGAGTAGACTATGATAAAGACGTTGATGAAATGGTTGCTATTCCTGGATTGCAAGAATAAGTAAGTTATATATATAATAATTTGAAAAGCGAATTTCTGAAATGGATTTTCGCTTTTTTTTTGACACTAATTTCACACATCTGTGCGGCTATTCTGCTTTGCGACTTAACTCCCAATAACTTTCAGGATTGTGAGAAAATTTATTACATAAAGTTCCACAGAGAAGGCACGAAGATTCACAAAAGAAGTAAATGAAACAAATAATGGACTTTCAAGATAAAATCAAAAAACGTTTCACTTTTTACTTCTTACTGAAAACTGAGACTGAATACGCTTTCAAAGTTCCTGAATCAAATCTTCAATACGAAGCCGCTTACTATAATCATACTCATTAACATCTCTCACAAAACAATAGGTGCTGATTTCTTCGTTTTTTACTTTTTCGGAAAGTTGTTCAACCGTGAATGGACCGAATTCTTTAGATTTTTCTATATAGTAGAATTCGTGGTCGTAAATAATAGTGCTAACTTTCCTTTTATATTTCTCTTTTAAATACGCTTGAATATCTTCAATGGAATTCAGCTCGTCTTCATATTTGGTCGTATTGATATAAAGCGCAAATTCTTCTTTATCTTGATTGTTAAGCACCAAAATATCATCATCCTTAAAATAAGCTTCCACAGTAATCAGCCCATCTTCGGTTTCAATAGTAAATGTGTTTTGGATATTGATGTTCCAAGAGGTTTTGATGACGTTGTCTTTTCGGGATATTTCAAGAATATTATCTTCCTTAAAGGTATAAATTGATTTCTTTTTAGAAATGCCATTGACTAAAACCCATTGCTGATTTATAAAATGAGAATCGTGATGACGCTCATAGCTAAACGGCTTTAAATTGGGAATCGTGTCGTGTAGATAATCATTCATTTAGCAGGTATTCAATAGCATAGCATCACTATACAACGTTAAGATTTGGGTGATTATTTCCTTAAAGTTAAAAATTTTCTAGACGTTTCAAAACTTCTTTCTTATAACTTCGACTAATGGAAAGCGCTTTTCGATGAACTGTAACATGTTCATTTGTAAAAGACTGAATTTGCGATAATGCAACAATATAAGACCTGTGAATTCTTAGGAAACGATTTTTAGGTAATTTGGCTTCAATGGCGGTTATGGTTTCTCTCGTTACAATAATTTTGTCGGAGAGATGAATTTTAATATAATCACTTAAACTTTCAACATATAAAATAGAATCAAAATCTACTTTTAGCATTTTTCGGTCAGAACGCACAAATATAAAGTCATTATTTTCTGCTGGTTCAGAAACATCTTCAATTAAAGAAGAGGTCACTTCAAAATAACGGTTAACGGATTTCAATAAGCGCTCAAAAGCAATAGGTTTTAAAAGATAATCTACAGCTTGCAAATCAAAACCTTCAACAGCATAATCTCTGTAAGCTGTGGTAAAGATAATCTTGATATTTTTATTTATGGATTTGGCAAAGGAAATGCCCGAAACCTCAGGCATATTAATATCTAAAAAAATTAAGTCAACTTTATGGTTATTAATAAAATTAAAGGCTTCAATCGCATTTTTGCATTGTGCAATAACCTTCATGTTTTCAATTTTGGATAAGTGGGAAGCTATAATGTCCCGCGCCATTATTTCATCGTCAACAATGATACAAGAAATAGTTTTAGACATCTTATAACGTTGGGTTTAGGTTTAAATTTAATGCAATAGTAAAAACATTTTCATCTCTATCAATTTTAAGTTGATGTTGATTCGGGTATAAGAATTCCAAGCGCTTTTTTATATTCTCCAATCCAATACCTTCACTTGAGCTTGATGTTTGATTGGAACTATTTTGAATTTTGAATTCAATTTTACTACGGGTTGCTTCAATATCGATAGTTATTTCCAGTTTACCATTTCTAATTTTTCCATGCTTAAAACTATTTTCAACAAAAGGAATCAATAGCATTGGAGCAATTTCAATAGGTTCTGGATTTATATGTTTCGAAAAATTCACATTCAGAGTATCACTAAAACGCATTTGCTCTAAACTGATATAATCTTCAATATGATTTATTTCATCATTTAAACTTACAAATGGTTTATCCACTTGATACAACAAGTAATCCAATAAGTTGGATAGTTTTAATATCATTTCTGGTGTTTCATCCGCTTTTTTCAATGCGAAACCATACATAGTATTCAGCGTGTTAAACAGAAAGTGTGGATGAATCTGCATTTTTAAATATTTCAGTTCTTGTTCTTTTAATTTCAATTGTGTTTCAAGAATTTTAGTTTCAAGCGTTTGGGTTCTTTTTGAAGCCCTTATATTTAGTTTCATCAGCTTAAACGCACTTACTATGAAGGTGACAAGATATATTCCGGTCAACACGAAAAGAATATTTCTAGTCAAAGGATTCATGTCATTATATTCAAAATTTGAAATATAAATCAAACTAAAAAAGATAGAAACCATGACCAAATACGCTGAAATTATCAGCGTATAAATACTATAAAGTACAAACTGAAAATAACGTTTTGCTATGAGATAATCTGGTATTAACTTATAAATGGAGACATAAGTTGTGGCAATTGTAATCGGCATCAAAAACAAAGAAAATATTAATGTATCTCCAAAATTATTACTGCCAACACCAAAAAAATAGGTGTAGAATAGGAGCACAGCACACCAAAATATAATATGGAGCAGACCTTGACCGATTTTTTTATATATGAAATTCGTTTTAAGCATTTAGAAAATTCAAATTACAATAATACTGTATTTTTATAGTGTTTTATGAGTTTATAGACGAATAACGGAATTAGCAATGGATTCAACATAGTGCCAAATCCCAAGTTAAAATGGTTATCCGTCGCAAATATATATATTGAAGGTATTTATTTTTTAAGTTTGAGGTATGTTTAACTTAATATCATTGATCATGAACGACTTAGTAATTTCAAATGTTATAATCATTTCCAATCCATTTGTGGATCGATTTAACGAAGGTGGCCCATTCTTTATGTCGCTTATTTTAATCTGTCTTTTATTGTCCATATTCCTTTTAATTAACGGCTTCATCAACCTTAAGAAAGATATGGCAAAAACCGAAAAAATGCTAAAACTAACGGTAGATTCCAGTCTGTTGGGACTGGTTTTAGGGTTTTTAGGGTCTGTTATAGGCTTAATTTCAGCCTTTGATTCTGTGGAAGCGATGGGAAATCCTAATCCGTCTATGTTTGCTGGTGGATTAAAAGTGTCGCTCTTAACGGCCACTTTTGGATTATTTACTTTTGTAATTGCAAGAATTGGAATTCTAGTGTTACGTTGGTTTGTCAATTCTGAAAAACAGGAATAATTCTAACGGAAAAATTATCCATTAAATGAAGCGAACTTTTTAAAGTTCGCTTTTTTTACGTCCAGACCTTAATATTCTGTAATTTTGTAAAAACAACCTAATGGAAGAACTAACCCTCACAACACCAGCGCTTTTATTTTCGGCAATATCCTTAATCATGTTGGCCTATACGAATCGGTTTTTGGCTTATGCAGCTATCATTCGGAATTTGCGCGATCAATATCTAGAGCATCAGGATAGTTCTATTCTTAGGCAGATAAACAATCTAAAGTTAAGAGTAAAATTAACTAGGTACATGCAAATTTCAGGAATCACTAGTTTGTTATTTTGTGTGCTTACTATGTTTTTAATCTATGTAAATTATGATGTTATAGCAGTTTGGGCTTTTGGAATTGGGCTTTTGCTACTCATAGTGTCTTTGGCTTTTTTAATATGGGAAATACAAATATCAGCTCAGGCATTACAACATCATTTGGGAGATATTGAAAATCATTTAAAAAAGTAAGAAAATCATTAAATAAAATGTGACCTCATAATATTTTTAGTGTCTTAACTTTACATACTCCTTAAAATGAGTTTAATATCAATCCATTAATCCGATCATAAAATCTCTTGACACAAGACGCTGTTCATAACCTAACCGATGAAGCGCTCGTAGAAGCCATTGTCAAAACCAACGATACTCTGTTGTTCGAGGTGCTGTACGATAGATATGAGAGCATGGTGTATAACAAATGTTATGGATTTGCCAATGGTATTGATGAGGCCAAGGATTTAACCCAAGATGTTTTTTTAAGGGTCTTTGTAAAATTGGCGAGTTTTAAAGGGAAATCGAAATTTTCAACTTGGTTATATGCGTTTACCTATAATCATTGCGTGAATTATGTAACCAGAAACACGGCTAAAAAGTTTGAAAAAAAATCAGTTAGTACAGAAAATTTTGACATTGAAAATATAGGCGAAGATATTGATTCTACTCGTGAGTTTGAAAGCATGAGAGTAGAACAATTAAAAAAAGTTATGGAAATGATTTCGCCAGACGAAAAAATGATTTTATTATTAAAATATCAAGATAATTTATCAATTAAAGAACTGTCTGTCGCTTTAGATATTGGAGAAAGCGCAGTTAAAATGCGATTAAAAAGAGCAAAAGAAAAACTTGTACAGAAGTACACAAATTATACGAAAGATGGAAAATCCATTTAAAAACCTAGACCAACCGTTACAGGAAGTTCCACAAGAACTGAAAAGCAAAGTTATGCACGACATTGCCATGGCGAAGCTTTTTATGGAAATTGCCGAGTTGTTTTCGTATAATATTGGGCATATAATCGAAAGTGTCACAAGTAAAAGAAAGAAATAGAATACTAAACAAATCCTAACCAAAATAGTATTATCATGGAAGATTTAACAGATTTTAAAAATACATTAGCGGACTCATTGTCCTCGATATGGCCAGAAGTTACCGCATTTGCATTTAAAGCTTTAGGTGCAATTCTAATTTTAATTGTTGGCTGGTTGATAACGAAACTTGTAGTAAAGGCTATTAGGAAAATATTAAAATTAGCTAAAGCAAATAAACTTGATGATAAACTCAACGAAATTGAAATAGTAGAAGGAAAACAGTTAAATTTTGATACTATAAAAATAGTTTCAAAATTTGTAAAATGGATTATGTATATCGTTATATTGATAACCGTATCAGAAGCTATTGGATTAGAAATTATTACTGAACAAGTGGGTGCATTATTGGCCTATTTGCCTCAACTTTTTGCTGCCTTAGTCATCTTTGTTATAGGCTTATTATTTGCTAATTTTGTAAAAAATGGCTTAAAATCATTATTTGAATCCATGGATTTGTCTGGTGGCAAAATGATAAGCCAAGTTGTGTTTTTCTTATTATTAACTTTTATTTCCATAACAGCTTTAAACCAAGCAGGCATTAATACAGAGATCATTACAAGCAATATTACCATGATATTGGCTGCTTTTCTCGGAGCATTTGCCATTGCAGTTGGTTTAGGAGCAAGGGAAGTGGTTGGAAAATTATTGAATACATTTTACGCTCGTAAAACGTTTGAAGTAGGTCAAAAAATTATTTTCAATAACGAATCCTATACAATAGATGCTGTACAAAGCATTTCAATAATATTAAAAAATTCTAAAGGACGACTTATTGTGCCTATTAAGGATTTAACAGAAAATCAAGTACAAATGCAGGATTAACTATGAGGTTAGGGTCATAGATTTTATGTTCACATAAAATACGATTCTGCATGTACTTGAGATATATGGAGAACCCTTTTCATTAATTTGATTAGGGTTTTATTTTTTATACCATTTAAGTTTTGAAATGTAGTGATTTGTTGAAGAAAGAAGAATGAAGGATATAGTTGACGGAAGACGGAAGACGGATGACAGATGACATGATGAAAAACTAAGCCATAGCGATTTCACAAAGTTCCGCAAAGGATTCACAAAGGATTCACAAAGCTATTCATCTCAAAAAAAAAGTCGCACTTTACACTTATTACTTATTACTGCGACTGAGACTGATAACTATTTTTTATTACGTCGATTATAATTCTTATCGCCTCGAGTCTTCGGTTTTTTATACTTTTTAGCAATTTCCCGTCTATAAGAACCACCTAAATTTTCCTTTTGGTTTTTTTCTTTCTTATCGTGAAAAGCTGGTCCTGGCGCATCTTCATCACGTCGTTTTGTAGGATTGTTTCGCTCTCTAATCTGTGGACGTTCTTCTTCAATTAATTCTGTTGAAATCTCAACGTTTTCAGGAATAGTGAGCGTTTCAATTTTCATTTGCATGAGTACCTCTATACGCTCTAAACCTTCCTGTTCGGTTTCAGTAGAAAAAAGAATAGAATGGCCTTCCTGTTCAGCTCTACCGGTTCTACCGATTCTGTGCATGTAGTTTTCAGGATAATCCGGTGTGTCAAAGTTGATGACATGGGAAACCCCTTCAATATCCAGGCCTCTTGCCATAACGTCTGTAGCTACCAACAGTCGGTTTTCACCTTCTCTAAATTGTTCAATACTGCGTAAGCGGTAATTTTGTGTTTTGTTGGAATGGATAACACAAGATTCATTCGGGAATAAGTCCTCCAATTGATCAAAAAGGCGGTCAGCCATTTTCTTGTAGGCCACAAAAATCAGGACTTTTGAAAATGCTTCTTTATCTTGAAGTAAATGTTCCAATAGGTTGACTTTAGTGTAAAAGTTAGGAACATCGTAACGTTCTTGTTTAATGTTTTCCAAAGGCGTACCAGAAACCGCAATCGAAATTTTTGTGGGATTAATAAAAAAATCGCTAATCAAATCATCCACATCTTTAGTCATAGTTGCCGAATACATAATGTTTTGGCGACGCTGTGGAAGAATGTCAAAAATATTCATCAGTTGATGTCTAAAACCTAAATCGAGCATCACGTCCACTTCGTCAATCACTAATTTCTGAATCGATTTTAATTGTAAAACCCTACTCACGGCTAAATCGTAAAGTCGTCCAGGAGTTGCCACAATAATATCCTGACCTTGTGCAACCGCTTGTTTTTGTGTATTAATATTGGTACCACCATAAACACCCAACACACGATTGTTGATGTATTTAGAAAATTTTTCAATCTCACTCACAACTTGCACCACCAATTCACGCGTAGGCACCAAAACCAAAACCCTTGGGTTATCTTGTTGCGAATATTTAAGGTTTCGTAAAATGGGCAACATATAGGCAAGGGTCTTACCAGTACCAGTTTGTGCAATACCAACCACATCCTTTCCAGAAGCCACCACGCTAAAGGATTCTTCCTGAATAGGCGTAGGTGTGGCAAAGCCTAAATCATCTAAAGCGTTGTATAAAGGTGTATTTAAATTGAGATCTTGAAAAGTCACATCGTTGTTTTAAGTTGCAAAGATACATTTTCCAAAGTGGTTATTCTAATTCGTAATCTGAGTTAAAATTTTAGAACCCATATATAGTACCTAATGGCACTTTTTTAAACTGACTTGTATGTTTTACCAATATATTGTCCTTAACAAGACAAAAATTGTCGATACTTATATAATTTCTCGTTTGAAGTTATGGTAATAAAAATATATCATTTTATTTTTTGAATTCAAACAACTATTGTTTGTTGGTTATGATTAAGTCTTTATTCTTTGTTCTATAAGCGCAGCGGTCATGATTCTCTCCCAGACAACAATGAATTAAACCAAATGCTTTTCGTCAATTTCAATACTATAACTAGCCTCAAAAACAGCACCAGCTTCAAGTTCTAAAATCCCTTCTTTAGTTTCAATGTTTTGATCCGTCGATTCATGATCTGCAATGCCTAACCAAGGTTCAATACAAACATAAGGCGCATTTGGTTTGGCCCAAATTCCCAATTGTTTAAAATCTTCAAAATTAACGGCTAAGATTTTTCCCTTGGTTTTATGTTTCAAATTGACGATTCTCGATTTTAAATCCTTAAAAATTAGAGCATCTTCATTAAATAAATCTGGACGTAAATTAATTTTATTACCGTCTGTAAATACAGGTTTCGTTTTATCAGTTAACAAACCAGAATTCATATTCAATACATAAGATGCGCTGTTTTCAGGAATTTCGAATTCCAAATAATAATCTGTGTAGTTTTCATCCTTCGAAAGTGGACAATTAAAAGCAGGATGACCACCTAAAGAAAAGTAGAGTGGTTTTTCATCTGAATTGGTAACCGTATGATTAATGGTTAGTCTATTTTCTGTAAGTGTATAACTAATGTCAAGTTCAAATAAAAAAGGATACATTGTAAATAAGTCTTCATTTGAAATCAATGAAAACGTGATACTCGAATCCGTCTGATTCTTTATTGTGAAATCATCATTATGTCTTATAAAACCATGTTTTGGCATGTGATAAGATTTGCTTTTGTAGGTATAGCTGTCATCTTTCATACAACCAATAATTGGAAACAAATTTGGCGCATGACTTTCCCAAATCTCAGTATAAGCTTGCCACATAAATTCGGTATTATTTTTTACGGAAGTGATGTTGCATAACTCAGCACCTTTGGATTTGATGTTGATTTGTAAGAGGTCATTTTTTAAACTAGGCATCGGTTTTATTTTTTTTGAAATATACAATTCTTCTCTTGTTTTATCCTGAAAGTTTTGAAAAACCTTACAAGTATTTAAGTTATTTTTCGGAACAATTAATAATTAAACCTACAAGGTTTTTGAAACCTTGCAGGTTAGAAGAAACAATTTAATTTCGGTAAATTGCAGCAATTATTTTTCTATTGAGAACAACACAAATCCATCAGCCAAAAAACATTGAGAACTTTAAGCAAAATCTATTGCTTTGGAGTCAGCAATTTGATGATGTTGTTTGGTTGGATTCCAATCATCACAAGGATCAATACAGCAATTATGACGCGGTTTTAGCGGTAGATGCACTGACTGTAATTCGTGCCGATTATTTTGATGCCTTTGAGCGTTTAAAGGAATTTCAAAGCTCAACGAACGATTGGATTTTTGGTTTTCTTACTTACGATTTAAAAAACACTACCGAACAATTAAAATCTGAAAATTTAGATGAATTGGAATTTCCGGAATTGTATTTTTTTCAACCCAAAAAATTATTTTTAATAAAAGATAATCATGTTGAGATTCAATATCTGAAAATGGTAGATGATGAGATTGATGCCGATTTAAAATCCATAGAAAAATGTTACACTGAGCAATGTTCGCTGAGCAAAGCCGAATCGAGTCGAAATGCATATGATGAAGATGAGAATAACAATATCAAAATAAAACTTAGAATCCACAAAGACGACTACTTTGAGAAGATAAGCAAAATGCTCGCTCACATCCATAGAGGCGATATTTACGAAGCCAATTTTTGCCAAGAGTTTTATGCAGAAGACAGTGAAATAAATCCATTGGAAACCTTCAGGAAGTTGAATAATATTTCAAAACCACCATTCGCCAGTTTCTTAAAGTTTGAGGATAAATACTTAATGTCTGCGTCGCCTGAACGCTATATTCAAAAAAATGGAAATACGGTAATTTCCCAACCGATTAAAGGAACTGCCAAACGTTCAGAAAATGAAACTGAAGATTCAAAACTAGCTGAAAATTTAGCAAATGATCCAAAAGAACGTAGCGAAAACATTATGATAGTCGATTTGGTTCGTAACGATTTAGCGCATACAGCAAAAAAGGGAAGTGTAGAGGTAAAAGAATTGTGCAAAGTGTATTCCTTTTTGCAAGTCCATCAAATGATATCTACAGTTCAGTCGGAAGTTAGTCTAGAAACCAATCCCATAGACATTTTAAAAACTACATTTCCAATGGGCAGCATGACAGGTGCACCAAAAATCTCAGCCATGAAAATTATTGAAGAACTTGAAGAAACGAAACGCGGTTTATATTCAGGTTCTATAGGTTATTTTCAACCCAACGGCGACTTCGATTTCAATGTTATTATTAGAAGTATTCTTTACAATCAAACAAAAAAATATGTTTCCTATTCCGTAGGAAGTGCCATTACCTCAAAAAGCAATCCGCTGAAAGAATATGAGGAATGTTTGGTAAAGGCGAAAGCCATGCGAGAGGCTTTGGGGAATTAGTGTTCAGTCGCAGTGGCAGTTTTCAGCTCAACGCATTAATACATACTTTGGTTTTGTTACTATTTATTTAGAACGCATAGCGCCTGTGCTAAAGAAGCCTTATTCTATGTGTCTTCTAAAAGTGCGCTTCACCTTTTCAAAAATAGCTTCAACCCGCTTCTGCTCAATCTTTTTAATCTTAGCAATAGACTCAAAATCTAATTTCCCAATAATATATAAATCCACAATATTAGAGACATTAAAAGGCAACCAGTTATAAAGCTGACCAAATACCTTAGGAGATTTTTTCGCAGATAAATCATCAATTTCAAAAGCTTTTAAAATTGAAGATTCCTTATTGGCATATAATTGCAAAGGTTCCATCTGGTCTTGATGATAAGAAATATCATTGAGTTCCGTATTCAGAATAAAATCAAAATCAGCATCAACCGTATAGTCTTCGTTAAGTTTAGATAATTCCTTTTTGAGAATATCGTCGGTACTTATGGTGTCTTTATGATAGGCTTCGTTTTTAAACAAGACATTCATATAACTATCCACAATTCTGAACAGTTCTAATTTTACAGCCATGGACTCAGCGTCCACATTAAACCCTTTATCATAAAGAATAATTATACTTTCATCGATGATTCCATTAGAGGAAAACATGTTTTTGGGCAAGATTCCTGTGGTTTCAGCAATATAAATTCTGTGTTTTACATATGGATGTAAATGCGGTAGTGCAGAAAGCACCTTTTTGTCAAAGGCGGTTCGTGCAGATTTCGATGTTAATTCTTCAAGTACACTCATAACCTAATATTTTAAATTCCCTTAAAGTTAATCAAAAAGAAATTACGTTGTTATGATAATTGTCATTTTAACGTCAACATTTAAAGTCTAGATTTCGTAAAACTTTGCTTCTCCACGTCTCTATGAGATTGAATTATTTCAATACCTTTGAGAGGTGGAAGAAGACTTTAAAGATCATATCAATAAAAAGCTTTCAATTTTAAAGGAAGGAAAATTGTTAATTGCCGTTTCGGGAGGCATTGATAGTATTGTGCTTGCACATTTATGCCATTCATTAAAGTTGAATTTTTCACTCGCACATTGCAATTTTAATTTACGCGAAGAAGAAAGTAATAAAGACGAAGATTTTGTCCTAGAATTAGCTGAGAAATTAGATGTCGAAATCTTTATTCAAAATTTTGATACCGAAGTTTATGCTAAAGAACACAAGCGTTCCATCCAAATGGCTGCACGCGAATTGAGGTATGATTGGTTTAAGGAATTAGCAACGCAGTTAAAATTCGATTATATCTTAACAGCACATCACGCCGACGATAATCTAGAAACTTTTCTAATTAATTTTACAAGAGGGACAGGCTTAAATGGCTTAACGGGAATTCCGATGATAAATGGCAACATTGTTAGACCTCTTTTGCCATTCTCTAGAAATCAAATAGAAACTTTTGCAAAAAAAGAAAATATCATTTGGCGCGAAGATTCTAGTAATTCTTCCAGAAAATATTTGAGAAATAAATTGCGTCATGAAGTGGTTCCAATTTTAAAAGAAATCAATCCACAGTTATTAGATAATTTTCAAAACACTATCGATAATCTTAATGATACGGCAGAAATCGTCGAGAAAAGTCTAAATGATTTTAAGAAAAAAGCCATTGCAAAAATTGATGAGTACGGCATAAGTTATAAGGTTTCAGAATTTAAAAACGTCAAAAATTCAAAGGCTTATCTATATGAATGTTTTAAAAACTACGGATTTACAGAATGGAATGATGTTGTAAGTTTACTAGATGCACAATCGGGTAAGTTGGTAAAGTCAAACTCGCATCGTTTAATAAAACATCGTGAACATTTAATTTTAACCGATTTATGTGATTTTGAGCAAAGGGAAGAATCTTTTTTTATAGATGAAGTCATTAAGGAGTTTAAATCCCCTTTAGGAATTTTATTTTTTGATGAAGCCGATGCCATTAAAAAAACGTCAAACCATTCCATTTATGTCGATAGAGAAAAATTAAAATACCCTCTAGAATTGCGACTTTGGAAAGAAGGAGATGTATTTCAACCTCTAGGAATGAAAGGCAAAAAGAAAGTCAGTAAATACCTTAAAGATGAGAAATTGTCTTTGATTGAAAAAGAAAATACATGGTTGCTCATTTCTAATAATGAAGTTGTTTGGGTGGTTGGTAAACGTGCTGATGATAGATTTAAAGTAACACAAGATACCAAGGAAATTTTAAGAATTAAAATAGTACAGAAGTCTGAATAATTGACAAACTTAACCTCTCTGAGAAAAATAATGTGTACTCAGTAAATCTACCCGTAATTACAGGAAATAGAAATTTAGTATTGGTATAGAGTGAGAAGTAGTGATAATTAGTGAAATTCGAGTTAAAAAAATCCGTGTAAATCCGTGATCAAAAACAACAAATAATTTGAAACTTAAAGGAAACATCATAGACATCCCAAACCACAAAATCTTCAAAGGGGAGATTACCATAGAAAACGGTAAAATTAAATCCATTGAAGAAAAGAATTGCGAAGAAAACCATTACATCTTACCAGGTTTTGTTGATGCACACATTCATATTGAAAGTTCAATGTTAGTGCCTTCGGAGTTTGCAAAAATAGCCGTAAAGCACGGTACAGTTTCTACAGTTTCCGACCCTCACGAAATCGCCAATGTCCTTGGCGTAAATGGTGTTGAATTCATGATAGAAAACGGGAAACAAACCCCTTTCAAGTTCAATTTCGGAGCACCTTCTTGTGTGCCAGCCACGAGTTTTGAATCTGCAGGAGCCGTAATTGATTCCAATGCTATTAAAACCTTAATGGCAAATCCAGACATCAAGTATTTAGCTGAAATGATGAATTATCCAGGCGTTATTTATGATGATGTGGAAGTTCTTAAGAAACTAGAATGGGCAAAACATTACAATAAACCAATCGATGGGCATGCACCTGGACTTCGTGGAGACGATTTAACCAAATATATTTCTGCTGGCATTTCTACCGATCACGAATGTTTTACTTACGATGAAGGCTTAGAAAAACTTCAAAAAGGCATGAAAGTCATTATCAGAGAGGGTAGTGCCGCCAAAAATTTTGAAGCTTTAATCGGTTTGCTCGACGAACATTATCAAAATATGATGTTCTGTAGTGACGATAAACATCCGGATGATTTGTTGCTCGGTCATATTAATCAATTGTGCACAAGAGCTGTCGCCAAAGGAAAAGATGTTTTTAAAGTATTGCAAGCAGCTTGTGTAAACCCTGTTAAACATTACAATTTAGATGTCGGACTTTTAAATGTCGGAGATAATGCGGATTGTATAATTGTTGAAGATTTAAAAGACTTTAAAACACTTCAAACTTATATTAATGGCGAGTTGGTTTTTGATAATGGAATTTCAAAAATTAAACATGGGGAATTTGAAAAATTAAATAATTTCAAAACCGATAAAAAGGAAATTTCAGATTTAAGATTGGAGTCTCAGGCTGAAAAAATTCGAGTTATAGAATGCATGGATGGCGAATTGGTCACCAACGAACTCATAGAAAATGCAACTATCGAAGATGGTAATTTGGTTTCAAATACTAAAACCGATATTTTAAAAATGGCCGTTATTAATCGTTATGAAAATCAAAAACCAGGAATAGGTTTCATCAAAAACTTTGGATTAAAAGAAGGCGCGATTGCCAGCTCGGTTGGTCATGATTCGCATAATATTATTGCCGTTGGCGTTTCTGACGAAGCAATTTGTAAAGCGGTCAATCTCTTGATTGAAAATGCAGGCGGTATTTGCGCTATTAGTGATACAGAGGAAAAAGTGGTCGCCCTTCCAGTTGCAGGAATTATGAGCGACCAAAATGCAGAAACGATTGGAAAGCAGTATTCTAAATTGGATAAAATGGCAAAGCGATTAGGCAGTAAACTTCATGCACCATATATGAGTTTGTCGTTTATGGCATTATTGGTAATTCCTTCGTTAAAGCTTAGTGATAAAGGCTTATTTGATGGATCGAATTTTAAGTTTACGTCTTTAGAGGTGTAAAATGGAACGCAGATAGCGCAGATGACGCCGATTTTCGCAGATAAAAAAAGAAATCATATGTAATCTTAAAGGATCAGTGTCACCTGCGTTCCAATAAAAAAGCAAAAAAACATATTTAATCATAACAATATGTGTCGTCCGCGTTCCATTCTTCAATAAAAATCCATTTTTCGTATTAATTTCATATATTTGAGAAGAGTGTAGTTAGAAAGTGTCAGGTTTTTGACCATAATTTTAGCACATTCTTATTTTTTGTTCGAATATTAATAAAATTAATCCGAAGCTGGTAATGAATGTAAGCGAAACACTTTCCGAAGTAAAAAATTTTATAGACGGTAAATTTCAAAGAACTGGTCAAAAGTCAATGGATGTTTTCAGCCCATTAGATGGATCAAAAATTTCCTCAATTCCATTATCTACAACACAAGATGTCGATGCGGCAGTGCAAGCCGCAGAAAAAGCATTTCCTGAATGGTCTGGAATGACTTTTAAAGAGCGCGTACAGATATTTTTTAGGTATCGAAATTTATTAGAACAAAACATGGATGAGCTGACAAACTTAGTGCAGCTCGAAAATGGTAAAACCTACGGAGAAGCAAAAGCAGAAATTGAAAAAAGTATGGAACTCTGTGAGTTTGCAGTGTCAATGCCACAAATTGTGGTCAATGAAGTGCAAGAAGTAAGTAAAGGGGTGGAATGTAGAATTGAGCGAAAACCATTAGGTGTAGTGGCGTCGATTACCCCTTTCAATTTTCCAAATATGGTACCACATTGGACCTTGCCAAATGCACTAGTCTTAGGTAATACTATGGTTATGAAACCTTCAGAGCTTGTGCCGCTTAGTACTGTGCGTATGGCAGAGCTACTAAAAGAGGCTGGGCTTCCAGATGGTGTTTTCAATATTGTTAATGGCGGAAAAGAAGTGGTTGAAGCCATTTGTGATCATCCAAAAATTGAGGCGGTGTCTTTTGTGGGTTCAACCAAAGTGGCAAAGATTGTTTATAAAAGAGCCACCTCCAATCTAAAACGATGTGTTGCTTTAGGTGGCGCAAAAAATCACCTGTTAGTTTTACCTGATGCACACCTTGAAATGACCGCTTCCAATGTTGTGGCGTCAATGGTTGGTTGTGCTGGTCAGCGTTGCATGGCTGCTTCTGTTATGGTTGGTGTGGATAAGGTGCAGCATATTATTGATCGTATGGTTGAAGAAGCCAAAACGATTGTTCCTGGCGGTAATCTGGGTTCTGTAATTACGGCAGAAGCAAAAAAACGTATAGAGGGTTATATTGACGAAGCCGAAAAAAATGGCGCTAAAATTCTGCTTGATGGCAGAAATACCACAGTTCCAGGAAAAGAAGGTGGTTATTATGTCGGTCCAACAATCATAGATTATGTCACTACAGACATGTCTGTGGCTAGAGAAGAAATTTTTGGGCCGGTTATTTCTATTATTCGCGCGAAAGATTTGGATGAAGCTATTAAAATTGAAAACGGTTCTAATTACGGAAATGCGGCAGCCGTTTTTACGCAAAGTGGTGGACTGGCAAAACAAGTTATGGAACGGGCAAGTGCAGGAATGATTGGTGTTAATATTGGAGTGCCTGTGCCTCGTGAACCATTTTCTTTTGGTGGATGGAACGAATCTAAATTTGGAGTGGGAGACATTACAGGACGTAGTTCTATTGAGTTCTGGACTCAAAATAAAAAGACCACAACGAAGTGGAATCCTGAAGCACAGACGAATTGGATGAGCTAATCTATTTGTTTACATAATTAGCTTTAAAATATCACTAATCAATTATTTATGTTTAATGAATAATCAACAAATTATAAAAGATAACTTAGACTACACCTTATTCTCTTGGGCAAAACAAGGTGGTCTGAATCCTATAAACGCATCACACGCCAAAGGCTCTTATGTTTATGACAGAGATGGAAAAAAGTACCTGGATTTTTCATCTCAATTGATGAATGTAAATATCGGTCACGGCAACCAACGTATAACAGAAGCAGTTGCAAAACAAATGCAAGAAGTGAGTTATGTGTATCCAGGAATGGCTACTGATGTTCGAGGTAAACTTGGTAAAAAAATAGCCGAAATCACACCTGGTAATCTTACAAAAACATTCTTTACACTCGGCGGAGCAGAAGCCATAGAAAATGCCATAAAGTTAGCACGAATGTACACAGGTCGCCATAAAATCATTACCCATTATAGAGCATATCATGGCGGAACATATGGAGCGATGACTGCAGGTGGAGATCCAAGACGGTTTCCAGTAGATAGTCAAGCCATGCCTAATGTGGTTCATGTTGAAAACCCTTATGCGTATCGTTGTCCTTGGAATTCCAACTCGATTAAAGAATGCGGAGATCAAGCTTTGGCACATTTAGAGCGTGTCATTCAATTTGAAAATCCAGATAGTGTAGCTGCTATTTTGTTTGAAGGCGAATCAGGTTCCTCAGGATGTATAAAATATCCACCAATGTATTTAAAACACGTTAGGAAACTTTGCGATAAATACGGCATCATGATGATAGATGACGAAGTAATGAGTGGTTTTGGACGTACAGGAAAAATGTTTGGTATAGATAATCACGATGTTACACCAGATATTATGTGCTTGGCAAAAGGCTTGACTTCTGGTTATTTGCCGCTTGGAGGCGTTGTGGTTACTGATAAAATTGCGGATCATTTTAATGATAATCCTTTGGTTATTGGGTTGACGTATTCAGCACATCCAACCTTATGCGCAGCAGCATTGGAAAATATTAAAATTATTGAAGAAGAAAATCTAGTGGCACGTGCTGCAGAAATGGGAACCTATATTGAGGCTGAAGTTGAAAAACTAAAAGATAAACATCCATCCATTGGCGATTTCAGAAATACAGGATTATTAGGCTGTATTGAATTAGTAAAAAACAGGGAAACAAAAGAACCGACAACACCATGGAATGCGAAAGCTCATGACATGGAAGCCACAAATAGAATGGCAGCTAAAATAAGGGAACTGGGAATGTTCACATTCGTAAGATGGAATTGGATTTTTATTGCGCCACCACTAAATGTAACAAAAGAAGAAGTAGATGAAGGTTTAAAAATAATTTCAGAAGCGATTACAATAGCTGATGAATACTGCAATTAGCTGTCATTCCGACAGAGTGAGGGACGAACGACGAGGAATCTCATATTATAATTGAAATTAATAAGATTAAAGGCACATAAAACTAGTAACTAATTTGAGCAAAGACATCATAGAACTCAAAGAAGACGTTTCCAATTCTTCACTTTATAGCGAAGACTTAGCACCAGTACCATCAAGTCAGAGAACTTGGGGCAAATGGCATTTGGCAGCTATTTGGGTCGGAATGGCGGTTTGTATTCCAACCTATCTTTTAGCATCTTATATGATTAAAACAGGTTTGAACTGGTATGAGGCACTGATCATAATTGGTTTGGCTAATTTAATTATTACAATTCCAATGGTACTCAATGGGCATGCTGGAGTGAAATATGGCATTCCATTTCCTGTTATTGGTCGTGCAGCATTTGGAACAAAAGGTGTGCATTTAGCTTCGGTTACAAGAGGGATAATTGCATGTGGTTGGTTTGGTGTTCAAACGTGGATTGGAGGTTTAGCCATCTATGCCATTTTCAATGCCATTACGGGTTCAACAGGAGAACTTGGACTTTCGATTGGGAAGTTTGTGAGCTTCGGGATTTTCTGGTTCATCAATATGTATTTCATTTGGAAAGGCACGGAAAGCATCAAATGGCTAGAAACGTATTCAGCACCAATTCTTGTGATTATGGGAATAGTGCTCATTTATTGGAGTTATGCAAAAGCTGAAGGGTTTTCAATTGTGTTAGACCAAAGTGTTCAGCTTGAAAAGACGGCAGCAACAATTACGGAAGAGGATGATAAATTTTATCTCAATTTGAATGTTTTAAAAAGTAAAGAAGGGCAACTAAAAGCCTCAGAATATAATATTGTTTCCGATGAGAGTACCTCATGGCGTTCTTTTACATCTGAACCCATTCATATTGAAAATACTAAGAGTGTAGAAGTGCAATTCAAGAATAACGATATGGTATCGAGTATAGTAACTGCTAATGTCATAAATACTGATGGAAATTCCGGTAGTAAACTATGGCGTTATTTATTGTGGTTAACCGCTATGGTTGGTTTCTGGGCAACAATGTCCATTAGTATTGCGGATATTACAAGGTATGCCGCCACACAAAAAGATCAAATTGCAGGACAATTTATAGGTTTACCAGCAACGATGATGCTATATTCTTTCGTTGGAATTTTTGTAACCTGTGCGGCAATTATTAACTTTAAAGATATTTTAATTGCAGATGATGCGCCTTGGGATCCTGTATCGCTAATTGCAAAGTTCAAAAATCCAGTTGTGGTTATCGTCGCTCAGGTCTTTATGATTATTGCGACATTAAGTACCAATATTGCTGCGAATGTTATTGCACCTTCAAATGCGTTTTCAAACTTATGGCCTAAGAAAATCAGTTTTAAGAAAGGCGGTACAATTACAGGAATTATAGGGATTTTAATTATGCCTTGGTGGTTGCTGAATGAAATTTCAGGATTTTTAATTTTTGTAAGTGGTTTGTTAGGTCCGGTTCTCGGAATTTTAATCGCAGATTATTTCTTAGTCAGAAAAAAGAAGCTGGAATTGGCCGAACTTTATAAAGAGAAAGGCATTTATTCCTATAACAGAACCGGTTTTAATAAAGTGGCGATGATTGCCTTATTTGTTGGTGTTTTTACAGCCTTAATTGGATTTTGGATTCCTGTATTGAGTTTCTTGTATTCCTTATCTTGGTTTACAGGATTCTTTATGTCGTTCGTATTGTATTATTTATTGATGAAAAATAATGGAACGCGGAAAGCTCAGTAAAAAAACAAATAGAACGCAGATGACGCGGATGATGCAGATTTTCGCAGATAAAAAAAAGATAAGAGAACTAAAAAATCATAATTAATCATAAAGATCCGCGTCATCAGCGTTCTAATAAACATAGAGTAATGTCCATACTAATAAAAAACGGCCAAGTAGTCACAGCCTCAGAAAGCTATATCGCAGATATCTATACTGAAGGCGAAAAAATAGTCGCTATTGGAAAAGACTTAAATTATCAAGCAGATAAAATAATTGATGCTACAGATAAATTAGTATTTCCAGGAGGTATCGATCCACATGTGCATTTAGATATGCCATTTATGGGCACCTATTCTAGTGACGATTATGAAACAGGAACACGAGCAGCACTTCATGGAGGCACAACCATGGTTATTGATTTTATTCTGCAAACTCAAGGCGATACCCTTCACAATGCCTTAAAAACTTGGCAACAAAAATCACAAGGCAAAGCCATAGGAGATTATTCCTATCACATGGCTGTAACTGATTTTAATGATGATGTCGCCAAAGAAGTGGTTCAGATGATTGAAGACGAAGGGATTTCGTCTTATAAAACATTTATGGCTTACAAAGGCGCTTTGATGATCGATGACGGACAAATGGTTCAATTGATGAAAGTGGTAAAAAAGTATGGCGGTTTAGTAACTGTGCATGCCACTAACGGCGATATGATTGATTCCTTAATAGCAAAAAATAGGGCTTTAGGAAACACTACACCTTTGTATCATTACTTATCACAACCCGAAGTCACAGAGGCCGAAGCCTCAGCGCGTTTTGCTGATATGCTAAACTATACAGATTGTCCTGGTTATATCGTTCACATGACTTGTGAAGGCGCATTAAACGCGGTTAGAAAAGCAACACAACGGAATCAGAAAGTCTTCGTAGAAACGTGTACGCAGTATTTAGTCTTGGATGCTTCGCTTTATGAAAATAACTTTGAAGGTGCCAAATGGGTAATGAGTCCGCCATTACGAGAAAAGAAAGATCAAGTTGCCTTATGGTCTGGCATTAATCAAGGCTTAATTCAAGTGGTTGGTACGGATCACTGTCCGTTTATGTGGGAACAAAAAAAGATGGGAATAGATGATTTTTCAAAAATCCCGAATGGTCATCCTGCTATTGAGCATCGCATGGAGCTATTATTTTCTGAAGGTGTAAACAAGGGAAAAATATCGCTGACAAAATATGTGGAAGTGAGTTCAACGAACGCCGCGAAAATATTCGGAATGTATCCTAGAAAAGGAACTATTGCCATTGGAAGTGATGCAGATATCGTGATATTCGACCCAAATAAACAACACACCATTTCCGTTGAAACCCATCATATGAATTGTGATTATTCGGGTTATGAAGGCATGGAAGTAACAGGGAAAACGGAAACTGTAATTCTAAGAGGTAAAGTCGCTATTGAAAATGAAGAATGTAAATTAACAGCAGGACATGGCCAGTTTATTAAAAGAGGGACAACCTCTAAAACAGTGATATAGAAAAAAGAATAAAGAATCAAGAAAAAAGACTCAATTGAATATAAAGATTAGAAGAAGCACATAACACTTAATTTCACGAGCAACTTTGTGTCTCTGCGCCTTTGCGAGAATTATAAAACCAAACAATTATGCCAAGAAAAGTAAAATCAGGATTAATACAAATGAGTCTTCCAATGACGGAAGGCGAAGGAACCATTCAAGAAATTATGGATGCGATGTACGACAAGCATATGCCTTATATTGAAGAAGCAGGAAAACAAGGGGTTCAAATCTTATGCTTACAAGAAATTTTCAATACGCCATACTTCTGTCCTGGACAAGATAAAAAATGGTATGCTTCTGCGGAGTCAGTTCCAGGTCCAACGACTGAAAAAATGCAAGTACTTGCCAAAAAACATAATATGGTCATCATAGTACCAATTTATGAAAAAGAATCGCCTGGCGTGTTGTACAATACGGCTGCCGTAATTGATGCCGACGGCACCTATTTAGGGAAATATAGAAAAAATCATATTCCTCATACCACAGGTTTTTGGGAAAAATTCTTCTTTAAACCTGGAAATTTGGGTTATCCAGTATTTCAAACAAAGTATGCCAAAATTGGTGTATACATTTGTTACGATAGGCATTTTCCAGATGGTGCAAGAGTATTGGGCTTAAATGGCGCTGAGATTGTTTATAATCCTTCTGCAACGGTCGCTGGATTAAGTGAATATCTATGGAAATTGGAGCAACCAGCGCATGCCGCAGCCAATGGTTACTTTATGGGTTGTATCAATCGCGTTGGAGAAGAGAAGCCATGGAATTTAGGAAAGTTCTACGGACAGTCATATTTTGTAGATCCTCGTGGACAAATCTTTTCTGAAGCCTCTCGTGATGATGATGAGTTATTGGTTGCTGAATTTGATTTAGATTTAATTGAAGAAGTACGCTCTACTTGGCAATTTTATAGAGACAGACGACCAGAAACTTATTCACGATTGACGGATTTATAAAATAGAACGCAGATGACGCAGATGACGCAGATTTTCGCGGATAAAAAGAGATAAATATCATATTTAACCATAAAAGATCTGCTTAATCAGCGTTCAATTACATTAAACTTTGAATTAAATAACATGGCAGAATATAAAAGACCAAATTCCGAGGCAGAATTCAAAAAGAATTTCAAACAGAAAAAGCCATTAATGAATGATACTGAAGCCTATTATGAAGCTTCACGATGCCTGTTCTGTTATGATGCGCCATGTATTCAGGCCTGTCCAACAAGTATTGATATTCCTTTGTTTATCAAACAAATTCATACGGATAATATAACTGGAGCTTCCAAAACTATTTTCGATGCCAATTGGTTGGGAAATGCTTGTGGTGTAGTTTGTCCAACTGGTGTATTGTGTGAAGGCGCTTGTGTTTACAATCATCAAGATGTACCACCAATTCAAATAGGACGACTTCAAAATTATGCCACAAATAAAACAATCGATGCAGAAAAAGTCATTTTTAAAGTTGGTGAGCCTAACGGTAAAAAGATAGCAATCATTGGAGCAGGTCCCGCAGGAATTGCTTGTGCATGCGAAGCCCGAACCTTAGGATATGAGGTTAATATTTATGAAGCTAAAGCCAAACCTTCAGGATTAACCGTTTACGGCATTGCTCCTTATAAAATTACTAATGAGGAGGTTTTAAAAGAAGTTGACTATCTTCAAAAACAACTCGGATTTAATATTAAATATAATAATGCTATCAATTCAAAAAAAGAATTAGCTGGTCTCGAAAAATCTTATGATGCCATTTTTGTTGGAGTTGGGTTAGGCGCATCGCGATATTTAGGTTTAGATGGCGAAGATAAAAAAGGGGTTGTTGGTGCTGTTGAGTTTATTGAGGAATTGAGAATGAAACACCACCAAATAAAAGTTCCGGCTAAGGTCGTGGTGCTTGGTGGCGGAAATACTGCCATGGATGCGGCTTCTGAAGCGGCTAGAATGGGAGCTCGTAAAACGGTTTTAGCCTATAGAAATTCAAAGGACAAAATGGGAGCTTACCCTTTTGAATACGATTTAGCCATAAGCGCAGGAGTAGATAGTTTGTTTAATGTCACACCAATCGCCATAACTGGAAATGGAAAAGTTGAAGGGGTCAAGTTCCCTAAAACCGAAATGGTCGATGGAACGTTGAAAACCAATATGAATAACACCTTCATTGTGCGCTGTGATATGGTCATAAAAGCAACAGGACAAGCGAAGCAAGGACATTTATTTGAAATGATAGATGACTTAGATATCGATAGTAAAATAAGAATTAAAATCAACGAAGACTTTCAAACGTCCAATCCAAAGTATTTTGCTGGAGGCGATGCCGTCAATGGAGGAGCAGAAGTCGTTAATGCGGCGTATGATGGTAAAATGGCAGCGCGAGGAATTCATAATTGGCTTAATAAGTAAGCAGTATTCAATTGCAGTTGGCAGTAAAATAAATTAGAACGCTGATGACCCAGCTCTATATAATAAAAAATGATTTTTAAATAGTTTATAAAAAATCAGCAAAAATCTACGTCATCAGCGTCATCTGCGTTCAAATAACTATACTAGCATTCTAATAAATCGTAAATCAATAATCGTAAATCATAAATCAAATGATCGACTTATCAATAAATTTCGGAGGTATAAAAGCACCAAACCCATTTTGGTTAGCCTCAGCACCACCAACAAATTCAGGATATCAAATAATGAAAGCTTTTGATGCAGGTTGGGGAGGCGCTGTTTGGAAAACCCTCGGTGTTCCCGTGGTTAATGTGTCTAGTCGTTATGGATCTGTGAATTATAGGAATACGAGAATGATGGGTTTCAATAATATTGAACTTATTACAGATCGACCGTTGGCTGATAATCTTCGTGAAATTGAAGAGGTGAAGAAATATTTTCCAAACCATGCTGTAATTGCATCATTAATGGTGGAAAGCAGAGCGGAATGGGAGCAGATTATAAAAGATGTTCAGAATGCAGGAGCCGATGGCATTGAACTTAATTTTGGATGTCCACATGGCATGTGCGAACGTGGCATGGGTTCAGCTGTTGGACAAGAACCTGAAGTTTTGAAGACGATTGTGGGCTGGGTAAAAGAAGCGGCCAATATTCCTGTGATTACTAAGCTATCGCCTAATATTTCGCATATTACAGATCCTGGTTTAGCCGCAGTTCAAGGTGGAACGGATTCGATTTCATTAATAAATACCATTAAAAGTATCGTTGGGATTGATTTAGATTCTTATGCGCCATATCCTATTGTGGATGGTAAGGGAACGAACGGCGGTTATTGTGGCCCAGCAGTAAAACCGATTGCAATGCACATGCTTAAGGACTTAGCTCAGCATCCTGAAATTGGAAAAGTGCCGTTGTCTGGAATTGGCGGCATTGAAACTTGGCGTGATGTTGTGGAGTTTATTTTGCTTGGAGCCACTTCGGTTCAAGTATGTACCGCTGTGATGCATTATGGTTTCGGAATTGTACGTGAAATGGACGCTGGATTACGTCAGTTTATGGAAGAGAAAAATTATAAGACAATTTATGATTTTGCTGGAAAGGCACTACCAAATGTCACTGAATGGAAACATTTAAACCTTAAGCATAAAGTGGTTGCGGAAATCAATGCAGATAAATGTATAGGTTGTGAATTGTGTTATATTTCCTGTGATGATGGCGCACATCAAGCCATTGCTCTGTCAAGTGATCCAACAATTAGAATTCCGAGTATTATAGAAGAGAATTGCGTAGGTTGTAATTTATGTTCTTTGGTTTGTCCTGTCGAGGATTGTATTACCATGGTAAAACGAGATGATGGTTCAGAACGTATAACCTGGAGCGAACGTACTGATAACGACGATATCCCTGTAACTTTTAATGATGATAGAGCAGGTGGGAAAGGACACTATGTACCAACGCCTGAAGATGCTCTGAAGCATAGAAAACGAAACTAACCAGTCTTTTTAAGGTGTGATATTATAATTTTAAAAATTCGTAATTATAGATTATATAGTTCATCTTAAGTATTGTTAATATTGAAACATTAACACAGCTAAAAGGTTAAAACTCCTATTTTCGCTGAAAAATTAATCAAACATGAAAATAAAACTATTCTTCCTTTTTACGTGTGCCTTTTTTCTTGGTACTAACGCACAAGTAGCATTTGAGCAAAACGTTGTTATTGATGACTCCTACGGAAGTTTAAGACCACAATCCATACATTTAGCCGATATAGATAACGATGGTTTTCAGGATATATTGGTAGCTTCAAATAGTGAGATTATTTGGAGACGAAGTATAGATGGGCAAGGTAATTTTGAATTAGAAGTATCATTATTAGACGAATTTACAGATACTAACTTTGTAAGAACAGGAGATTTTGATGCTGATGGCGATTTAGATATTGTGTTTTTAGCAAGATCAGGAAATTCATCTACAGATGTCATGTATAGCGAGAATTTAGATGGACTTGGTAATCTATCAGAACCTATAAGTATCGCTAATATGGATTCTGCACTTTTTAGATTAAACCTACAGGTCATTGATATGAATAATGATGGTGATTTAGATATTATTTACAGCAGTCTCGGTAATATATCTTGGTTAGAAAATGATGGTGTAGCCAATTTTACTAATGACACCAGGTTTGGTGATAATGATGGTTTTATTGCAGTAGATGTGGATGGAGATAACCTAGTTGATATAGTTAGAGATAATGGTTATAATTTAACGGCATTCAAAATCAATGCAGATGGTTCTATTAGTTTAATAGAGACGATGAGCACTTTTGCACTATATCAAGATTATAAGGCTGCCGATATGGATGCAGATGGCGATAATGATATAATCGTACTCTATCAAAATGGTTCAGCTCGAAGTGTGTATTGGTTCGAAAATACAGATGGTCTTGGCACATTCGCCAACAGCCAAACTTTAATAGCAATGCCTACGATTTCTGGATCCTCAAGTACAGATTATCGTGGTTTGGAGGTTGCGGATATTGATGGTAATGGGTCAATGGATGTGGTTGTTTTCGATTCGCGATTAAATGGTATGGTACTTTATAAAAACATGGGAAATCTTGTTTATGATGAAGGCACAACTGTAGCAAATGATAATCCGTCGATTTCAGATTTAACACTTGGTGATTTAAATAACGATAACACATTAGATATTATCGTTACAGATTTTAATCTTAGTGAGTATTCTTGGTATAGTAATATTGATGGGCTAGGCAATTTTGGTACTAAAAATCTTATTTCATCAACCGTTATCTTTGTGAATCATGTAGATTATAGTGATATAGATGGCGATGGAGATTTAGATTTGGTGTCCTCATCGCACGCGGATGATAAAATAGCTTGGTATGAAAACACCAATGGTTTAGGTGACTTTTCCAATGGTCAGAATATTATCTCGAATACTACCGATGGTGCAAGAGATGTTTTCGCAGTCGATATGGATGGCGATAATGACAAGGATGTATTAGTATCATCGCGTTTGGAAGAGACTACAGGAGACTATCAATTAATTTGGTACGAGAATGATGGGACTGGAACATTTATTCAAGAGCACATTTTTGAAACGACTTCTAACAGTATTCTTAGAATCAATTATGCGGATGTTGATGATGATGGCGATATGGATGTAATTAGTGGTGAAGACAACAGTGTTTTAAAGCTTTATAACAATAATGGAGATGGCACTTTTGAAATACCTATCATTTTTTCTGAGACTGGATTTTCTTACTTATCAGGCCTACAGGTTGCGGATGTCGATGGTGACAATGATATCGATGTTTTGGCATCTTATATCAGTGACGAAGTGATTTGGCACGAAAACGACGGTTCTGGTGATCTTAGTGGAAAACATATCATAATTGAAGAGTTGTCTTCATCAAGCGCCTTATTTGTTGCGGATATTGATGGAGACAATGATAATGATGTATTGTTTAGTAATCGCAATGCTGATGAAGTTGGTTATTTTTTAAATACGGATGGTTTAGGAACATTCGGACCTAAAGTTATCACAAGTGAAATTCCGCAAAGTCCAAGATCCATTTATAGTTTAGATATTGATGATGATGGTGATATGGATATGATTACAAATTCCAACGAAGGTCAAAAATTTATATGGTTTCCAAATGATGGCGATGCTAATTTTGGAGAGCCTGTTGAAATCACAAGTTTTATAGGTGACATTAGCCATATTACATCAGCTGATCTAAATAATGACGGTAAAATTGATTTAATTACCTCTTCATATGATGACGATCAGGTAGCTTGGTTTAAAAATTTAGGCGCATTTACCAATACGATTTCTGGCGTTGTACGTTTGGATGCCGATGCCAATGGTTGTGATATGTCTGATGCTTCTTTAGAAAACCTATTAGTCGTTGCAGATAATGGCACAAATTCATTCTCAACATTCACACAAGCTGATGGTAGTTTCGTGTTGCAAGCCAATCAAGAAAGTTATGTTACATCACTAACATCAACATTACCTAATTATTATATTAGTAATCCGGCTAGTCATACGTATGATTTAACTGGGCTAAGCAATTCAAATAGCGAAGCAGATTTTTGTGTTGAAGCCAATCAATCTGTAGACGATGTTAGTATTATCGTATATCCGACGATAAATGAGCCTAGACCAGGTTTTGATACAACTTATCGATTAGTTTATAAAAATAACGGATCCACCATATTGAGTGGTACTATTACTTTTGAATTTGATGATTCAAAAATTAGTTTTTTAAGTGCTACTGAGACTGTGACTTCGATGAATTCTAATACAGTATCATTTAACTATGATAACATAGTTCCTTTTGAAACGAGAGTGATAGATTTAGAATTCAATGTATTTACTATCCCAACAACCAACATTGATGACGAGTTAATTGGGACTGCCACAATTACTTCTAATGGAAACGATCTAACGCCAGAGGATAATACTAATACTCTGAATCTAACTGTTATCGGTGCTTATGATCCTAATGATATAATAGTGCTGGAAGGTGAAGAAATTACTGTTGACGAGATCGATAATTATTTGCATTATATTATTCGTTTTCAAAATACAGGAACGGCAAGTGCTATTAATGTTAGCGTCAATAATATTTTAGATAACAAATTAGATTGGTCATCCATACAGCTTCAAAGTTTAAGCCATCCTGGACGTGTAGAAATTACAGATGGTAATAAAATCGACTTTATATTCGATAATATAAATTTACCGGATAGCACTAATGACGAGCCTAATTCCCATGGATTTATAACGTATAAAATAAAGCCAAAGTCAGACGTTGTTGTTGGAGATATTTTTTCTAATACAGCTGCTATTTATTTTGATTTTAATCCACCAATTATAACAAATACGGCGACAACAGAAATTGTAAGTACATTATCAATTACTGATTTCGAAACGGATCTAGTTAAGCTTTACCCGAATCCGGTAAATTCAGCGTTAACAATTAATTCGAAAAGTGTCATAGATTCGATAAGTATATATGATGTTAATGGAAGACGCTTAAGAACGATATCAGAACATAGCGATATAATTACATTGAATGTTTCAGGTTTGGTTAAAGGCTTATATTTTTTGGAAGTTAAATCGGGAGAAAGCATTCAAACTTTAAAGTTTATTAAGAAGTAAATTTTAAATATTTTGATACACAATACCTATATTTAAATCATTAAATTTTTATGATAATGAAAATTCTTCTTACAGCATTAATCCCACTTACAAATTCAATTTGTAAAACTTCGGCAGAACTAAGAGTAAAAAAGATGGCGACAGCTTAACTTGGGATGATTTACGATTTGAAAACTACGCCAGAATACTAATAAAGAGACTAATAACCGAAGACTTACCATGCCTATACTGACCTCAACATATAAACCACCTTTCTGGGCAAAAAAAAGCTTTGTGTCCACTGTATTTTCAGGACTAGCCCGAAAAGTAGAAGGTGTAATCCAAACCAGAGAACGTATCACTTTACCAGATACCGACTTTTTGGATTTAGATTGGAGCTACGCACAACAAAACTCGAATAAAGTTATTATTCTGTTACATGGACTCGAAGGCAATGCACAGCGACCATACATTACTGGTACAGCAAAACACTTCAACGAAAACGGTATTGATGCTTGTGCGGTAAATTTTAGAGGATGTAGTGGCGAACCTAATCTGTTATTTCGAAGTTATCATTCTGGCGCTACTGAAGATTTGGATGCTGTGGTAAAGCATATCTTATCCAAAAACATTTATGATGACATTTACATAAAAGGCATAAGTCTTGGCGCGAACATGGCTTTAAAATATGTAGGCGAAGGCAACGACATTCCAAATGAGATTAAAGCTGTTATTGCCATTTCCACACCGTGCAATTTAAAAGGGTCTTGCGACGAATTACTGAGTTTAAAAAACCGACATTATGCGATTCGTTTTTTAAATCATTTAAAAGATAAACTGAAACCTAAATTAATTCAATATCCTAAAAACATATCAGTTACAGATTTTAAAGAAATTAAAACTTTAATAGATTTTGACGACGTTTACACCGCAAAAGCCCATGGTTTTGAGAGTGCTTTGGATTATTATGAGAAAGCGAGTTGCTTACAATTTTTACCAAATATAAAAGTGCCGTCTTTAATCATTAATGCGTTAAATGATTCCTTTTTATCTACAGCATGTTATCCTGTAAAGGAAGCCAAGCATAATCCAAACCTGTATTTAGAAATGCCAAAATATGGAGGTCATGTGGGATTTATCGACAAAAAGAATGTTTATTATAACGAACGGCGGGCTTTGGAGTTTGTTAAAGAGGGTGAAAAGCGTTAAATTGGCAGTTGATAAAATAGTTTTGTCAAACAGTTTTACACAAAAGTTATTTTAATTATTTGCAGGCAGTTTAGTTTTGGACTAATCGAATTTCAAAAGCAAAAAATAATTGGAATTCACATCCAATCAATTTATTGGTAGATTAATAGTTATTAACATCAACGGTAGATATTTGAATGAAACTATAGTTTCATACTTAGAATACAGCTTAGATGTTTCAAGTTTAACCAAAGGTGTTTATTTCTTAGAATTACAGACTGTAGCATCTAAATTGACGAAAAAATTCATTAAGAATTAGTATTATGAAACAATTTTTATTCTTTTCGATTTTTTTTAGTTTTCAATTTTCATTTAGTCAAATTGAATTTCAGGAGCATATTGTTTCAGATATCACCTATGGTTTCTATAGTGATCACTCTGTATTTAATGTAGATATTGACAATGACGGAGATTTGGACATCTTATATTCTGCTGCTCATAAGATTGGTTGGTATGAAAACATAGGTGGCTTAGGCAATTTTGCGCCACAGAAATTTATTCTTGTCAATACTAATATTGTATATTCCCCTGTGCATGCAGCAGATTTAGATGGTGATGGTGATATGGATGTTATTGGGAGTATTGTTTATGATGATAAAATCGTATGGTTCGAAAACATAGATGGGCTAGGTAACTTCTCAGAAGAACAAGTTATTTTAAATATCCCTTACGGATCTTCTTCACTCTTTGCAGCAGATATAGATGGTGATAATGATATGGATATAGTTACAGCCTCAGAGGCTCTTGATAAAGTGTCTTGGTTCGAAAACACTGATGGTTTAGGTTCTTTTGGCGTGGAGCAAATTATTACTACTAATGTGGATTTACCAAGGTCTGTTTATGTCACAGATATAGATGGTGATGGCGATTTGGATGTGCTATCTTCTTCTGTATTTGATGATAAAATTGCTTGGTATGAAAACACAGATGGCTTAGGGACCTTTGGAGTTCAACAAGTAATTATCAATGTAGCTTATGGTGCTTCTTCTGTTTTTTCATCTGATATAGATGGTGATGGAGATATGGATGTACTATCATCATCAAGAAGTGATAATAAAATCGCTTGGTATGAAAACACTGATGGGCTAGGGAATTTTGGAAATCAACAGCTTATAAGTAACATGGCTATGTTTGCATTAAATGTGTTATCTGCAGATTTAGATGGTGATGGAGATATGGATGTACTCTCTGCTTCATATGATGATAATAAAATAGCTTGGTACGAAAATCTAGATGGTTTAGGTAGTTTTGGTTCCCAACAAGTGATGACCACTTCTGCAACAAGAGCTAAATTTGTCCAAGCAGGAGACTTTGATAATGATGGTGATTTAGATGCAGTATCTGCCTTTAGAAGTGGTTTATTCTATCATGAAAACAGTGATGGGTTAGGTTCATTTGAGCAAGAGCGATTAATTACAAGAGGGCAAGCTATATGTAAGCCCTATGTAATTTATGCAGATGATATGGATGGTGATGGTAACATGGATATATTATCTTCTTCGTATTTTCTGGACAATCAGATTTGTGAAGAAAAATTGGTATGGTATAAAAATAGTGATGGTTTAGGATCGTTTGGGTTTTATGAAGAAATAAGTAATAACTTTAAGGCACAGGAAATATATACAGCTGATTTAGATGGCGATGGAGACAAAGATGTATTAACATCTAATTGGGATGAGAATGATAACCCAATTTGGTATGAAAATTTAGATGGTTTAGGAAATTTTACAGACCAAGAGATTGATATAAATACCATAGCATATGGTATTGGTATTCAAGCGGAAGATATGGATAATGATGGTGATTTAGACATTATTATGTCTAACAGAAATTCAATGGCTGAATCTGGTTTGTTCTGGCATGAAAACATCGATGGTTTAGCTTCATTTGGAGCGCCACAGATGATAATGCAAGTGCCAGGTTTTTCGCCTCCTCATTCATTCGATATATCAGATATTGATGGTGATGGTGATAAAGATATATTTGTAATGAATGGTACATTTAACTTAAGTTGGATTGAAAATCTTAATGGGCAAGGTCTCTTTGGTGAGCCACAATTGATTGATGCTACCGATAACATTGCTAATATTTTTTTACAGTCTCTGCACGCAGTAGATTTAGATAATGATGGCAATATCGATATTGTTTGCTCTTCCCCAATGGAAGATAAAATCGTTTGGTACAAAAATTTAGATGAACAAGGACAGTTTGGTTCTCAGCAAATACTAACTAATGATGCGGCTTTTGTAAATACAGTTTATACTGCAGATGTTGATAATGATGGTGATTTGGATGTATTGTCGGCTTCCTATTATGATGATAAAATTGCTTATTATAAAAACATGGGTTTAGGGGTTTTTAGTTCTCAACAAGTAATATCAGTTACTGCGGATGGTGCAACTTCAGTATATGTGGCAGATATCAATAATGATGGTAAAATTGATGTTCTTTCATCCTCCTCTGAAGATAGCAAAATTGCTTGGTATGGAAACATTTCTACTCTGTCAGTGAGTAGTCATGCGCTTAACTCAATAAAATTATTTCCGAATCCTACAAAAAACCAATTAAACATTACATCCAAGACGATCATTAATAGATTAACCATATTCGATATTAATGGCAGACTATTGAGCGAAATTGAATTATCGAATTCAGAATATACCTTAGATGTTTCAACTTTAACTAAAGGCGTGTATTTCTTGGAAATAAAATCTGGCGAATCAAAATCGACCAAAAAGTTTATAAAGCACTAGTCTGTCAATCAGAGCGTAGCGAAGCATCTCATTATCATACACAAAAACCTTTCAAGATTAAGTTTTGAAAGGTTTTCTTGTCCCTTAAATTCAATCACATTCAATTCTAAAAACCTCTCTCTCAGTAGCACCTGTTAGTGGTACGGAATAATCAGTTTCATTTTGACATACAACAGACTCACGAGCGGTTTCTTGATAGTCTAGATACCAAATGTCTGTAGTTTCTTCGAGATTTTTAGACTCAATATAGGTGACGCGTTCACATGCACAATTTTCTTCTGGTGGTTCTAGATCTGCAGAGCAGCCAGATAATGCAAAATTAGACATAAGCGCAACCGCTAACATTGTTGGTAGTTGTTTTTTCATGGTTAAGTAAATTTGGGAGAACAAACTAGAGAATAATTCTACACCTAAGCAAATATTTATCCATAAAACGTATATAATATTCGATGAAATGCATTTTTTGACAAATATATAAGGTAAAATTCTTACATTTTATGTTGAAAAGTCTCATAATTGGTCGCTCATATTTTGATTAATCCTTTTGGTATTTACGGTCGCTAATGCGAATATTTTTAATTAGAGGAGTTCGGATTAAGACCATAGAAATAGTTATATTTATAGTTTATTCAGATTGATTACATGAAAAAAACGGCATCCCAGAAAGCAAATACATCAGAATCATTTACAGATTTAAAGACTAAAACACCACCAAAAAATAGTGTGGGATTTGGTGCTATAAAATCGGTTGTAGGACATGTGTTTAGGTATATGAAACTGAGTGATGCAGTTAAAATTTCGACAACCCTAAACCAAAAAGGTGGCTTTGACTGTCCTGGTTGTGCTTGGCCAGATCCAGATGATGAACGGTCAGCATTAGGCGAATACTGCGAAAATGGGATGAAGGCCATGGCTGAAGAAGCCCAAAAAAACGTCATTTCTTCTGATTTTTTCGCTAGAAATTCCGTTGATGAAATTTCAAATTGGTCAGATTTTGAAATTGGAAAAACAGGACGACTTAAAGAACCTATGTTTTTAGCAGAAGGCGCAACACATTACCAACCTATGTCTTGGGAAAATGCATTTATAAAAGTCGCCGAGCATTTGAATGCCTTAAATAATCCAGATGAAGCTGTGTTCTATACGTCTGGTAGAACCACTAACGAAGCCGCATTTTTGTACCAATTATTTGTACGGGAATTTGGTACGGCAAATTTACCCGATTGTTCCAACATGTGCCATGAAGCTAGTGGTAGTGCGTTGTCTGAAACTTTGGGTATCGGAAAAGGATCCGTAACTTTAGATGATTTATATAAAGCTGAAGTGGTTATGGTCATTGGACAAAATCCAGGAACTAACCATCCAAGAATGTTGAACGCTTTAGAGAAATGCAAAAAGAACGGAGGAAAAATCATAGCCGTCAATCCACTTCCCGAAGCCGGATTAATTAAATTCACAAATCCTCAAAGCCCAAAAAAACTACTAACAGGAGGCACCAAAATAGCTGATGTTTTTGTGCCGGTTACTATCAATGGAGATGTGGCGTTTATAAAAGCTTTGCTTCTTAAGTTATTGGAAGAACAAACTCTAATAGGAAATGTGTTTGATAAAGCATTTATTGAAGACTATACACATAACTATGAGGCTTTTATTTCAGATTTAAAAACTTATGATTTTGAAGACTGTTTGAAAGCGTCTGGAGTAAGCCGTGAAATTTTTGATGACACTTTCAATTTAATTCTTAATAATCAAAAAATTATTATTTGTTGGGCCATGGGATTGACACAGCATCAGAATGCAGTGGATAATATTCGAGAGTTAGTGAATCTATTATTATTAAAGGGAAGTATAGGCAAGGAAGGCGCAGGTACTTGTCCGGTTCGTGGTCATTCTAATGTGCAAGGCGACAGAACCGTGGGTATTTGGGAATCAGCACCTCAAGCGTTTTTAGATAAAATTGAAGACAAATACGGATTTAAACCCACTACAAAACATGGCTATTCGGTTATTGATGCTATCAAAGCCATGTACGAAAAAGAGGCTAAAGTATTTTTTGGTTTAGGCGGTAATTTTATTTCTGCTGTACCAGACACCAACTATTCGGCACAGGCATTGGCAAACTGTAATTTAACCGTTCACGTCAGCACCAAATTAAACCGATCCCATTTAGTGACAGGAAAAGAAGCCTTAATATTACCTTGTTTGGGACGTTCGGAAAAAGATTATCAGAAATCAGGAATCCAAACTCAAAGTGTAGAAAATTCCATGGGCATTGTATCATCCACCAAAGGCATTTTGGAACCGTGTTCCGATGCACTTTTGAGTGAAGTTGCCGTCGTCTGTAATATTGCCTATGCTACTTTGAAAAACCGTACAAAAATTGATTGGTTACACTATAAAGATGATTATGCGTTGGTTCGTAATGATATTCAAGATGTGGTTGCTGGCTTCGACGATTATAATACACGTTTAAAACAACCAACAGGATTTTATTTGCCCAATGGCGCCCGTGAACGGAATTTTAAAACCGAAACAGGAAAAGCCAATTTTTCTTTAAATAAATTACCAAAGTGGAAATTAAAAGCTAATGAATTAATTATGATGACCATTAGAAGTCATGACCAATTTAACACGACTATTTATGGTCTAAACGATCGTTATCGTGGTATATTCAATGAGCGTCGCATTATTTTTATGAATCGTGATGATATGGAATCAAGAGGATTAGTTGAGCAAGATGTGGTCAGTTTGAAGTCTGAATTTAATGGTGTTATTCGAGAAGCACATCATTTTAAAGTGATTGGGTACGATATTCCCAGAAATTGCTGTGCCACTTATTTTCCAGAAACTAATGTGTTGGTGCCATTAGATAGTTTTGCACATACGGCGAAAACACCAGCTTCTAAAAGTGTAATTATTACAGTGGAAAAGTCAATATCTAGTTTTTAGAAATTATAAGCATATATACATCTCGAAAGGATACTTGTAATATGCTGATTTAAAATACTTTTCATACATTTAGGGGAAACAAAGTTATATGCTCAAAAAAGTTTTCGCCAGTGCTGTTTTTGGTGTGGAAGCGTCCACCATTACCGTTGAGGTTAACGTTGATAAAGGTGTAGGTTACCATTTGGTCGGATTGCCAGATAATGCTATTAAAGAAAGTAATTACAGAATAGCTGCAGCACTTCAGAATAATGGTTACCGAATTCCGGGTAAAAAGATAACCATAAACATGGCACCTGCCGATTTGAGAAAAGAAGGTTCGGCATACGATTTAACTTTAGCCTTAGGCATCTTAGCAGCAACAGACCAAATAAAAGCCGAGAATTTAGAAGATTATCTCATTATGGGAGAATTATCCTTAGATGGAAGCTTGCAACCGTTTAAAGGTGCTTTGCCGATTGCTGTTAAAGCTAGGGAAGAAGGCTTTAAAGGTATAATATTACCCATTCAGAATGCTAAAGAAGCGGCTATCGTCGATAATCTGAAAGTGTTTGGCGTAGAAAACATTATGCAGGTCATCAATCATTTCGACAAAGGCGAACCTTTAGAGCAAACCATCATTAACACTAGGGAGGAGTTTTATAAAAGCTTGGATTTTCCGGAATACGATTTTGCAGATGTCAAAGGGCAAGAATCCATAAAACGCTGTATGGAAATTGCTGCAGCAGGAGGTCATAATATTATTCTTATTGGTCCACCAGGTTCTGGAAAAACCATGTTGGCAAAACGTTTGCCAAGTATTTTACCACCAATGACATTGCATGAAGCCTTGGAAACTACCAAAATTCATTCAGTGGTTGGTCGTGTAAAGGCACATGCAGGACTGATGGCACAACGACCGTTTAGAAGTCCACATCATACAATTTCGAACGTTGCCCTCGTTGGTGGCGGAAGTTACCCACAACCAGGAGAAATTTCCTTATCTCATAATGGTGTATTGTTTTTAGATGAATTGCCAGAGTTTAAACGTGAAGTTTTAGAAGTGATGCGTCAGCCACTTGAAGATCGGGAAGTCACCATTTCCAGAGCAAAATTCACGGTCACATATCCATCGTCATTTATGTTGGTGGCAAGTATGAATCCAAGTCCTAGTGGTTATTTTAATGATCCAGATGCGCCAATAACCTCATCGCCAGCGGAAATGCAGAGGTATATGGGAAAGATTTCTGGACCACTTTTAGACAGAATTGATATTCATATTGAAGTCACTCCTGTGCCTTTTGAAAAACTTTCGGACGACCGAAAAGGTGAATCTTCAGTGGACATTAGAAAACGAGTGACCAAAGCCAGGGAAAAACAAACCGAACGTTTTAAGGATTTGGAAAATATTCATTACAACGCACAGATGAACACCAAGCAAATTCGAAAATATTGCAAGTTGGATGAGGCATCCATGCAATTACTTAAATCTGCGATGGAACGACTTAATTTATCCGCCAGAGCCTATGATAGGATTTTAAAAGTAGCAAGAACAATTGCAGATTTAGAAGGTTCGCAAGATGTTTTGGGCGCTCATATTAGTGAAGCGATTCAATATCGTAGTTTGGATCGTGATGGTTGGTTAGGCTAACAAATTCCTGCGAAAGTAGGAATCTCATAATTTAAAATCACAAACAGAAGCATAGGCCACGTCAATGTAAACAAAACTTCTGCAGAACCTCAAATTTCATAATACTTATGGATGCTTATTTAATACTTCACAGAAATAAAGGAGCAAAAATTCCGATAATTTCATTAAAAAGATAATTTTTTTCAAAAAACACCGCAACCTTTTCAGTTTTTTCCATCTTATAATAAAACAACCATTATGAAAAACAAACTTCTACCCTTAGTTCTAGTTGTAACAATGTGTTTACAACTTACAAATTGTAATACTGACGACGATAGCAATGATCTTATAGATCCTGTCGCAGTTACTGTTCCTGTGATAAAATCCAAAACGGCAATGCGGAATGCTATTGCAATTACAAATCCACAACCGACCAATGCAGACGGAAAAATATATGTCTATGACAATTTACTGTTTTACATTGCTCAAAACTCTGGAATACATGTGTTTAATAATCAAAACCCAGCAAATCCTCAAAATATAGCCTTTATAGAGTTGGAAGGGGTAAACGATATTTCAATTAAAAATGATATACTCTATGCTGATAATTATATGGATTTAGTGGTATTTGATATTAGTAATGTGTCAGATATAGAGCTTGTAAATATAGAGGAAGACATATTAGTCTTTTACGCCTTATATCCTGACGATATTTTATATTACCAATCTAATATTTATCCAGATAATGAAGATGAATTTATTGCAGGCCATGCCATAGTCAATATGGAAAGAACTGAAGTTGAAAATAACCCAGAATTTTATTATTGGAGTTCAGATGTATTTATTACCTTTTTTGATACTGCTGCTTCTGCTGGTAATAATATAGGTGTTGGAGGGTCTTATGCTAAGTTCCAAATTTATGGCGATGCATTATATACGCTTGACGACTATAAATTGAATACGTTCAATATTTCGGATTATAATAATATTTCCTTAACCTCTGAGACCTGGATGGGAGGTTGGTTTGGCGGTGTGCTCGAAACGACTTTTATCCTAAAGGATTATTTGTTTATTGGTGCAACCGACGGTATGCATATCGTTGACTTGCAAGATGAATTCAATCCCACTTATACCTCATCTTTTACGCATGCTACAGGTTGCGATCCCGTAGTTGTAGAACAAAACACGGCCTATATTACGGTAAGAGGTGGAAATACATGTGGTGCCATTGAGGATCAAGTTAATGTTATTGATGTTTCGGATATAAGTTCTCCCGTAGAACATTCTACATATTTTTTATCTAATCCTTATGGTTTAGGTATTAGAAATCACGTCTTATATGTATGTAATGATGATGGCATAAATGTGTTTGATGCTCAAAATCCAAACAACATCATACTGGAAAATACCTATCAAACGATTTCCAAAGATGTTATTCCATTATCTACTCATTTAATTTCTGTAGGAGAAAATGTAATTCATCAATATAATTATGCAGATAATTTTGGGTTGGAGCTTATTAGTACGCTCCAGTTTTAACGCTATAAAAATTATCCTTTGTCAGTTGTTCCAAATCTATTAACGGCTAAAAATACTATTGCAATGTTAAGATGCTAATGAAATCTAACATTTTCGGTAAACATATAGATAAGTACCAATTTGGATAAAGAACTACGAATACTCATACAAAAATGTGTAGAGCAAGATAGGGAAGGGCAGCGTGAATTATACACGTTGCTTTCTCCAGTTTTGTATGGTATCTGTTTGAAATATATGAAGAACAAAGTCGAGGCAGATGACGTCTTTCAGGATGCCTTTATTATTCTATTTCAAAAAATTGATCAATATAGGTTTGAAGGCAGTTTTGAGGGTTGGGCGAAACGAATTTTCGTAAATGAAGCCTTAGAGGTTTTGCGAAAAAAACAGCGTCGACTTCATGTTGCGATTGAAGATTTTAATTTAAATACGGATGCAGAAGATAATAGTCATCACATTGATCTTGTTTTAACCCAGGAAGAGTTGTTAAATCACATTCGGGAGTTACCAGATCATTATAGAATGGTTTTCAATCTTTACGTTTTTGAGGATTATAGCCATAAAACAATCGCAAATAAACTAAAAATTGCTGTAGGAACATCAAAATCGTTATTAAGTAGAGCTAAAAGTATGCTGAGATCTAAAATTAATGAAGAATTAAAGAAAAAAGTGTCATGAAAAAGGACAATATTGATAACATATATAGTGAATTGGAGGCATTTTCGAAAGCACCTCCAAAAGAGTTATGGGATAATATAGAAGCAAGACTTCATCCTAAAAAGAAGAAAAGAGGACTCTTTTTTATTTGGGGTTCTGCCGCTGCAGTATTGGTGGTATTCCTTGCATACATGTTCACCAATTCTCCAGCGCCTAATAACTTACCTGTCAATGTTATTACCGATAATGAACAATCTGCAGATAACGGGAAATCCACAGATGATAGCGTAATTAATAAATCGGACGAACAAAAGACGAAAATAGTTAAGGGGACAGATTTAAACAATGCAAATGAAGATGTATTAGTAGAGCAGTCAAATGAGCAACTAAATATTAAAAATGATGAATTAAACGCTATTACGAGTCAAAAACAAACGCAGAATGAAAATGAAATAACAGGCAAAAAAGAAGTGAACGAAAAAATAGTTCATGATGAAATCACCACTCGAAAGATTGAAAATTCTAACGATAATAACAGCTATGCTCAAAATACTATAAAAGACAAGACTAGTAATAACAACGATAGCCTAAATTTTGAAGCTATGCCTCAACTAAAAGAGAAGAATAAGGGCCTTATTAATTTTGAAAAAGATAAGGCGATAACAAGTATTGATTCTATTGCTGAGGTTAATGATGTTCCATTATTGGAATTAACAGAAGAATTGGTCGCCCAAAATGAGAACGCCAGCGATAGTATAATTAATAATGTAATCGGAAGTCCAAAATGGTCAGTTGAGATTTTAGGCGGCTTATCCAATACGGCTTCTGAAGCCTCTATTCAAGGCGAGTCCGTAAACACAACATCCCAAAACGACTTTATATATGCATTAAAGGTTGGCTATGCAATTTCAGACAGAATCGTAGTTAAATCTGGGGTTGGTAAAAATATATTGGGTCAAGAAATAAACAGTATCAATTACATAAATTCAGATATTACGCTTGGTGCAAATAATATGGAAAGTATAGTTGATAATGAATCAATAATATTTGTTGGATCTCAAGAGTCTATTGATAATTTTGATGCATTATCTAATAATGCCAATGAAGGCAGTTTGCAGCAACAGTTTGATTATATCCAAGTCCCATTAGAAGTTTCATATAAGGTATTAAAAGCACAAAAATTTGATGTCTCATTGGGTTTAGGTGGAAATATGAACTTTCTAACTAACAACAGGGCATTTTTGGATGATGAGCAAATAGGGGAAAGTCTAAATGTTAATTCTACAATTTTTGGCGCGACACTGAATACAAACATGTCTTATGAATTAGCAAAAAAGACGATTCTATTTTTAGAACCTAGTTATAATTATTTTGAAAAACCGATAGACAATAACAACCAGTCTTTTAATAATACACAATTAAGAGTGTTATTTGGGTTGCGATATATGTTTTAATCGATTCCCTGGTTTCCTATGTAGTGGTCATATAGCATAATAATTGTATTTTTACTTTTCATGTTAAGCTATTTTTATGACCAAATACCATTTTATTTACACCTTATTTTTTGTCTTTTTAACCTGCAATACTTCCGAAAAGAATAAAAATACAGACAAAGAAATAACTGAGGTAGAAACTGTTGAAACACCAACCCTAAACCTAGACCAAGCCAATCGCTTAGCACACCTACCAATCAGCTGCATCAACACTGAATACCCAAACAAACTTAATCAAACCATTGGTAGTGCTTCAGATTTAAAAACGCCAAAAGAACTGCATCCTGCATTTTACGGTTGTTTCGATTGGCATTCGGCCGTTCATGGGCATTGGAGTTTGGTCAGCTTGTTAAAACAGTTTCCAGCGTTGGAAAATAGAGCCGAGATTCAAGAAAAATTACTTCAGAATATAACCAAAGTAAACATAATGCAAGAATTAGTGTATTTTGAAGGGAAACACAATACATCGTTTGAAAGAACCTATGGTTGGGCTTGGTTTTTAAAACTAGCGGAAGAATTACATACATGGGATTCTGAAATTGCACGAGCATTAGAAACGAATCTGCAACCGATGACAGATTTAATCGTCAATAAATACTTAGAGTTTTTACCGAAATTAAATTATCCAATTAGAGTAGGAGAGCACCCAAATACAGCTTTCGGATTAAGTTTTGCTTACGATTATGCAGTTGCTGTTGGGCATCAACAATTAATGACGTTAATAGAAACCAGAGCCAAAGATTTTTATTTAGATGACCAAGATTGCCCCATAGATTGGGAGCCAAGTGGATTCGATTTCCTCTCGCCTTGTTTAGAAGAAGCCGCTTTAATGAAACGCGTATTGCCAATTGAAGATTTCAAATCTTGGATCAATGATTTTATGCCAGAACTATATAACAATGATTTTGATATTGCTGTTGGTGAAGTTTCGGACCGAACCGATGGAAAACTAGTGCATCTCGATGGTGTTAATTTTTCGCGCGCTTGGAGCTTGAATTATATAGCCAAAGATTTACCAGAATTTCATCATTTAAAAAATTTAGCTAATGAACACATCAAATATTCTTTGCCCAGTATTGTAGGCGATAGTTATGAAGGTGGTCACTGGTTAGGGAGTTTTGCGATTTATGCATTGAATTCTATTGAAAAATGATTGCCAAGTTCTTCAAAAATATTGGTCCAGGACCTTTAGTAGCAGCTGCTTTTATTGGACCAGGAACAGTGACCGTTTGTACTTTGGCTGGCGTCAATTTCGGATTTGCATTATTGTGGGCCATGGCCTTGTCTATTTTTGCAACGGTTTTTTTGCAGGAAATGGCAGCACGATTGGGAATTGTATCCCAAAAAGGTTTGTCTGAAATTATAAGGGAAGAAATCAAACATCCTATTTTAAAAGGATTTGCTTTACTCTTAATTATAAGCGCCATCGTCGTCGGAAATGCAGCGTACGAAGCAGGAAACATCAGTGGTGGAGCGTTGGGCATGGAAGCCATTGTCGGCAATATGTTTTGGGAAATAGGACAGCTAAAACTCAATGTTATGAGCTTGGTAATTGGTGTCATAGCTTTCACTTTACTTTACATAGGAAATTATAAAGTACTGGAAAAAGCCTTTGTGTTCCTTGTCATTCTGATGAGTTTTGCATTTATAACGACTGCGATTCTCACAAAGCCGAATCTGTTTGAAATTTTTCAAAGTATTGTTATTCCTGAAGCGCCCGAAGGCAGTATTTTAACTATTATCGCTTTAATTGGAACCACTGTTGTGCCTTATAATCTTTTTCTACATGCGTCTTTAGCTAAAACCAAATGGAAGTCTAAAAGCGATTTGCCATTGGCTAAAAAAGATACGTTGGTTGCCGTGATTTTGGGTGGATTGGTATCTATGTGTATCATTATTGCGGCCTCCGCAATACAGCAACAAACAATAACCAATACCGCTGATTTGGCTTTAGGTCTGGAGCCATTATTTGGTAGTTATGCGAAATACTTTCTGGCGGCTGGACTCTTTGCGGCAGGAATAACAAGTGCAATAACCGCACCTTTAGCAGCTGCGTTTGTTGCAAGTGGTTGCTTAGGTTGGAAATCAGATTTAAAGTCGATAAGATTTAAAGCTATCTGGATAATCATTGTGATTTTGGGAGTACTGTTTTCTAGTTTCGGCTTTAAGTCTATTGAAATTATAAAATTTGCACAGGTTGCCAATGGTTTATTGTTACCTGTCATTGCTGGTTTTTTATTGTGGATTATGAATAAATCGTCGGTTTTGGGAACCTATAAAAATTCAAAACTTCAGAATGTTTTAGGATTAATTATTTTAGTAATCACTATCTTTTTGGGGTTAAAAGGGATTTTGAGTGTTTTTGAATTGATTTGAGACTAAATATATAAGTGTTCAGAAGACAGTAAATTAAGAGAAGCATAGGAGAAATGTTAAAAAAGTGCTCCTAAAGTCCAATCAAGGATACAAGCCACTCAGTTGAATTGGTTGTTTGTCCCCTTGAGGGGACTTTAGGGGTGTAAAAAATTAATAATTATTTTGCTTAAAGGCTTTTTTAGGTTTGAATAAGCATTCCATGGGCATATAATTAATAAAAAAACCAACTATTAGTCTATTGATAATAATCTAAGATGAAGAGTGTAATTAGTATAGATATAAATGCAGACGTTGGAGAAGGTCTTGGCAACGAATCGGATTTGATGCCGTTTTTATCCTCTTGCAATATTGCCTGTGGCGGACACGCAGGAGATGAAGTTATGATGCGACACGTTGTGAATCTTGCAAAAAAGCACCATGTAAAAGTCGGTGCACATCCTTCCTTTCCAGATAAAGCGAATTTTGGACGTGTTAATTTAGACATATCGGATGCTGAATTGTATGCGAGTATAATAGACCAAATTTCAGCTTTAAAGAATATTGCTGAAGCAGAAGGTGTGACTTTAAATCACATTAAGCCGCATGGTGCGTTGTATAATTTGGCGGCTAAAGATGAAAAAATCGCCCGTTTGATTATTGAAGTGATAAAACGTTTGGAATTAACTATTGCTTTGTATGCACCTTTTAATTCCGTAATCGCCAATTTAGCAAAACAGGAAAACATTGCTGTAACCTTTGAAGCTTTCGCAGATAGAAATTACAATGATGATTTGTCTTTGGTTTCAAGAACAAATAGCAATGCTATTTTACATAAAAAAGAAGCGGTTTTAAGTCATGTTTTGAATATGATTAAGAACGAAAAAGTAACATCAATAAGTGGCGTGGAAGTGCCCATAAAAGCCACAACAATTTGTGTACATGGCGACACCAAAAATGCGCTTGAAATTTTGAAATATTTGAGTTCTAATTTGAAACAAAATAGCATTCAAATTCAATAAGAAAGTATGAGTTATAAACTTCGATTTTCGCAATATAATGAACGTTCCATTTTAGTAGAGTGGCCAGCAATTATTGACGAAAATGTGCTTCATGATGTACTAAATTTCAAAACTAGAATTGAATTAAAAATATATAAACCAATAGTTGATATTATATCCACATATGCTTCATTATTAATAATATATAATACAACTATTGAAAATGTCAATGATGAGTTTTCGACCTTAAAAGTGCTTTATAAATCGCAAGATGCAAAGAAGTTGTTAAAATCAAAAACTTTCAGAATTCCAGTGTGCTATGAAGATGAATTTGCGATGGATTTAGACAACTATTCCGTAGCAAAAAACCTCTCAAAATCTGCTTTAATAAAGTTACATTCAGAAGCTGTCTATACTGTTTTTTTTATCGGTTTTTTACCTGGATTTTTATATTTGGGAGGGCTAAATCCAACCTTACATTTGGATCGCAAAGAAACGCCCAATCTCAACGTAAAAAAAGGCTCGGTTGCTATTGGTGGAAAACAGACTGGAATCTATCCGCAAGACAGTCCTGGAGGATGGCATATTATTGGAAATTCCCCATTGGAATTATTTAAACCAAAGCAAAATCCACCATGTGTTGTTAAAGCTGGAGATAAAGTAAAATTCAATCCCATTACAAAATCTGAATATTTAAGGATTCAAGATGACATAAAGAGGTCAAGCTTTAATATTGAAACGATATGATCAAAGTCTTAAATTCGGGATTTTATGCCACCATACAAGATCAAGGTCGTTTAGGGCATCGTAGTTACGGCGTACCTGATTCTGGAGCTATGGATTCCTATTCAAGTGAATTTGCCAATAAGCTGTTGGGAAATAATAAAGAGGCAGCTGTTTTGGAAATGACTATGACAGGAGCCGAACTACAATTCCTTAAGCCAACTACAATTGCTATAACTGGCGCTCATATGAACCCTACATTAAACGGAAAAACAATAGAAATGTTTGAGTCTATCTTGGTGGAGCCTAATGATGTCCTGAGTTTTGGAAAGCTATCAAATGGTTTTAGAACTTATGTTGCCGTAAAAGGAGGTTTTTTAAGTGAAATTGTTTTAGGAAGTAGAAGTATGGCGAAGGGGATTACAGAATCTATTAGAATTAAAAAAGAGGATGTTTTGGACTTTAATGCTACAAGTATAAAAAGTCCTAAACATGCAAAGTTGAAGTTCAATAGTTCCTATCACGAGGATAAAATATTAGAAGTCACAAAAGGACCGGAATTTGATAAGCTAACTAGGGAACAGCAAAATTTATTGATTAGCCAGAATTTTCAGGTCTCAAAATTTAACAATCGTATGGCTTATCAGCTTCTACCATTATTTAAAAATAGTTTGGAGCCAATCTTAACGACTCCAGTTTTACCAGGAACCGTTCAGCTTACGCCATCTGGGCAACTCATTGTATTAATGCGCGATTGTCAAACTACAGGAGGTTACCCAAGAATGTTTCAATTAACAGAACAATCGATTAACATTCTAAGTCAGAAAGCCACAGGTAACCGCTTAAAATTTAGTTTAAAAGACTAATTCTGTAAGAAAATTTTTGTTTTAAAATTTTTTATATTAAATAAAATCAATAATTTACAGGCTCTATTAATTAAACCAACCAGTTATTATGAAAAATTTCGGATTACTTGTATTAGGTATTATTTTAGGCGCTTTGGCGATGTATTTTTATTGCTGTAATGATGGAGACTTAGCCGTTGAAGAACCAACTAAACCATCTGGTTTAATATCCTCAAAAGATGCTAAAGTTTTAGATGAAGCTTATAATATTAAACATCGTATAATTAACGATTCGCTTTTCAAGAAATCAACGGATGGTGGAGATAACAGGTCGTCATGGTGGTCAACAGAAGATATTCAGAATTATATCAATCATGCCGAAAACCAAGCTGGTGAGTTAGGCTATACCATGGATGGATTGCGCGTTTATTTGGGGTCTTACCCTCAAGTTGATGGGCAGGAAGGTCTTACAACGATGTTCTTTGTGCCAACTGGTACTGAAAATACATCCAAAGGTAGTATGTCTCCTATAGTGTTTGGCAGTAGTGAGGACATACCAGGTGGAGATGGGTTGAATGTAGGAGGTACAGGTAATCCTCCTGGCGCAAACTACCCACATTAGTTTGAATGGATGAATTTATAAAAGAAAATTATACGTTTCTAACGCGATTTGTTGAACTTACTGCGTTAGTTACTGGTCTAGTTTTGTTTAAAAGCTATAAAAATTCAAAGGCAAAAACTATAATATATTTTCTGGTTTATGCCTTTATTGTAGATTTTATAGGTAATTATCCCCAAATGCTTTATGACAATAATTTGTTTCATTTGATTGAAGGAACAATTATAGAGCGGAATTATTGGTGGTATAATATTTTTTTTTGGTGTGGACTACCTTTATTTATGGTTTATATAAACTACAATGTTGTAGAAACTAGGAGATTGAAGAAAATCATTAAGTACAGTCTATATGTTTATTTGATACAAGTTTTTTTAACATTAGTATTTAGGTTTGAATATTTATTCACGCCAGAAGAACGATTTTTGAAAATTTCAAGTTTTTGGATTGTCATTCTATGCATCATAGTTTACTTTTTTGAAATTCTACGTTCCGATAAAATAATTGAGTTCTATAAATCAATTTATTTTTATTTCAACTCCATAATTTTTATATGGATACTCATCATGATTCCGATGGATTTTTTCGAAAGTTATTTTATTACCGATGATTGGAGTTATGTCATGTTAAAATATAAGATTTATTTATCATTAAACATTTTTCTATACTTAACACTTACAATAGCATTAATATTTTGCAGGAACGAGACCAAATAATTAGTACTGATGCAGAGCGCGATTTACTTATATACATGATAATTGTATTGATAGTAGTGAGTACTCTTGTTATATTATTTTTTATAGTCTTCCAAAAGCGAAAAAATCAACTTTTAAAGGACAAAATTGAGCAACAGCGGAAATTCGATGAAGAACTCATAAAAACGCAACAAGAAATTCAAGAAGAAACCTTAAAACACGTTGGTCGGGAATTACATGATAATGTTGGGCAATTGTTGGTGCTAGCAACTATGCAAATGAAGGCTGCTGCCAGAACCGTAAAAGATGAGGCAAAGTCTAAAGTAGAAAATGCCGCAATGGCTTTAAAGGAATCCTTGGAGGAGGTTAGGGCTTTGTCAAAATCTTTAAATAGCGATGTGATTTTTAATTTAGGTTTTGATGAAACCGTTAAAAATGAAATTAAACGTTTAAATAAAACCGGTTTAATTGAATGTAGCCTATCAATAAATGGTGAAAAGGTCGATTTTGAAAATAAAAAAGATGAAATTATTTTGTTCAGAATTTTACAGGAGTTTTTTTCAAATACCCTAAAATATGCTGAGGCTGAACATCTAAATGTAACTTTAGATTACCAAAACGCATGTTTAGCCATAAATGTTGAAGACGATGGAATAGGATGTGAGCTTGATAATGTTGAAAAGGGATCTGGGTTAATCAATATGGAAAAAAGAGCGGAGTTGTTGAATGCTAAATTTAAATTAACTTCTCAACCTGAAATGGGAACATCGCTTAGTTTGATGTATCCTTTTAAAAAGTAATGGTGCTAAAATTTGTTGTTAGTCAATAAATAATTGTTGCCTTTCTAAAGTGTAGATAAATAATGTTATCACTTTTTTTTAAAAATACTGTTTAGAATGGTATTAATCCCAATGAACAAAAATGAAATCGCCAATATGCATAGTAGAATTGAAACAATAAGTAACGGAATATAAAGGGATTTATCTTTATTGTCTAAGGTTAGGTGCAGTAACGTCGGGCCAGCAAACATCAATAGAAGGCAAATGCCCATTTGTTTCAAGCCTTTAACTAAAATGTCTTTATCAGTTCTGTTCTCGTCGTCCATGGGCAATACTTTTTCTTACGCTTTTATGTTCATTTAATAGTTTGGCTGCTTCTTCTTTTGAGAGGTTGAGCTCGTTCATAATCATTTTCACACCTCTGTCAACCAATTTATCATTGCTTAATTGCATATCCACCATTTTGTTTCCTTTTACTTTACCTAATTGAATCATGGTTGTAGTGGTTATCATGTTCAGAACCAATTTTTGAGCTGTACCAGCTTTCATCCTAGAGCTTCCGGTTAAAAATTCTGGACCAACCACAACTTCAATTGGGAATTTTGCTGTGAGCGCTAATGGACTTCCTTCATTGCAGGTTATACAACCCGTAATGATACCTTGCTCATTACATTTTTCCAAAGCACTGATCACATAGGGCGTTGTTCCGGACGCTGCAATACCTATAACAACATCGTTGACAGAAATATCTTGTGCTTTTAAGTCTTCCCATCCTTGAGTTATTGAATCTTCAGCATTTTCTACGGCTTTTCGTATCGCCTTATCGCCACCTGCAATTAATCCTATAACTAACTCGTGAGGCACCCCAAAAGTTGGTGGACATTCAGAAGCATCAAGAATACCTAATCTTCCGCTTGTGCCAGCCCCTATATAAAAAAGTCGGCCTCCATTTTTTAATTTAGAAACAACTTGGTCTATTAGCACTTCAATTTGTGGTAAAGCTCTTTCCGCAGCCAAAGGTACTGTCTGATCTTCTTTATTAATGCTTCCAATAATCTCGTGAGTAGACATGTTTTCGAGATTATTGTAGTTGGAATCTAGCTCAGTTGTTTTTATAAAATTCATGGCTTAAAGATATAAAATAATTTTGGGGCATTTATCATGTAAATTGCACCATATCACGGCAAGGGACAGGAACGGCTGTGGGACAACGACCGAACCGGCCTTCATAATCGATTATCCGCTGTACTTTACGCCCAACGGAGACGGCCGAAATGAAACCTGGAACATAGAAAGTATTGGAAATGATACGAAAATTCACATATTTGACCGTTACGGGAAACTTCTGAAACCAATTAGCCCAGATGGAACTGGCTGGAACGGTACCTACAATGGTAGTGCTATGCCGCCCGACGACTATTGGATTACAGTGGAGTACGATGAACCTTTGACAGGGGAACGTAAAGAATTTAGAGCCCATTTTACTTTGAAGCGGTAGAATATAATAGGGTTTATTATAAAGCTGAAGGACGAATAAAGTCATTCAGCTTTATTATTTCAAGGAAATAATTAGTTTAAATTAAGTAAAAAGTTAATTCCTTATTTTTACAAAAAAATATGAGAATGTCCATTATAGAAAAATTGAAATGGCGTTATGCTACTAAAAAATTTGATTCAAGCAAAACGCTTCCAAAAGAAAAATTAGAAACTTTAAAAGAAGCCTTTAATTTAACCGCATTATCGTATGGTTTACAAACCCTAAAGTTAGTCGTTGTAGAAGATAAAGCTGCTAGACAGCGTTTAGTGGAGGTAGCTTACGGTCAACGTCAGGTAGTTGATTCTTCACATTTATTGGTGTTATGTATTCAAACTGAAATTGATGGTAATGACGTAAATAATCATTTTGATACCATTAAAACCATAAGAAATACGCCAGATGATATTCTAAAACCATTTAAGGAACAAATGAAATCTACAATAAATGGAATGGATCCTGAAAAAAAAGTAGGTTGGGCAACACGACAAGCTTATATTGCTTTAGGTAATTTAATGACCGTTTGTGCGATAGAGGGTATCGACAGCTGCCCAATGGAAGGATTTATACCAAAAAAATTAGATGAAAAATTAGGATTGGATCAATATGGGTTGAGTTCAGTTTTATTATTACCTGTAGGCTACAGAGCCAGTGATGACATGTTTGCCGGTTTTAAAAAGGTAAGAAAACACTTGTCCGAAACTATTATAGAATTATAAAATAGTACTTCTAACTGCATCAACAAACCATTATATTTGTTGAGTTTTTAAATTTAATTATCAGTTATGCCAGGATTCGAATTATTTAGTGATTTAGAACGCAAAGAAGTCAATGATGTTTTAGACAATGGCGTCTTAATGCGCTATGGATTTGATGGTATGCGAAAAGGCCATTGGAAAGCAAAAGAACTTGAATCTGAATTGGCAAAAACATTTCAATCCAAACATGTACAATTAGTATCAAGTGGAACTGCTGCAGTTTCTGTAGCATTAGCTTCGGCTGGAGTTGGAGCAGGAGATGAAGTTATTATGCCAACTTTTACATTCGTGGCAAGTTTTGAGGCCGTTATGCTCTTGGGTGCTATTCCTATTTTAGTGGATATTGATGATACATTAACATTGGACCCTAAGGCTGTTGAAGCTGCTATAACACCGAAAACCAAAGCAGTTATGGTGGTGCAAATGTGCGGAAGTATGGCAAATATGGATGCTTTAAGTGAAATTTGTAATACTCACAATTTAATTTTTGTTGAAGATGCTTGCCAAGCTATTGGAGGCACCTATAAAGGAAAGCCCTTAGGAAGTATTGCTGATTTAGGTTGTTTTTCTTTCGATTTTGTAAAAACAATCACCTGTGGAGAAGGTGGAGCGGTAGTTACCAATAACAAAGACTATTACATCAATGCAGATCATTATAGCGATCATGGGCATGATCACGTTGGAAATGATAGAGGTGCCGAAACACATCCATTTTTAGGCTATAATTTTAGAATTTCAGAATTACATGCTGCAGTTGGTTTGGCACAAGTGAGACGTTTACCAGAGTTTGTTGCCATTCAAAAACGGAATTATAATATTTTAAGAAATGCTTTAGCCAGAGTACCTGGAGTGACCTTTAGAAGAATTCCAAAAGGTGGAGAGGAAAGTTATGCTTTTCTAAACTTCTTTTTGCCAGATCTAGAATCGGCGCGTAAAGTATCAGCAGCATTTAAAGAAAACGGTGTGGATGCCTGTTGGAATTATTACGAGAATAATTGGCATTACATCAGAAAATGGGATCATCTAAAAGAATTAAAATCATTGTTTCCTATTTCTAAGGAGGTAAAAAAAGGTTTAGAATATCTTAAAATCACAACCTTTGAACAGTCTGATCATTTCATTGGTCGGAATATTTCTTGTTTAATAAAATTATCTTGGACTGAAGAAGAGGTGAAAGTACGTGCTGAGAAAATGGCTAAAATTATTGAAGATCATATTTAATTTCTATTTTATTTCTTCCTTTTTCTTAATTATTGAGAGAGCCTTTATTTGGATTTAATTTCTGTTTTTTGTTCCTACAATAACTGAATTCTATAATTTATTTGCATTGTATAACATATGTAACGCTTTATGTTACAATAGTTGGAATAGAAATTGCTCGTTTTTTATATAATTGCGACAAGTGGATTAGCCTACGGTTTAATTATATGAAACATCTTAGCCTCATTCTTTTGTTTTTATTCAGCGCTTTTTGTTATGGACAAAAAGAAGTGACTTTTATTAAACTATCTGAAAAAGATTCTATTGTATATAAAAACCTAAAACATCAATTTGCCAAATGTATAAATCCTGCTCCCGATAGTTCTTATGCCTATGCTTCAATAATAGAGCAGTTTAGTTTGGATAGAAATTATGCGATAGGTATTGTAGAAGCACCTTATTTTAAAGCTTATTATTTTCGGAGAATTCAAATGTTGGATTCCGCAGTATTCTATTTTGACTCATCAATAAAATTGGCGAAAAAATATCATTATCAGTGTGATATTAAATTGTCTCAAAATGTACTCTACCGTATTTATTACTTTTTAGGACAAACAGGAATTGCTATTGAGGTTTGTTCAGAATGTTTGGAGGTCTCCAAAGAAATAAAAGATTTACCAATTATTACCGATTTTTATGCAGTCTTGAAAACTATTTATAGCCTAGAAAAAATACAGGCTATAATAAATAAAAAACTTACAGATCCATCATTTAATATTACGGAATTTTCGGATGCACTTGGTATGAGTCTTATGCAATTACATAAAAAACTAAAGGGATTAATAGGCATTACAGCTTCAGAACTAATACGTTCTCAACGTCTTATATTAGCGACACAATTCTTGAACATGACCGACGTTAATATGTCCGAAGTTGGGTATCCTGTAGGTTTTAATGACTATTCTTATTTTGCAAAATGCTTTAAGGAAGTTTACTATTGCAGTTCTAGCAATTACGCTAATAAAAATACGCAGACTATAGATCACTACTTATTAATTTAAAATAGAACTGATTTCAAAAAAACTTTCTTCTAGTGGTTAGATCTAATAACATAGAATACCGATTCATATTATTGATTATCTTTAGATTATGAACATAAAATACTGCATAATTATTTTTACATTATCTCTTTATTCTTTTGGACAAACAAAAGAAAAAGATTCCATAAAAGTAATGAAACTTTTAGAAGAAAGTTCAATAGAACTTGACACTACAATTCAAATACAAAAAATTAAAAAAGCTCTAAATGAATCAAAAAAAATTAAGTTTCATTATGGCATATATACTTCATATAAAAAAATTGCAGTATTAAAAAAAGCTATATATAATTCAGATTCCGCTATATCCGAATATAAAAACTTAATAAAACTCCTCCCCGAAAGTAATCAATATAGTCATTATGCACTTCAATTAATTGGAGATGAGTTTTCTAAAAGATCTCTTTTTGATTCTTCAATCTATTATCATAATAAATTAATAAAACTTGGTAAAGATTACTCAAATAATTTGACGATTTGTAATGCTTATATTTCAATTGGTAATATTTGGAACCAAACCTATGATTATGACAAAGCCTTTATGAGTTACTCTAAAGCCGATTCCGTTTGCGAAAATGACCTTAAATTAAAAGTTTCTACGAAAAGAGCTGTTATCAATAACTACATGGGTTTTTGTATTAGGAAAAGTAATGGTGATAAAGATGCTATTGAATATTACTTCAAAGCTAAGAATATTCATGAAAAATTAAAAAATAATGAAGGTGTTCAGGAAGTGAACATTGCCATAGCTCAAGCCTACACTTCTTTTGAAGAATATGATAAAGCATTAAAATTATTGAATGAGTCCATTTTATTTCATCAAAATTATGCTCCTCATAGAAATTCTTATTCGTATGGAGTAATTGTAAGAGGATATCTTCTTCTTCAAATGAAAAATTACGTAAAAGCGGAAAAGGATTATTTGCTATATTATGACTTAGCTTTAAAAAGTAAAAATGAGTTCTACCAACGTTCTGGTCTAGGCTATCTAGGCTTATTTTATAAATCAAGTGGCCAACTACAAAAAGCTGAAAAATATTATAAATTGGCTATTGAAAAAAACCAATTAGCTAATGATAATGGAAGAGTTTCGCAAAATATTGAAGAGCTAATCACGGTATTAAAAAGAAAGAAAGACTATAAAGAAGCAGTTACATATTACGAATTACTTTTAGACATACAAAAACAGTCCGACACTAAAAAAATTGCACAAGAAACAAGGAATTTAGAGGCAAAATACCAAACCGAAAAAAAAGAACAAGAAATCAATCTGTTAAAATCTCAAAAAGAAATTGTAGAACAGCAGAAAACGAACCAGCAGAACATCTTGTTAGGAGGAATGGCGATAACTACTATTGCTGGACTATTCCTTTTTTTTCTATATCGAAACCGTCAAAGAACGAATACTAAATTAAAAGAATTAGATGTGTTAAAGTCTAGCTTTTTTACGAACATTTCACATGAGTTCCGTACGCCTTTAGCCTTAATAACCAGCCCGATTAATGAGCTTTTGTCAGAAGATTCAATATCAGATAAAAAACGTCAGCAGTTTACCGTAGCCAAGCAAAATTCCGAACGCCTTCTAGAACTGGTCAATCAGTTGTTGGATCTTTCGAAAATTGATGAAGGTCATTTAAAATTAAAACTTCAAGAAGGGAAGGTTCTTCAACTCATTTCTGCTCTAAGCGAAGCCTTCAACTATTATGCAGAGCAAAAAAATATTACTTATACCATTCATATCGCTAAAGGAGAAAAGACAGTTTGGTTCGATAAGAGCGTTGTAGAAAAAATAACGGTTAATCTACTTTCTAATGCTATAAAATATACTCCTGAAAATGGTACCATTTCCTGCAAAGCTCTTATTGAAAACAATAAACTGTTTTTTTCAATCACCAATTCTGGTAAAGGCTTAACATCTTATGAATTGAGTAATATCTTCGAACGTTTTTACCAAAGTAATGAGCAAAACCAAGGCTCAGGAATTGGCCTGTCTTTAGTTAAGGAATTGGTTGGGTTACATCATGGTAAAATAGAAGTGCAAAGTATTTTAAATAAAGAAACCACATTTGAACTTCACATAGCCGTTGATAAAAAGAGCTTTAAAAATGAGGTTTTTATCGCTACAAGCCTAAATGACATTGAAAACAGCATACTGTTATACCCCAACACCACTATAGAGGAAGAGGAAACGTTTACAACTAATGACTTACCAATTGTATTAATTGTTGAAGACAATGATGACTTGCGGAATTTATTAAAACTAGCGTTTGAAGACCATTATAATATTATCACTGCATCTAACGGAACCATTGGAGTAGAATTAGCATTAGAGCACATCCCAGATTTGATTATTTCAGATGTAATGATGCCAGAAAAAAACGGAATAGCTTTAACCGAAGACTTAAAAACGGATGAACGTACGGCACATATTCCCATAATATTATTAACGGCAAAAGCTGGAGTAGAGAGCCAGTTTAAAGGCATAGAATTTGGTGCAGATGATTATATAACCAAACCTTTCGATACAAAATTATTGATTCTTAAAGTCGAAAAACTCATTGAATCCAGACGGCAACTACAATTGCGTTACAGTCAAGAATTAGTATTGATTCCTCGTGATATTGCCATTACCAACTTAGATGAAAAATTTCTTAAAAAAGTAGAGACCATTTTAGAGAAAAATCTCATAAATCCTTCTTTTAACGTCAGCGAATTTTCAGAAGCTGTTGGTATGAGTCGTATGCAATTGCATAGAAAATTAAAGGCTTTAACGGGGCTTACAGCATCGGAATTTGTACGTTCCCAACGTCTTAAATTGGCGGCACAATTATTAAAATCCTCTAATATTAATATATCTGGAATTGGTTATTCCGTAGGTTTTAATGACCATTCTTATTTTACTAAATGTTTTAAGGAGGCGTATAATTGCACACCAACTGAGTTTGCAAAACGCAATTAACCTTTATAATTTCTCGACATCTTTATTTATAATCTTATCGCTTTTGGGAGCACTGAATTACTTTTTTTCAAATTAGTGTGATGATTTAACCGCTTGTATTTCCCATCATTACTAGCATGTTACAATAGTCATAACTCCTGTTACATACTTCATAGCATTCTGATAATCTTAAGATTAGATTTGTATGGTATGAAAATAAAACGTACTACCTATCATGCTGAGATTGATCATGTTCCCACCAAAGAAATCCATCTCAATGTTAACTATTTACAGTCTGGTAAGTACGTTTTAAAAATTATGTATAAAAATAAAGTCATTAAAAAAACCACCTTTAAAAAATAAGATTATGAAGACACTAATCACATTGATCATTGCACTGTTATTTACAATCACAAGTTTTGCCCAACAAGGTATTAATTATAAAGCAGTAATTAAAGATAATCAAGATAACGCATTGGCGAACGAACTTATAGAGGAGCTTCAATTTACAATTACTACTGGTATTTCAGCAGTCTATCAAGAAACCCACTCGGCTACAACAGATGATAAAGGAATCATTATAGTGAATATAGGTGAAGGAACGCCAACGGCTGGAACTTTCGATACTATTGATTGGTCCAATGGATCTCATTTTTTAAATGTTCAGATAAATACAGGAAATGGACTTACTGATATGGGCACTTCACAATTTATGGCAGTACCTTATGCTTTATTTGCTGCCAATGTAGCTACGAAAATAGATGATTTATCTGATGCCAAATCAGATGCTAATGGATCTTCACTATTTATAGGTATTGAGGCGGGTTCAAATGATGACGGAACTAATAACGATAACGTAGGTCTTGGTTTTGGTGTTTTAAACGCAAACACAACAGGCTATAATAATTCTGCCATTGGGAATATGGCTTTAAATGCAAATATCACAGGATATTCCAATACTGCAAATGGAAACTCCGCTCTATTAAATAATACTACGGGATTTAGAAATACGGCTATTGGAACAGATGCGCTATTGTATAATACAACAGGAAATAGTAATACAGCAATTGGCAATGCCACATTATTATTTAATACAACAGGAAATTATAATACTGCAAACGGTAGTTATGCACTGCATGAGAATACGACAGGAAACAATAACACCGCAAATGGTGTTGTTGCGTTAAATGAAAATACATCTGGAAATAATAATACTGCAAATGGCTATGCAGCACTTTTTAGAAATACAACAGGCAATGAAAATACTGCCAACGGTAGTTTTGCGCTAGAAGAAAATACAACAGGAGATTACAATACCGCCAATGGGTTTACAGCATTAAAATTAAATACGACAGGAAGTCAAAATACTGCGGTAGGTTATGCGGCATTGCAAGCTAATGATGACGGCAATTATAACACTGCCATTGGATTTCAAGCTCTGTTTTTAAATCAAAATGGGACTCGTAATACAGCGAGTGGACATAATGCACTAGGAGCAAACATTGGAGGGAGTCATAATACAGCAAAAGGATATTATGCACTCAATAATAATACGTCAGGAAACCAAAATACCTCAATTGGATATTTTGCACTTCATAATAATAACACAGGAGATGGCAATATTGCAATAGGAAAGAGTGCAGGTTCTCAAAATGTTTCAGGTAACAATAACATTTTTATCGGTGTTGATGCTGGTGGTATAGATAGTAGTTCTGGTGCATTTAGCAACAAGCTTTATATTAATAATGGTGCATCAGACAATCCACTTATTTATGGAGAATTTGATACCGATTTGGTAAGCATAAATGGCACATTAGATGTTAACGGCTCATTCAAAATCTTAAATGCTTCAGACGACACGTCCACATGGAGACTCGAAACACGGCCTAATGGCAGTTTGTCTTTGTATAGAAATGGTGATTATCGTGGTTACTTTAATGAATCTACAGGTAATTATTCATCCATTTCAGATAGAAAAACAAAAAAAAATATCACAGCTTTAGAAAACGGCACACTCAATAAAGTGATGCAACTGAATCCTGTCAGTTATTTAATGAAAGACCAAACAGATACAAAACGCAACTTAGGTTTGATCTCCCAAGAAGTAAAGGAAATCTTTCCAAGTATCACAACTTATATTGAGGAGTCAGATTTGATAACCTTGTCCTATTCTGAGCTTATTCCGGTTCTTATAAAAGCATTACAAGAACAACAGGATATAATAGAAGCACAAAACGCAAAAGATGTTGTTCAAGATAAATCAATAGAAACATTAGTAGCACGATTGAATCTTTTAGAATCAAAATCAAGTAACTAAAAAATTAAATCATGAAAAAAGATATAATCACTTTGATCTTCGTCCTTTTTATTTCAATTTCTAGCTATGCACAAGCTATAGGTGTCGGCATTAATTATAAGGCCGTTATAAAGGATAGCGACGGTAACGTTGTTAGTGAACAACCTATTAGCGTTCGGTTTAGTATACTTGATCGTACTGTGCCAGCTAATATTGTGTATCAAGAAATACATAATACTACGACCACCTCTAATGGTATTATAGTCCTTGTTATTGGAGAAGGTACAATTGAAAATGGTGTGTTTTATGGTTTGGATTGGGGAGTTGATCTTTACCTATTACAAGTCGATATTGATATTGAGAATGATGGTACTTACGAGTCCTTAGATCCTGAACCATTTAAAAAAGTACCTTATGCATCGTATGCACACGCTGCGTATATTGCCAATGTTGCAGAAATAGCAAATAACGTATCCGGACTGGAAAAAATTACAGAGAGTGGTATAACTGGTTGGCGAATGGTTGGGAGAAATCCATCGAATTATGGTTCTATAGGAAATGGTGCCATAGACTTAAGTTATTCAGACAGAGAAGCAGCAGAAGAAAGAGGTGCAACAGGTCTTTATTCTACAGCAATAGGATATAACACAAAGGCTTCGGAGTATAATTCCGTGGCTATTGGAAATTTTGCACATGCTTCAGAAACTAATTCAATAGCAATAGGATCTGGTTCAAGTGCTTCTGGAGGTGGCTCAATAGCATTAGGAAGTTACACATTTGCTTCTGGAAGTTCTTCGACAGCTATGGGCGATAATACGAATGCTTCTGGAACAAATTCAACAGCAATAGGAATTAAGACAACTGCCCAATCCTATGCCGAAACAGCTATAGGCTCATATAATACAAGTTATGTGCCTAGTAATACTTCAAATTGGAATGAGGACGATCGACTATTTGTGATTGGCAATGGACAAAGTCCGAGTACAACAAATAACGCCTTAACCATATTAAAAAACGGAAACACCAGTGTTGGAGGAGATAACCCTGAAAGCTTATTGGAAGTAACTCATAGCAACGGTGCACCAACATCGAATTTAAGAAATGCATTTAGTATTCGTAATTCTGTTACTAATCATTCTTGGCAATTCTATACAGCAACTTACCTTAACCTTTATAAAGATGGAATTTTTAAAGGCTCATGGAATTCAAATAGTGGTGCGTATGTCCAAGCCTCAGACAGGCGTGTAAAAAAAGATATAATTTCCTTAAAAAATGGCACACTCAATAAGGTCTTGAAACTCAATCCGGTAAGCTACCTCATGAAAGACCAAACCGATACCAAGCGCAACTTGGGTCTTATCTCACAGGAAGTTAAGGATATTTTTCCTAGCATTACCCATTATGTTAAAGATTCAGATTTGCTGGCTTTGTCTTACACAGAGCTGATTCCAATATTAATAAAAGCACTGCAAGAACAACAAGCGATTATTGATGGACAAAATTCAAAAATTCAGGCACAATCAAAAGAAACTGCACAACAAAATAGTAGTATAGAATCATTGCTACATCGCATGGCTGTTCTGGAAAATTTAAATAATTAAAACAAATCGTCATGAAAAACACAATAACACTTATCGCTGTCCTTTTAATTTCAATCTCAAGCTTTGCCCAGCAAGGTATTAATTACAAAGCACTTATAAAAGACGATTTAGGTAATGTTTTAGTGAGCCAGTCTGTTGGTGTCCAGTTTCAAATACGCGAAGCTACAGCAAATGGGAGTGCCGTTTATACAGAATGGCATTCTGAAACAACAGATGCCAATGGAATCCTAGTTTTAAATATTGGAACAGGTACCTCAAGTGATACATTTACTGATATTGATTGGCGCAACTACGACCATTGGTTAAATGTGCAGATTGATATCATGGGAGGTACTGACTATACAGATATGAGCACTACTCAATTTATGGCTGTGCCTTATGCTTTAAACGTAAGTAAATATATAAATGATTTAAAGGACGGTAAATCTGAGGCTAATGGTTCTTCATTATATATAGGTTTAGATGCTGGTTTAAATGACGACGGTACTTCTAATAAGAATGTGGGAATAGGTTTAAACGCATTATATTCTAACACAACAGGATATTGGAATTCTGCTATTGGGCATAAGGCATTATATTCTAATACAACAGGAAGAAATAACTCAGGCAATGGAAACGAAGTATTATATTCAAATACAACAGGAGCTGGTAATACAGCTAATGGATATTATGCCTTACATTCTAACACAACAGGAAACGGTAATACAGCTAATGGATATTATGCCCTATTTGATAATGATACAGGAAGATTTAATTCAGCTATTGGATACGAAGCTTTATATAACATTACAATGGGAGAAGAAAATGTTGCAATAGGCTATCGTGCAGGTGCAAACCATACTGGGAATGGAAATATTTTCATTGGTTCTAATGCAGGGAGGTCAACATCTAACACTGAAAATGATAAATTATATATAGACAACACCTTTTCAAACACCCCTCTTATTTACGGTGAATTTAATACAGATTTAATACGCATAAATGGTACCCTTGAGGTCGCTGAAGGAATTAATACTGACGTAATTAATACTGACGTAATTAACACTGGAGAAATCAATTCAACTATAACTGGAAACGCGAATATGATACCAATTGCTTATGGTATTGTAGAATCAACAGGAAATATCTTAAGTGGTACAGGAAATTTTACAGCGTTTCTTAGTGGTAATGTCTTCGTGATAGATGTCAATGGTACAGAACCATTAAGTTATAGTAATACCGTTTGTTTGATTACACCAATTACCACATCACCTAGAACAGCAAGTACAATTATTTCTGATGGAAATGGAGATAATGATGCGGACCTTAATGTGCGCATCTTTAATTCTACTGGTGCACAAGTCCTAACTACCTTCCAATTTGTTATTTATAAACTTTAAAATTATTTAAACATAAAACATCATGAAAAATCTTATACCATCCGTCGCCATAGTTCTTTTGGTCGCCTGTGAATCAGAAACCAAAAAAAACAGCAGCACAACCGCTAAAAACGAAACAAAGCAAGAAATTGCTAAATCAAGTAACTCTAGTGCAGATTATAGTAGCTTATTTTACAACTATACCTGCGATGTCTCATGTACAGACCTTGCCAAAATACTTCAAATACCAGCATCTGATATTAGCGCACAAACAAGTGAATCGCCAAACGAATGTTTTTTTAAAATCAAAGGTTTTGGTGAAGGTCACGATGATACAGGCACAGCATTGCGCTTAATGTCAGTTCCTAGTAGTAAGGGACAAAGCAAAAAAGACATTGCAAACCTCTTAAAAGATAAAGCAGAGTTACCAAGCGGAATACTTAAGGGCAGGGATATTACATTAGCAGATGCTGGTGATTGCAATATTATCATTCAGCCACGGCGAGGCACAGTGCGTATATTGAACGAAAACTACGACAACTTTTTTGTGATCACCTATCAAACTAAAGTTTCTGTGCTAGGTAGGAATGAGGAACAGCATGAGGCACTGACGAAGAAAGTAAAGAATTTAGCTAATTATTTGGTTACAACATATAAAAAATGACAGTCCTAATTTATATCTGTTCTACAATAATATTCTTAATTCTATTGAACTTATTTTTATTAAAATTTAGTTGCAATAGGAACAAATAACCAGTAGTAGTAAATCATGTTACATATGTTACATCATTTGAGACAATAGTGATAACTATCATAAACAATTGATTATAAATTTGTTTCATAAATTTTAACCTAAAAAAACAACATTATGAGATTTTTAGATAACTACCCGCATTACTATAAAGTAAACAGAATATTTCTTTGTAAGGCAAAAATAACATTATTCACTTTATTCTTATCATCTATTGCTTTTGCACAATCGATGGCTTTTGGACAACAAGGTATTAACTATAAGGCAATAATGAAGGACGATCTTGGTAATGTACTTAGTAATACTTTTATGAATGTACAATTTACAATACATAGTGAAAGTGAATCAGGTATTATTGTTTATCAAGAAGATCATAATGAAAGCACTGATTCAAACGGGTTATTAATACTTAGTATTGGTACAGATGCCAGCCCTAGTATTGGTGTTTTTGAAAATATAGATTGGAGTGCCGACATACATTTCTTACAAACAACAATAACTTATAGTGGTGGAACCATAAATTTTGACGCTAGAGAATTTGCAGCTGTGCCATATGCCCTACACGCTAAAACAGCAGAAAGTATTAATATATCAGGAAATGAAATAGCTTTTGATAATTGGGATAAAGATGAGACCGATGATTTCGATGGGCAATATGAGAGTCTTAGTGGAAAGCCTTCCACTACCATTTCTTTTCATGCGTCCTCTATGGGAAAATCACCGACCTCAACAGTTATAACTGATTCTAGTACCGGTTTAGAATGGACAAATAGTTTTTCAAGTAGTTCAAATATCATTCTCAAAAAACCAGATAATTATAATGGAGAAGATGTGGAATTTTCAATTTTTTTCAGAACAACATCAAGTTCATCAGGCATTGTTCAATTCTTTATACGACCAAGATCATTTAACTCTGGTGATGGATTTACAGACTCCGCATCCGTTACTTCTGTCGGAATTAATGTTTCAGGTACTTCAGGTTTTGGAACATTTTACGAACAGAGTATAACAATACCTGCGAGCAGATTTACAGACGATTGGTGGTTTATCAGTATTCAAAGAAATACTGAATCATATTTAGATGATGTCATTGTTATGTCTGCATCGTTAACATATTAAATGAATTAACATCTTAAATCATATTATTCAACAATATTTATAGACATGTTACATACGTTACACCATTTGTTACAATAATACCAGTCTAACAATAAAGAGGTTAATAATTTCGTGAAGACAGAATTCAACATATATGAACATATCACAATATTAAAATTAAACATTATGAAAAATATTATTACAATTTTTGGAATAGCATTCAGCATAGCTATACAAGCACAATCCATAGAAAAATTCAGCATAGACTCAGGGGGCGCATCAACAACTGCTGGTGGCATTCAAATACTCTATACCATTGGGGAAGTCAATGTACAAGAACTCAGTTCAGGAGGCATTTCGGTATCTGAAGGCTTTATAAATGCAGATCTTAAAATTCGCATTGATCCAAAACTATTCTTACAAGGCCCAATTCTTAATCCTACGAATGCCGGATTTATGAACGACGATTTACGTGCGGCTGGTTATATACCAATTACAAGTCCCTATACAGATGCTGCAACTTGTGACGCTTCGGTATTTAATGCAACAGGTAATAATGCCATTGTCGATTGGGTTTGGGTAGAACTTCGAGACAAAAACAACAATACTTCGGTCATTTTATCAACGTCTGCGTTATTACAGCGCGATGGAGATGTGGTCTCCACAGACGGTGTGTCTTTATTAGATCTAAATGTGATAGCAGATGATTATTTTGTGGTAGTAAATCATAAAAACCATTTAGGTGTTATGACTAATACTCCAGTAACAATTACGCGCTCAGCAGCACCATCTGTTATCGATTTTACTGATATTGCAACACCGACATTTGGAACACATGCGAGAGCAACCTTATCTTCTGGTGACATGGCACTTTGGGCAGGCGACGTTAACGGTGATGGATTGGTAAATTATTCTGCGGATGTTAACCGTGTTTCTACAGATATTATTTTGTTTCCCGCTAATACGGAGTTTAGTACAAGTTACGATTTTGTTGACGGGTATTTTCAATCCGATGTCTTTCTCGATGGTAATGTATCCTTCTCTAATGAAACCAATCAACTGCAATTATCTGTACTGCTATATCCATTAAACACGAGTTTTAGTTCGCAATATAATTTGTTTTTGGAACAATTACCTTCTCCTTCTGCCATGAGAAGTAGTTTGCAACTAAGTAGAGAACAAGTACGGCTAGACCAGGCCTTAGAAATATTAATCAATTTAAATTAAAAAAAACCATGAAAACAAAGATTCACGAAGACCAAAATAAAATTTACATTATGAGAAAAAAAATACTTATGCTTTTAGCAATTATGGTATGTTCATCATCACTATTTGCACAGAATGTGACTTTCAGATTAAACTGGAATTCAAGTAATTCTGAATACGAATTGTACGTAAAACGGGATATAACAGCAGTTGCTCCAGTAACCACAGGCGGTACAGCCGCAGTGACGATCGTTTTTCCAACAGATGCATCTGAAACAAGAGCGCTAGCACATACCAGTGAAAGTGTGTCTTCCTTTAATCCGGCAGGCGTTATTAGAAGTCCAGAAGCTTCACCGGGTAATGATTTTTATGTATTTAACTCTGTTGGCGGCAGTAGCTATATTGGTGTTTTAAATGCCGATGTTGAGGTATTATGGATGACTTTTACACCCTCTGACGGCAATTCTGAAGCAAGATTGTTTGAAAATGATACCGATCCTGACTCATCTGCTGCTGGTATGTTGGGCATAAACGCACAATCAGATTTCTATACCATTACACTCGCTGGTGCAATTAATGAATTTGCAGGTAATGAAGTTTTAGGTGTTGAAGAAAATGAATTGCAACAATTATCACTATATCCTAATCCTGCTTCGAATAAGATAAATATTGAATCGAATCATATAATTGATAGTGTTGAGGTTTACGATATTTTAGGAAAGCAGGTAATGTTATTGAAAAAAATCAATGAGATTGATGTTTCCAATTTAAATTCAGGGATCTATTTGTTTAAAATATCAATGGGTAATAAAGTCCAGACAAAAAAAATAGTGGTGGAATAAACTTTGAATTAATTATTAAAAGGGAAGTGTTTAACTTCCCTTTTTAATTTCATTTTTAAAGTCTAAAGGACGGCCTTATTGATTATAAGAATATCGCTCAATATAATTGTATTTCTTCACTCATATAGCAAATGTTACATTATTTATAGGACTTGTTACAATACTTATACATTTCTTTTTTATGACTAATTAGATTTGATATCAATATTAAACATTGATTTTCATCAATCTATTTTTAGTATTAAATAAAGTCATAGATATTATCCAATTATGAAAAACCTAACCGTTATCATTTGCGTCTTAATGTTTACAGTAGTAATGTCTGCACAAGTTGGTGTTGGAACAACCGACCCACAAGCACAATTGGATATACGATCATCAGATCAAGCAAATCCAATAAATACGGATGGAATTCTCATTCCAAAAGTTGATGATTTCCCTATAATAAATCCGACAGTAGCTCAAGATGGAATGTTAATTTACGCTACAGGAACAGGTGTGCCAACGAAAGGGTTTTACTATTGGAACAACACATTGTTAACATGGATTTCTATAACAGGCGTAAATAAAATTGATGATTTAATAGATGGTAAAAGTGATAGTGACGGCACAGAAGATGGTTCATCTGTTTTTTTAGGTATTGGAGCGGGAATAAATGATGATAGTTCGGATAATAGAAATGCAGGTATAGGTTATCAGTCTCTTAACTCAAACATTACGGGATCTAATAATGTTACAAACGGCTATCAAACGTTAATTTCAAATATTTCAGGATCTAATAATGTAGCAAATGGATATATGGCATTATCAAGGAATATTTCAGGTTCGAATAATGTAGCAAATGGACCATTAGCTTTATCATGGAACACTATAGGGAGTAGTAATGTCGCAAATGGATCATCTGCACTTCGGTTTAATGTCTCAGGTTCTAATAATATTGCTAATGGAACTTTCTCTTTAACTTTTAACAGTACTGGAAGCTCTAATATAGCAATTGGGAATTATGCGCTATATGATAATAGTTCGGGAAATGATAATATTGCAATAGGTACAGATGCTTTATTTGGAAACGTGAATTCTGGAAATTATAATATTGCAGTAGGTTCAGATGCACTCTTTAATAATTCCATAGGAGAACATAATATTGCAAATGGTTTTCGATCATTAAGTCAAAATACAACGGCGAGTGGAAGTGTTGCTATCGGCGCAGAAGCTTTAGAAAGCAATACCACAGGTGAACAAAATATAGCAATAGGAAGAAGAGCTCTACAAAATAATATCACTGGAGCGTCCAATATTGGAATTGGCTATGAGTCGTTACTTAACAATACGGGAAGCTGGAATACAGCTATGGGCACGTTTGCAATGCAATCTAATACCTCTGGAAATAGTAATACAGCCGTAGGATATCGAGCCTTAAATTTAAACACTACAGCCGCTGCTAATACGGCAATAGGTAATCAGAGTTTACATTCAAATACAACTGGTGCTGCTAATACGGCGTTAGGAAATGAAGCCTTATATTCAAATACAACAGGTAATGCCAATGCTGCAAATGGATATCGGGCTTTATTCTCAAATACTACAGGGATTTCTAATACAGCCACAGGATCGAGTGCTTTATATAATAGTACTACAGGATTGAGTAATGTGGCAACTGGACATAATTCGTTAGGCTCAAATACTACAGGAAATCAAAATGTTGCCACAGGCAGCCTTGTTTTATTTTCTAATACTATTGGAAACAATAATGTTGCTTATGGGTATCAAGCACTATATAATAATGAAACAGGTTCTAATAGTATTGCAATTGGCTATCAAGCAGGTTATAATGAAACCGGCTCCAATAGATTATACATAGAAAATTCGAGTTCAGATGATGCACTTATTTATGGAGAATTTGATACGGACTTAATTCGTATCAACGGTACTTTAGATGTTACTAATGAAATAAATAGAGAAGCTACTGGAAATGCGAATATAGTACCTATTGCTTATGGAACTGTGGAGTCTAACGCAAACGTACTTAGTGGTACTGGCAATTTTACGGCGAGTTTATCTGGTGGAGTTATTAGTGTAAGTGTTAATAGCGAAACCTTGAATGTTTATGATACCTCATGTGTAGTAACGCCTTATTCAACGGCGTTCAGAACTTCAAGTATAGTTATTAGTGGAGGAGACTTACAAGTCCGTATATTCAATAATTCTGGAAGTATAACACCTACTACTTTTCAATTTACTGTTTACAAATTATAATATTTAAAAAATAAATATTTAAGATCAAGTACTTAATGGGTTGAAGACCTTACTAAAAAAGTGGGCCGTGATATTAATAAAAGTTGAAAACTCAATTTTTTAGAAGTCCTAATAGATGTGAGAGACAGAGAAAGTCGCTGTAGGGAGCGACTTTCTTATGATGTATTGGTTTTGTATAGGCGAAAAATTAGGTTCCGCTTGTTCTTATTCATAGTTTTATAAAAAAAGAATTCTATGAAGTTAAATTACCTGTTAGTCACTATTTTGGTGTCATTTAGTCTCTTATCATTTTCGCAACAAATGCCAATAGATTTTTCGGATGGTACTGATAATTTTAGTGCATTTTCTGGTAGTAGTTTTGCTTTCAGTACAAATCCACAGGACCCTAATGATGATGTTGGACAATTTTTTAATGATGGTAATGACCCTTGGCAAGGGTTTTATATAGATTTAAATGTTCCTATAGATTTGGATGAACAACAACAGATAACCCTATCTTTTTATCAATTTGATCCTAATGCCCATAATATTTATGTAAAACTAGAAAATGGAACTAATCCTGATGTCGAGGTGGTACAAAATACTTCTGGAACAGGATGGACAAATGATATAGTTTTCGATTTTTCAACAGCTACAATTACTGGAACTTCTAATACTGTTTTTGCCACAGGAACTTATACTAGACTCGTTATTTTAATAGATGGAGGTGTAGCTTCACCTGGAACATATTTAATAGATGATATCGATGATGGTTCTGAACCGGTAGATCCTAATACCTTAGATGTTATATATACTGACTTAGTCTGGGCAGATGAGTTTGATACAAATGGTGCTGTGGATTCAAGTAAATGGTTTCACCAAACACAAATACCAGCTGGCGGAAGTTGGTTTAATGGCGAAGAACAACATTATACCGATCGTATAGAAAATTCGTTTGTTGATAATGGATTTTTAAATATCTCAGCAATAAAGGAGATTTTTACAGATCAAGGAGAGACAAAAGAATACACATCAGCACGATTGAATTCTAAATATGCTTTTACTTATGGTAGAGTAGATGTTAGGGCTAAATTACCTTCAGGTGATGGTACTTGGCCTGCAATATGGACCTTGGGAAAAAATGTGAGTGAAGCTGGTGCTTATTGGCAAACCCAAGGATTTGGAACTACAGGTTGGCCAGCTTGTGGAGAAATTGATATCATGGAACACGGGCTGGGTGCTACGAACCATGTTAGTAGTGCTTTGCACACACCATCAAGCTATGGTAATACATTTAATGTTCAATCTTATGTTTTAAATGATGTTGCCAACGACTATCACGTCTATTCCATGAATTGGTCTCCAAATCAAATCACATTTTTAATTGACGATGTGGGTTTTTATACTTATAATCCAGCGATTAAAGATGGTAGTACTTGGCCATTTTATGAAGACCAGTATCTGATTTTAAATATTGCCTTAGGAGGAATATCAGGTGCCATAGATCCTAATTTTGTGCAGAGTAATATGGAAATTGATTACGTTAGGGTTTATCAGAATACGGGATTGAGTGTAGATGATCAAATTGCTAATTCATTTAATGTTCATCCTAATCCAGCTAGTGATTTTATAAATGTTGTATCTGATGAAACTATTGATAAGGTTGTGCTATACAACTCCATTGGTCAGGTCGTAGTCGAGAATACAACCAACACAAATGTATTAAATGTTGAAAATTTAAAACCAGGAATATATCTTCTTAAGATCTATTCAGGGGATCTGACAACTATTAAAAAAGTAATAATTGATTAATAATTAGCATATTCCACAATCTCCAATCCGTAACCAATCATTCCAACACGCTTGGTTTGGAGACTGTTAGAAATTAATTTTAGCTTGCTAATTTTTAGATCGTGCAATATTTGCGCTCCAATCCCAAAATCTTTGGTATCCATACCTAAACTAGGTGCTTTTACCAATTGACCCTCCACTTGGTTTTCTTTGAGAATTGAAAGCCGAGTTAATAAATTCATGGACTCCGGTTGTTGGTTGATGAATATAATAGCGCCTTTACCTTCAGTATTAATTACATTAAACATATCATCTAATTTCTGATCCGTATTATTGGTAAGTGTACCAAGAATATCACTATTGACCAATGTATTATTGACTCGGGTTAAAATAGGCTCGTCAGATTTCCAAGTACCTTTTGTTAAGGCTATATGTATTTGGTCGTTTGTGGTTTGTTGGTATGCTCTTAATCTAAATTTTCCAAAACGGGTCTCGATATTAAAGTCTTCTTTTTTATCGATTAAGGAATCGTGCTCCATTCGGTAGGCCACCAAATCTTCAATAGAAACAATTTTAAGATCAAATTTTTTGGCCACTTTCATCAATTGTGGTAAGCGAGCCATAGTACCATCTTCGTTCATAATCTCAACAATAACACCTGCAGGTTCGAAACCTGCCAAACGTGCAAAATCAATGGCAGCTTCTGTGTGGCCAGTTCGTCTTAAAACGCCTCCTTCTTTGGCAACCAAAGGAAAGATATGTCCTGGTCTTGCCAATTCAAAGGCCTTTGTTTCATTATTTATAAGAGCCTTTACAGTTTTTGATCGATCACTTGCAGAAATTCCTGTACTAACACCGTTACCTCTTAAATCTACTGAGATGGTAAAGGCCGTTTCCATCGGATCGGTATTGTTTCTAACCATCATGGTAAGGTCTAGTTCTTCACAACGATGCTCGGTTAAAGGGGCACAAATTAAACCACGACCATGAGTTGCCATAAAATTGATCATCTCTGGTGAAACTTTTTCAGCAGCAGCTAAAAAATCGCCTTCATTCTCACGGTTTTCATCATCAACTACAATGATAACTTTACCTTGTTTAATATCTTCAATGGCTTCTTCAATTGTATTTAGGCTCATTTTTTTATGTTCGGTTTTGGTTATCATATTACAGGTTTAGAGGAAACAAAGATACAGTTATTTTATATTTTGAAGACAGCTCAGATAGAAGTCTTGGGAAATCTTGTTTCTCAATATAATGTATTTTAACGGATAGAGTGGAAGCGTTAAAATTAAAATAAGTGGATTATTTTGTTTCCCTTTTAAATCGATAATCTTGTAAAATTTTGAATATTTAAACACATCGACTATTACATAAATAGCAAAAAAGATAAAGGCAATAATGCTCAAACTCAAAGCGGATTCTGCGATTTCTGGTAATTTATTGTTTTTAAATACTAAATGCAATACTACTAAAACAATACCTACGACATAACTGACTAAACTCGTTTTCGAGTAATCTTTATAATCTCTTAGTAAAACCCTAGCTTTTATAAGTTTATCAGGAATTACTAAACCTTCAGACTTTAAACCTTCAAGTGAAATTTTTCGATCCAACAGATTATGTAGTGCAATCTCCTTTGGTTTTTTATCTAAGTCAAATTCTTCTTGATTCTTTATAATTCCAATTAACTCCTCTATGGAATATCTTTTATAATAATTATAGGTCTTGGTATCGCTTTCTGAAAGTTGAAATTTATTTTTTGAACTAAATAAACGTTTCAGTGGCACTATAATGAAATCAAACTGAAAGACACCTTTGTCATTCGTGGCACGAGTAGTCAAATAAATACTTAATGGTAACATCACAGCCGTAGAAAGCCAAGCTCCAATGATAGGACTAAAAGTTCCCTTTTCAGCGCTATTTTTAGCAAAAATGCCAAAGAAATGATAGGTTAAGAACAATACAATGGCAATAACCATCGGTAAACCAAGTCCACCTTTGCGGATTAAGGCGCCAAGTGGCGCACCGACGAAAAATAATATGATACAAGCCAATGCCAAAACAAACTTATCATGGAATACTATAATATGTTTGTTTAGTCGAATATCTTTCTGTTCAAGTGATTTTTTATTTGAGTCTAATATCTGTCTTGTGCTATTTGAAGAATTGATGGCCAAATTTATAATCTGGACTTTTTGACTAATATTATAATGGTCAAGAATGTCTTTACCACCATAAATAGAGTCAATTTTTGTGGTATCTATATTGGCGTTCAATGATGAATATGTACTTCTATTATATAAGGTTTTAGATAATGAGTGATAATCATCTGATTTCTTGGTTTTGAGTGTATCAATAACATCAGTTAGCTGCTTAACATTGTACATGTTGTATCTATCACTATGATTTTTTTCATCGAGATCTTCAGCATTAAGCAATTCTAAATCTACATTGAATGTGTAGTTATCAAAATAGCTTTTAACATGGGGCTTGTTTACATTCTGTCTGCTATCTTTGTTTACAATTTCTTCGTAGTAATTCCCGTTTAATAGTTCGAGTTGAAGAATATTGGAATCAATACTACTTTTAAGTTCGCCTTCTTCTGCGACAATTACGGTGTAGTTTCCTGAACGCGTGTCATTTTTTTTATGAATAACGACACCTTTAAGAAATTGACCACGATCTCCAGATTTCTCTTCTACTTTAATATTGATGTTACCGATTTCATTAAATTGACCTTCTGCAATGGCCAATGCTGGTTTGACTTTGGCAATGTTTCGTCTTAAATTATAAAAATTATATTCGCCCCAAGGAATCACATTATTGGCGAAAAAGAATGTAGCAATACCTAAGGCAACGATAAATACGCTTAAACTTCGCATGGCACGTTGTAACGATATTCCTGTAGATTTCATAGCTGCAAACTCGTAGTTTTCAGCAAAGTTTCCGAACACCATGATAGAGGACAATAAAACCGTGAGCGGAACCACCAAAGGAATTAACTTTGGCATGTAGTACAGAATAAATTTTGCAGTAACGGTTATGTCTAAATCTTTACCAGCAAGTTCAGCAATATACAGCCAAACCCCTTGTAAAATAAAGATGAACATGAATATAATAAAGACGCTAAAAAACGTCCTTAAGAATGTGATAAGTATGTACCTATCTAATATTTTCACAAAGATTTGTTTTAGACTTAATCTATTTTATTGATAAAATAATCGCTGTATTTACTTTTGTCAAATGTAAATAAGGTTTTTGAGATGGGTTCATCGGTTTTAAAAGAATTAACAGTTAATGTTGTTTTCGTTCCATTTTTACCAACTTCAATTAAGTTATAAATGTGTTTTGTGGTGGCATCAATTCCGAGTAAAACATGTTTTATTTCAGAATTGGTATCCATAGGAAGTAGTTTTACATATTGAATTTTCCGTCCTTTTACAGTTTGTACAATATCCATTTTAAACGTATAACCATCTTCATAGAATGATAGCATTTCGCTTGGAGTGATGGTGCTTTCGTCTTCTGTATTGTTTGAAGAAATAGTGACTTCTTCATCTTCTGGACTAATGGTGTACAACGTTTTGCCATCGTAAATACGTGTAACTCCCAATATGTTGAGTTTGTATTTCTCACCTTCAATTACGACATCTCCACGTGTTTCTTGGCTAATATTTTCGCTTATATTATTTAATTCGTATTTAAAGTCTAAACTGATATTTTTATAGCTTTTAATTTTGGAACTCACTTCGTTTAATAAGTTCTCGGCTTTGGCATCGCTTTGCGCAAACGCGGTAAATCCTAGTGTGATAAATGCTAATACAATTAAATTTTTCATTTCTTTATTTATTTCAAAAATTATGTAATATACTTCTTATTTAGAGCCTAAACTTTACAACTGTTCATTCTCAAGCAACTGATCTAAAGCCGCTAAATCTGGTACTAAAACTTGGCGTGCCTTACTGCCTTCAAAATTACCAACAATTCCGGCCGCTTCTAATTGATCGATAATTCTACCAGCTCTGTTGTAACCTAATTTTAGTTTTCGTTGTAATAAAGATGCCGAGCCTTGTTGTGCAGTAACAATAAGTTCTGCAGCATCCCTAAAGAGTTTATCTCTGTCGGATATGTCTACATCAAGATTTGTGCCACCTTCTTCGCCAACATATTCTGGCAATAAATGTGCATCTGGATATGCTTTTTGTGAACCAATAAATTCAGTTATTCTTTCAACTTCAGGAGTGTCCACAAAGGCACATTGTATTCTTATAAGTTCGTTACCTTGAGTGTATAACATGTCACCACGTCCAATTAATTGATCCGCTCCGCCGCCATCTAAAATGGTACGTGAATCTATTTTGCTTGTTACCCTAAATGCGATCCGAGCAGGGAAATTGGCTTTGATAATACCTGTGATGACGTTTACAGAAGGGCGTTGCGTCGCAATAATTAAATGAATTCCTATGGCTCGTGCTAATTGGGCTAATCTTGCAATTGGAGTTTCAACTTCTTTTCCAGCCGTCATAATTAAATCGGCAAACTCATCAACCACCAAAACTATGTAAGGTAAAAAGGCGTGACCATCATTTGGATTGAGCTTTCTGGCTTTAAATTTAGCGTTGTATTCTGCAATATTTCTACAAAATGCATTTTTAAGCATTTCGTAACGGTTATCCATTTCAATACAAAGTGAGTTCAGCGTGTTGATAACCTTAGTGTTATCCGTTATAATCGCATCTTCACTATCAGGCAGTTTTGCTAAATAATGTCGTTCTATTTTATTGAAAAGCGTAAGTTCTACTTTTTTAGGATCGACCAATACAAATTTTACTTCAGCAGGATGCTTTTTATATAACAAGGATGTCAATACAGCGTTCAAACCTACAGATTTACCTTGACCTGTGGCACCTGCCATAAGCATATGCGGCATTTTGGCCAAATCGACCACAAAGGTTTCGTTGCTTATAGTCTTACCAAAAGCAATTGGTAATTGCATGTCCGATTTTTGAAATTTTTGCGAGGCAATAACGGAACGCATAGAGACAATAGTCGAATTTTTATTGGGCACCTCAATACCAATTGTTCCTTTTCCTGGAATAGGCGCAATGATTCTAATTCCTAATGCGGCTAAGGATAAAGCAATATCATCTTCTAAATTCTTGATTTTTGAAATTCGGATTCCAGCATCCGGCACAATCTCATATAAGGTAACCGTTGGTCCAATTGTGGCTTTAATGCTGGTAATACCAATTTTATAATTACTTAAGGTTTCAACGATTCGGTTTTTATTTTCTTCAAGCTCTTCTTGGTCAATGGAAATTCCTTCATTATCATATTTTTTTAATAAATCTAAGGTCGGGAATTGATATTTACCTAGTTCGAGTGTAGGATCAAATTGCCCAAAATCTTCAACTAATTTATCGGCTAAATTATCGGATTCAGATTTCTCTTCCTCAACTGTTTCAACCTCCATAGTTAATTCTGGTTCGTCAACCGTTTCTTCCTCAGGTTTTTCTGTAACTTCCATTTTTAGCTTTTCAGCCTTAACTTCTGTTTTTGAATTTGGTTTAGAATGATTGCTAATGGTTGGTTCGGTCTCTCCCAAAGGCATCTCAAAGGCAGATTTAATAGCTTCTGCCTCTTCTGTTAGACTGTTGTCTAAAATCGCTGTTGGCTCGGTCGAAGTGTTTTCGGATTGTAAATCTTCTTTTATAGATTTTTTTGCGCGTTTAAAACTATTGACAAACGTAGCTCCTGTAACCTTGAATCGAATAGCCAAATAAGCAATCAGTCCAAAAATCAATAGTAGGATAGTGCCGGCTTTGCCTACATAATCTTGAAAGAACTGATTCATCTCAAAACCAATAGTGCCGCCAAGTAAATCGTATTTATGCGTGAAAAATCCAAAAAGAATGGATAACCAGATGACAATAAGTGTTCCCCAAATCCAATGTTTTCTTAGCTTTACTTTATTTAAATTTAAAGTGACATAAACACCAGAGAGAAATAATAAACCTGCAAATATAAATGACGGTAAACCAAAGCCTTTGATGATAAAGAATTCACTTACCCAAGCACCAAGTTGACTTGCCCAGTTTTTATATTCATCGGAACGTTCCGGGAAATTATTGAGCACACTTTGATCTTCCTTGCCTGTAAAAACAAAAGACAGGAAAGAGATAAAAAGTAATACGCCAACCATAATAAGGAAACTTCCAAAAATGAGTTTTTGTTGGCTAGAAAGTTTAAACGAAGGCTTTTTTAATGTCGTTTTAGCTTTTGGCTTCGCCTTAGTTTTGGTTTTTCCTGCCTTGCCGGCAGGCTGGTTTTTTGTTGCTTTTTTTGCCATATTATGCCGAATTTAATTCGGTAACCAATCCACGCCTGCCTGTCGGCAGACAGGAAAGTGGGAATCTCTTTTATTTGTAATCTATCACTTTTTTAGATAAACCATTAACATAATGGGTTATCATTTTGTTAGGTATCACTAGCGTATCGCCCGTAAAGCCATTAATATCAGTATAACTAATATTATAATTATAAAACTTTAAATATTGACTTGCTAATGGTAAATACGACCAATGCCATTTTTCTAAATCATAGCCTTTTCTACCATCTTCTTTGGTCGTATAAGCTTGATAAAAACCGAATTTATTAGCATTATTTGTTAGCCATTGATATTCTTGCTGTCCTTTTCCGCTGCTAAAATACGAATTGTTTAAACTATTTAAATCCATATCTGTTCCCCAATGATGTCTCGATGTGGAAGGCATAGAACTAAATTCCAAAATCTTTTTCGAGCGTGCAATGGGTTCTAAGTTGCTATACGCATTCCATTTACGTTCCCAAATAGCTTTTTGTTCATCAAAATTTCGAGTTCCTGAAACTATTTTAAGCGAAACATCCGCTTTATTTGCAGCTTCTAACATCGTTGTAAAAGCGTTATAAACTTCATTGTCCAAATACAAGGTTTTTGACGAATGAACTGATTTTACTTTCGTAAATCTAGTATCGTCTTTATAACTAAACTTACCCAAAACAAAAGTTTTAGCCTTATTATAATCTTCAGCATTTTTAATCTTCATTTGACCTAAACGACCATTGATTTTAAGAACGTGATTGACTGATTTTACTTGCTTTTCACAACCAAAACTTAATAATGAAAGCATAGATAGCACGATAAGTTGCTTCATATTATGTCTTGAAAAGGATTGTAAAATTAGAATTGAACAAAAATACAAATTAGTAACGTTTATCCTAGTGGTTTTGGTATAGAAACGAAGATTAAATCCATTTGAAAATGTTGGTTAAAAGTTCTAAAGAAAACTAACTAAATTTCGGGATATAAATAATACCAGCAACAATTACAGCAATCACTGAAGCAATAAAAACAGCACCAGCAGCAACATCCTTTATGAGTCCTATTTTTATATGGTACTCAGGATGAATAAAATTGGCTATATGTTCGACAGCCGTATTCATAGCTTCTAAGCTCATTACCAAACCTATCATTGTAAGTTGTACAAGCCATTCGTTGGTTGAAATTTCAAAATAAAAGCCAGCAATTGTAACTGCAATCGCTATAAACAATTGTACTTGTATACTGGCTTCTGTTTTAATGAGTAGAAGCATGCCCTTATAAGCAAAGCCTACGCTTTTGAGTCTGTTAATGAGGAAGGAATCTTTTTTTTGCATGTATTCTGAAATTTGTTCAGAATCTGGTTTAGTTCTTTTCGAATATTATTTCAAAGCATCAATAACTATTTATAATTAATTAAAAAGCTATTTCAAAACCTCTAAGGATGCTTTGTGATTCAATAAATATCATTTCAATGCATCTAAAGCTGCCTTGTAATTCGGTTCATCCTTTATTTCTTGAACTTGTTCAGTGTGTAGAATTGTGCCATCTTTATCAATGACGACAATGCAACGCGATAATAAGGTTTCCAAAGGACCAGTTTTAAAAGTTAAACCGTAATCTTTTCCGAAGTTACCCGTTTTAAAATCTGAAAGGCTTTCTACATTGTCCAATCCTTCTGCACCACAAAAACGATTTAATGCAAAAGGTAGGTCTTTTGAGATACACAGTACTTTAGTATTATCTAATTGTGTTGCCTTTTCGTTAAAAGTCCTTACCGATGTTGCACAAGTACCAGTATCTATACTCGGAAAGATATTTAGAATCAATCGATTTCCTTCGTAATCTGATATTGATTTACTTGATAAGTCGGTTGCTGTGAGTTTAAAATCTGGAGCTTTGTTCCCAGCAGATGGTAAACTTCCTGTAGTTTCTATTGGATCTCCTCCTAATGTTATATGAGCCATTTTTATAAGTTTTTATGTGAATGTTAAAAATAGTAACTTTCAGGCGTATTTTTACTAAAGAAAGTATAATATTTGAAATTAATAATTTTAAAGAAATAGGGTTTTAAATATTTATAATTCAGTCTTTTAGAATATATTTGTATTAGTATTTACAACATTTAAACGAAGTTATAGGTCGTTTGAGCAATATATTGAGTACAAACGGTCAAAAAAATTACCTTCACGCGTTAAAGCTATTAATCAACATCAAATTATTTTTTCGGCAAACTCTCAATTTGCCACTACAAAAAAACCACTTTTTATGAAATTTAAAATACGAAAGTCCAAGATTCTTCGTAATCTTTTTATTGCCATTGGACTATTATCTTTAGCGAATTTATTTTCTGTTTATTTACTTTTCAATACTTCAGGAATGGAGGACAAGGTTACCAGATTGCTGGTTAAACTTTTCAATGTGAATTTAGAAGCCAATTTGCCAACTTTTTTTTCGTCTTTGGTTTTACTTGCCGATGCAATTTTATTGGCATTAATTGCTTATGGTAATAGAGCTATTGGCGGACGGTTTTGGCATTGGATAGGCTTATCCTTAATATTTGTATTTATTTCTTTAGATGAAATGATTCAAATTCATGAACAACTTAGAGCTCCGATGGAAGCTCTTTTTAACACCTCTGGCTTACTCTATTTTGCATGGTTTATCCCGTATATGGCGATTGTCGTTATTCTAGGTGTAGCCTATTTTAAATTTATGATGAGCTTGCCAAGAAAGATATTAAAGCTTTTTATTTTGGCAGGTGTGATTTTTGTTGCAGGTGCTGTCGGTATGGAGATGCTTGGGGGAATGCATGCGGAAGTGTATAACGAAAAAACGTTGACATATGCTTTAATGTATAGTTTTGAGGAGTTTCTTGAAATGTCTGGAGCTGCACTTTTCTTTTATGCGTTAATTTCATTCATAAAAATGAAATTCAAAACAACGATACAGTTTAGTTTCGCTACAAAGGAACCTATATAAGGTTGGATTATTAATCTCATATTAAAAATAAAAAAGCCCTGAATTATTAACTTCAGGGCTTTTTCTATATTCGAAAGAATTTATTAACGTAATTCAGCTCCAAGTTTAGTCTCAAAATTAGATTGAAGTTTAGACATTATTTTGTCTATCTGTTTATCGTTTAAGGTTTTGTGTTCATCTTGAAGAATAAAGCTTACAGCATAACTCTTTTTGCCAACAGGTAAATTTTTGCCTTCGTAAACATCAAATAGATTGACGCTTTTCAGCAATTGCTTTTCGGTTTGTTTGGCTATGGTATTGATATCTTCAAACGTAACTTGGTCATCTAAAAGCAAAGCGAAATCGCGTCTCACTTCTGGATATTTAGAAATGGCACTAAACTTAATTTTGTTATGTTTCGCCATGTCCAGTACGTTGTCCCAATTGAAATCAGCAAATAATACATTTTGGGAAATTCCAAAATGCTTTAATACTGATTTTTTAACCAAACCAAAATCAACTATTTTTTTCTTTCCTATGGATAGACTCATCCCTTCGCTAAACACGTCAGATTTAATGGGTGCAGATTTTAACTTTGTTAAGCCTAATCGTTCTAAAACGGCTTCCACAGTACCTTTCAAATAAAAGAAATCACTTGGACTGGAAGCAGTATTCCAGCGGTCTTCAGATTTATTCCCTGTTACAAAAAGCGACAAATGCTTAAGTTCTTCTCGTACTTCTGAATATTGGTGGTACGTTTTTCCGAATTCGAACAATTTTAAATCATCTCGTTTTCGATTGATATTATGTGCAACAGCCTCTAATCCTGAGAATAACAATGATTGGCGCATTACTTCCAAATCGTTGCTCAACGGATTCAGCATTTTTACATTATGGTCTTCATTTAAGTCTTCACTTAACTCCACGTATTTAGGTGTGGTTAAGGAATTTGCCATAATTTCAAAGAACCCTTGAGATACCAATTGATTTCCGATAATGTTCTGAAGCTTATAATCTTCAAATCGTGATGAATTGGAAATAGAGGCATTCAACTTAGTCGTTGTGGCTATATTATTGTATCCGTAAACTCTCAAGATTTCTTCAATAATATCTGCTTCACGTTGGACATCATTTCTGTATGCAGGTACAGTTAAACCTAATCCTGCTTCAGTAACATTATTTACTTTGATTTCTAAAGACGTTAAGATACTTTTTATAGTTTCCTTCGGGATTTCCTCACCAATTAATTTTTTAGCATTGTCGAAACTTAACCGAACTTCAAAGTCCTTTATCTTTTTTGGGTAAGCATCAACGATATCACTTGTGATTTCACCTCCAGCGATGTCAAGAATCAATAGCGCAGCGCGCTTTAAAGCATACTCAGTGAGATTAGGGTCAATGCCTCTTTCAAATCTAAAAGATGAATCGGTATTTAACCCATGACGTTTTGCAGTTTTTCTTACACTCACAGGATTAAAATAGGCACTTTCCAAGAAAATGCGAGTCGTGTTTTCCGTAACGCCAGAATCAATGCCGCCAAAAACACCCGCAATACACATTGGTTTTTTAGAATCGCAAATCATTAAATCATCTTCATGCAATTCACGTTCAATACCATCTAAGGTTGTAAATTTTGTACCAGCTTTGCAGGTTTTAACAACAATTTTTCGGTCTGTAATTTTATCTGCATCAAATGCATGTAAAGGTTGTCCTAACTCATGTAGTACGTAATTTGTGATATCAACTAGGTTGTTAATAGGAGATAAGCCAATGGATTTTAGGCGATGTTGTAACCAAGCCGGAGATGTTTCTACCTTTACGCCAGAAATGGTAACACCACAATAGCGAGGTGCTTTCTCATAATCCTTGACATCAACATCAACTTTAAGTGCTCTGGCATCCACATGGTAAGAACTAACTGAAGGCGTAATAAGCTCCAAAGAAATTTCCTTCTGCAACAAGCCGGCTTTAAGATCTCGGGCTACACCATAATGACTCATAGCATCTGCTCGGTTAGGCGTTAAGCCGATTTCAAAAACTTGATCGGTTTCAACTTTAAAAAGATCGGCTGCAAGTGTACCTACTTTTATTTCAGAATCTAAAACCATAATACCATCGTGCGATTCGCCAAGACCTAATTCGTCTTCAGCGCAAATCATACCGTGACTTTCTTCGCCTCGAATTTTACCTTTTTTAATTGTCCAAGTTTCACCTTCTAGTGTGTAAAGTGTAGTTCCAATGGTTGCTACAGGTACTTTTTGTCCAGAAGCCACATTGGGTGCACCACAAACAATTTGTAACGGCACTTCTTCACCAATATCAACAGTGGTTACTTTAAGTCGGTCTGCATTTTGGTGTTGCTCACAGGTTAAAACTTCGCCAACAACAATACCGTTTAATCCGCCTTTTACAGATTCGTAAGTCTCAATGCCTTCTATTTCCAAACCAAGATCAGTAAGTAATTCGCCAGTTTTTTCAGCGTCCCAATCGGTTTTTATAAACTGTTTTAGCCAGTTGTATGATATTTTCATTTGTCAATTTAATCAAGGTGCAAAGATAGTAATAGTTGATTCGTAATGAAACGTGAAGGAATAAAATTTAGAATAGATTTTTAGTCTGTAATTTTCGGAACTTTAAGCGACCAAAACAATGAATTTGGGTGTTTTTAGGTTTTTATGGCTTAAAATCATTCGAATTAACGAATTTTGATGAAAACTAAAAGTCTATTCCAATTATGCGAAATTTAATTATAGGTCTTGTTGCTCTAATATTATGCTCTTGCAAAGGTGAAACCAAAACCGAAGTTTTAAATGAAAAAGTACTAAAAACGGGAATGTATAGAGCAGTCTTACAAGTACAGGACAATGAAAAATTGCCATTTGTTTTTGAGGTAAAATCGCCAAAGGAATTATACATTTATAATGCTGAAGAAGTTATTGAAGTTGACGAAATCCAATACAGAAATGATTCTGTTTTCATTAAGACACCAGTGTTTGAAGGTTATATTGCTGCAAAATTTGACAATGATAATCTAGAAGGCAGTTATATAAAAGAAAGTTTAGGTAGAGTAGTGCCTTTTACTGCTGAATATAATGATGACCGTCGTTTTAAAATTAAATCGAAAGCAACGCAGAATGTTGATGAGATTTGGGAAACGGTGTTTAGTAAAGGGATTGATGGCGACGAATACATAGCCAAAGGGATATTTAAACAAAAAGGGGATAGCGTTACTGGGACATTTAGGACCACTACAGGTGATTATCGTTTTCTTGAAGGTATTATGGATGGCAACCAAATGAAGCTTTCCACATTTGATGGTGCTCATGCTTTTTTGTTTACAGCGAAAGTAACAGACTCGACAATGGACGGCCAATTCTATTCTGGAAACCATTGGAAAGAACCTTTTGTGGCCAAACATAATGAAGCTTATGAATTACCAAGTGCCAATGAGTTAACGTTTTTAAAGGACGATTATGATGGTTTGGAATTTTCATTTCCAGATGAAGATGGAAACATAATTTCGCTAAGTGATGAGCGTTATGATGATAAAGTAGTTATTGTGCAAATTATGGGCACTTGGTGTCCAAATTGCTTGGATGAAAGTAAATATTATGCCAAATTCTATGAAGCGAATAAAGATAAGGAATTTGAAATCGTTGCCTTGGCTTTCGAATATGCGGAAACTGAAGACAAAGCCTTCAAAAGTATTACTCGATTAAGAAAAAAACTAAATATTAGCTATCCTATTCTTTTAGCGCAATATGGAACATCTGATAAAGCTAAAGCCCAGGAAAAATTGCCGATGTTGAATCATGTCTTGTCTTATCCGACTTCAATTTTTATTGATAAAACTGGTAAAGTACGGAAGATTCACACAGGTTTCAATGGTCCTGCGACTGGAGAGAAGTATGAGGAGTTTAAGACGGAATTTGAAAAGTTTATCAATGCTTTGTTAGATGAGTGAAGTCTTAGGACACATTCTAATGATGAAAGTATATTAAGTTTTTAGGGAAATTTGGGCTTTTGAATATATATGTACTTTAGTAATAATTTAATGGGATTTTACTTGTTTTTTAGCACAGTACTTTGTTGTGGTGCGTATTTATTCTTTTCGGTATGCTGTCATTTCCATTGGTCCAGTCGGAATAGCATACATCGTTATTAATTTAGTCGTAACTTCTTTAATCGGAATTGAACTATGTCTCTTTCCATCAAAATATGATATGATAAATAAAGTTGAATCTATTTGCTCAATCATTTTTTTCTTGCCCTCTTTTCGTTTCATACGTTCGAGAGTTTCTTTGTCCCAAAGTTCTTTATTAAATTCAAATTTCGTTTCACGTCCGTTTTCGGTCAGCACGAATGTCATTTTTTCAATATCTTCTTTTTTCAGCATCGTGATTGTTGGTTCAAGCCGATAAAAGTCACACTCAAAAATCGCGTCTTTGTTATTAGATTTCCCATTTACAAACCATTTCAGATTATTATCGTTAATGACTTTGTATGTCGAAGTTTTCTCTTTTTTTAAGTTCAACAAATCGCCATTATTCATTATTAAAGTAGATACTTTTTCTTTAAGCGAAAAGTCCGTGTAAATATGAATACTATCGTTTTCAATCTCGAGCAGTTGAAATCCAGGATAACCTTTTTTTTACCATTTCCAGGGTCAATGTCTTTCAGTAACCATTTTCCGTTTAAATTTTGTCCAGAAACTGAATTAAAAGACATTGACATTAATATTAGAAATGCTGTTTTTTTCATATGTACCACAACGGTTTTGTGTATGATTAGTGGCGTGTTTAAGTAACTAATTTAGTAAATAAAAACTGAATAGAATATTCCGCAGGAATATTCGTAAGTAGGCTAGAACTAGCAATGGATTAAATACTTTGTTAGCAGCTGTATTATTATTCTTTTCTGAAACCTAAATCTAATCCATCTTGGTCAGTTATTTTCCTCCATTTGATTCTGTCATTTTCTATTTCACCAATTCCGAGTAAATTAAATCCGACTTGTTGATTTGTGATTTTGTTAATCTTGAACCTTACAATTTTTTTGCATTTAAGATGGCTCAAAACTACATTTGGGTGAAAAGCAAAATTAATGTAATCCTGAAATGATTGAGCGCTTGGATACAATAATAAATCGCAATCATTGTCATATAAATATTCATTTGCAATCATTGAGCTTATATGATACTGAGGTTTTTCAAGCATAAACTTATCAGTAATCAATTTACGTAAAGCTATTTTATGTGGTAAGACTTTTGAGTCTTCATCAGATTGTTTCTCAATCAAAAAATTATAATGAAATTCTCCAAATTCATGCCAGTTATTCATATTTGGTAGTACTTCTGGTAAGCAACTCAGATAAACTAAATCTCGTGACGCTTGAATTTCCCAAATTCCTAAAAATCCAACTTCACCAATTCCTCCATTTGCTTCTTTAATAGCAGGATATGGATGGTCAGTGCAATAAAAAACTGATTTATTTTTAATATTTGCTCTACCATTGGAATTTAAAACTGCTGGTGACGGAAAAGAAAAGGTTTGAATAATATCCTTATCTTCAAGCTCTGAAATGGTACTTTCCATTCTAACTCTGTATAGTTCAAAACCATTTATCTTTTCATGAATTAATTTTGCTCCTAATCCTGGAATAGTAAGAGCTAAATCATGGAATTCATTATAAATCTGTTGATTTATATAATTTGTAAAATCAAAGTTACGATAGTAACTGAAGATTCTTTAAATAAGTTTTGTATTCAGGATATTCTATTTTCTGTGTATTGTATTTACTCATTAAGATTGTTGTTCACGAATATTGCTGCTAACACCTATATAAAGTTACTTAAGCCATAAAAGTAACGTTATTTCGCTTAAGTCTGTACTTCTGGTTGCTCTGTTTTAAGGCTAATAATATCAGCTTTATAAGTCTTACTATTTTTAATAGTTTTAAATATATAAAACGTATTAATATCAGATGGGTCTTAATATCCTACAACCACTTCTTACGCTTAAAATAATACAGCAAGCCCAAAAACATTAAAAACATCACACCAAGCAGTACAAAATAACCATAGCGGTATCGCAGCTCTGGAATGTATTCAAAATTCATTCCGTAGATACCAGCGAGAAAGGTTAGTGGAATAAAAATAGTTGACATTATGGTCAATACCTTCATGACTTCATTCATTTTATTGCTTATGGTGGTCATGTACATATCCATTAAACTCCAAATCATTTCACGGTAAATATCGATGTTTTCCGATACTTGAATTAAATGGTCATAAACATCTCTGAAATAGGTAATTGTGCGTTTGTAAATTAAAGGGTGTTCGCCTTTTTCAATGCGGTTTATAATTTCACGCAGCGGGAAAATTGCACGTCGTACTTTTAGGATTTCACGCTTTAATTGTTGCACTTCAATATTAATATCTTCCTTGGCATTGCCGGCAAATAAATCCGTTTCTAAATCTTCAATTTTATTCCCTAAGGTTTCAATAATACTAAAGTAATTATCCACGACGGCATCAATCAACGCATATAATAAATAATCAGATTTTAAACCTCTAATACGACCATTTCCTATTCGAATTCGTTCTCGAACATTGTCAAACACATCGCCTTCAGATTCTTGAAACGATAGCACGTAATTTTTTCCTAAAACAAAGCTCACTTGCTCAATCACGATATTTTCGTCTTTATCGTAATACAGCATTTTTAGCACTACGAAGAGGTAATCATCGTATTCATCAATTTTGGGACGTTGCGTGGTGTTGACGATATCTTCAAGCACAAGAGGGTGCAAATCGTATTGCGTTCCTATTTGTTCGATCTCCTTTATTGAGCTTAAACCATCGATATTAATCCAGGTTACGGAATCCGTATCCTTAAAAGAAACAGCATCTTCTATAGAGGTCAGAACACTTTCGCTTATGCTTTCCTTGTTGTAATCGAAGGATTCTATTTGAAATGGTTTATCGGTTTTGGTTCCCGTATAAACTAGTGTTCCAGGCGCTTTTCCTGTATGTTTTTTATGATTTTGGGTCCGTTTTTTTGCGGTTCTTTTCCTCATATGTTATAAAATACTAGTATCGTCCAATGCATCCTTTTGCATTAAAGTTACAGCTTTTTGAAGAATAAGATTGTTGGGATAGGTGGTAATATTGCCATTATCTTCCCTCAAAATAAGTTGAAAAGCCCTAATATCTTCTATAATGGCTTCAATTGGTGCGTCCTTGTCATGGATTTTAATTTTATCGCCAACTTTATAGGGAAAGGAAAAAAACATAATCACTCCAGAAGTAATATTGCTGAGGATGGACCAAATAGCAAATAATCCAATCCCTATTACAGCAAAAACCGAAGAAAAAACCAAAGAAATTTGTTGCGGTTCTGCACCCAAAATAAAGGACTCTATTAAAATGGCTATAAGCACTAAAGCAACGGTCACATAACGTCCTATAAGTGCCGCTCTGGCTTCTGTTGTGCCACTTTTGTGGCCTATTTTTTTTACGGTTATAACTATTATTTTTCGGATTATAAATAAAATTATAAGCAGTATTAAAGAGTATATAATTTCGGATTGGTATGTTTGAAAATAGTTTGGCATTCTGATGTTTTTGGTTCTAGCAAATATAGTCCAGATTCCTGTAATTTATTATTTCAATTTTAAAGTTTCCCTGAGACTTAAATCCGAATTTTTGTTTTTGGTCCAATAATCTGATTTTATGGTTTTTAATTTCGTGGCTTTAGTGGTTAAAACTGAAGCAGCATCGCCATAACCACTTAAAAAAGTTTCCTCCCAACTTAGAATGTCATAAGGAAAATTAGGGTTAAAATTAATACGTAATGTTCTGTTTAGATCATTGTAAGTCAAAGTGTAAATACTATTTTTAAGACTAGCCGTAGCTTCATAAGCTTTTATGTTCTCGTGTTTTAATCTGGTGTATTCAATAGACGGAATTATATTAATTTTTCCTGTTGGAAGACTTTTTGGGTCGATTCTTAGTTTTAGCCAAAGTTCGTTTTCTGTCCAGGTTTTTTCGATTTGAAATGTTTCATCAGCTTCGCCTTGAAAGTAGGAATGCGACATTACTTCAAAATCAGTTCTATTATTGAGTTGTGTATAAACTTGGCCACACCATTCTTGTACAGAGGCCGAAATCTTTAAAGCATGTTGATTGTTTGCCACAGGATAAAAGGTGCTTTGCATAATCGAATAAGGGTAAATACCAGTATTGAAATTTTTGGTGGCATTAAGTTTTAATACAGGAATATTATTTTCGCTGTAGTTGTCAGCCTTCACTTGTTCCTCTGGCAGAAAATCTTCGGATACAAAGACTAAAACGGCTGTGCCTTCCCTCATTTCGCCATAACGCGCTTGTTCTAACTTGTAGGACGTGATTTCTGCTTCGCCATTGTACCAAAAGTCTTTAAATTCTGATGATAATTTGGTTTCTGGTGCTGATGTTTCGGTTTCTGGTTCTGAATTTGATGTAATTTCTGAAGTTGAAGTATTATTTTCTTTGCACGACAACAATGTTACAAGTACTGATATACTAAAAATTAGTGTGGTTTCTATGTTTAATAGTTTTATCATAATTTGAATATTTAAGAATTTAAAGAGACACTTCGACTGCGCTCAGTGAGACATACAGTAAAGTATAAAAAATGGTATGACACATTATAATAAAGATAATGCTCTATATGCCGTCTGCAATGGCATTTAACGTTTCATAAAGTAAATGGGTAGGTAAGCCAACGACGTTATTGTAAGCCCCTTCAACACTTGTAATCCCAATGGCACCAATCCATTCTTGAATGCCATAAGCACCAGCTTTATCCAAAGGTTTAAAATGATTAACGTAGTAAGAGATTTCGTCATCGGTCAATGTTTTAAAGGTCACTTTTGTGATGGTATTAACGATGCGTTGTTCAGATTTTAATGTGAAGCAAATTGAGGTGACCACTTCGTGAGTTTTATTGCTTAACGATTTTATCATTTGGAAAGCATCATCTTCGTCTTTTGGTTTTCCAATGGCTTTATCGTCTAACCAAACAATGGTGTCGCTTGTAATTAGGATGTCTTTCTGTTTTAAAGATTTGGCAAAAGGTTCAGCCTTTAGCTGTGCTAAAAAATCGGTTATTTCTTCACGTTTTAGATGTTCGGGATAAATTTCTTCAACAGGTTTTAGTTGAATCTCAAAATCGAGATGCATATCTTTTAAAAATTTATGCCGACGTGGCGAAGCTGAGGCCAGGATTAGGTTGAAATATTTTAGTTTTTCTTTTAGCATTTTTATTTAAAATTATGTTGTAATCTGAGTTATTTGACACAAATTTTCACAAATCTGTGTGTAGATTGAAACGTGTATTTCTAAAATGGATAATGTTTATCAGTTAGTTAGAATTGAGGCTATGTGCTCTACCTCGCTTACAGGCAGGGTTTTTTTGTCTTTTCTTTATTTCAAGATAAAATTATACAACACTAAAGATAACATGCCTGTAAGCATCACCACTTTTAAAACCAGACTAATATGTTTGTATTGTGCTTTAGTTTCGGCATTAAACAGTTTTATACTTACATAAATTAATGGTGCGATGACTAAAATTAAAAAGTAAGCAACGACTAATTGTTGTTTGAATAAATAAGTAATGACATAATGGGTTATGGCAACGATAGGAACCAACGAAATTATAAATACAATTTTATTAGCACGTGCTCTGCCTAATAGTACAGGTAAGGTTTGAATTCCGGCGTTATGGTCGCCATCAATATCTTCAATATCCTTAGCCATTTCCCTTACCAGATTTATCATAAAAGCAAAAATGGCATAGTCTTTAATGATATTGATAAACGTCGTTTGAACCACATTATTATTGGTGTTCATAGCCGGAACCAATTCGAAAATACCAACCAGCAAAATACTTAACGCCACGACAATTGAAACTGCAACATTGCCAACAACGGCAATTTGTTTTAGTGAGGTCGAATAGATATAGAGCAGGGCCGATGCAATAAAAAAAATGGCGAAAAAACCAGATTTTCCAATTCCATTAGCTAAATAAAAACCGATACCGACGCCAATTATATTCAATACCATGAATACTGTTGTCGCCGTTTTTTCTGTAATGTGCTTATTAATGATTAGTTGGTTCGGTTTGTTGATTTTATCGGTTTCAATATCGTGAATATCATTAATGATATAACCTCCAGCGGCTATGCAAAGTGTGGCAAAAACCAACAGGAAAAAGTTGAAATCGCTTAATGTTGTTAAAACTCCATGACTTTCTCGAAAAGGTAATAAGAGTGCATACTTAATTAAGTACTGCGTCAGAGCAATCATGAGTAAATTTTTCCAGCGGATTAAATTAAGAAAGTGAATCATTTGAGGGATTAGTGAGATAATATTTGATTAATGAGGTAAAAAGCAAAAGCTGCAATGATAATAAAAACAATGGCACTTACAATTGCCGCTTGTTTTAAAAGTTTCCGTTCTTGCCGTCTTATTTTGTCTTTAATCTTCTGTTTTTCTTCATTGGTTAAGTCTTTATGCAAAAAATGCATTTTGTAATGCAAATGTGCTTCAAGATCTAATTTTTCCTTGTATTTAGAAAACGGCTTTGCGGCTCTTTGGTTAAATGTCGCCTGACTATTACCAAAACCAATATAGCCAAATCCTGTGCTATGTCTTCTTCTGTTGGACATGTTTATTGTATTATTGAAAATATCTTTCCATTAAAATTATGATTATTACCATTAAAAGCCATAGTAAAATTGTTTTTAAAGTAGAAATGCGATGTTTATTTTGCTTGACCGTAGTATATTCAAAAGCATCATCATAAAACTTCTTGCCTGAAATAATTTTCGAATGGTTTTTTCTAAAATCTGTTGAGATTTGGTTCAAATGATGTTGTTCTGAAACTTGCATATTCTTAGGAACATTAAAAACTAATTTTTTCTTTAAAATATGTTTTGTCTTTTTGCTTGTGTCAACAATTATCAATTCGAATCCATTGTCATTAGGATGAAAACTATTTGAAATTTTTATTATTCTTTTACGTTTTTCATTCGTATATAAAAGTGTCTCTGAAATTATTGAACCTGAATTTGATTTATTGCTTTCATGTTTTAGATAATAGCCATAGTCTTTAATTAAGAAATCAAATAAGATTCTGGCATTATCTCTAAATACCTTACATCTTATTTTGTATTCTTCTTTACCCATTTGATATTAACTGTAAACTGAGACTGAGACTGAGACTGAGACTGAGACCCGCCCGAACGTGTCTTTTTGGTACGGGTAGGCTGTGACTGAAAACTCAGTATCAGTCATACTTAGCACCATAATTACCATTCCATTTCCCTTGTACTTTCAACACTTGTTCAATGACATCCCTTACCGCACCTTTTCCACCATTTTTATGCGATACATATTTTGAAATCGCTTTAATTTCTGGAACAGCATCTTGAGGGCAACAAGGTAAACCGACCAATTTCATCACAGGAAAATCTGGAATATCGTCTCCCATATACAACACTTGGGATTTTGAAATATTGTGTTGGTTTAAGTAACTGTTAAGCTGTTCAATTTTATTATGTGCACCTAAAAAAATATCCTTAATACCCAATCCAGCCAAACGTTTTCGGACACCTTCGTTAGAACCACCAGAAATTATACAAAGATTAAATCCAGCATCAATAGCAGTTTTTAGTGCGAATCCATCTTTGATATTCATGGTTCTTAACATTTCGCCGTCCGTGGTTACGGAAATTGTACCGTCGGTAAGTACGCCATCAACATCAAAAATAAAGGTAGTAATGTCTGCTAAGTATTCTTTGTAACTTTTGTCGTCGTTCATTGGTTGTTTTGTTATTTAATTGGTTTGGTTTTTCCTTTTCTTGGTCGAAAGTTTGAAACATTATGCGTCTTTTTAATAGAAGAGGTCAGCAATTTGTAAATGGTTTCATGTTCGTCCTTTTCAATCAGTTTCAACTGCCGTTTTATGGTTTTTTTGTCGTTGCGTTTTGCAGGACCTGTTTGAGCCATATATGGCGACATGTTCTGAATTTTCTTAGCTGTTTCTTCGATTAAAGGATGTAAGATTTCAAACTCTATGTTTTTGGTTTCGCAAATTTCATGTCCGATTCTATAGAGTTGATTCGTGAAATTATTGACGAAAACAGCCGCTAAATGAAGCGTTTGCCGTTGTTCGGTGGTAATTTTATGCGGTTTGCAATCCACAGCTTTTGCCAAATCTTTCAAAATTTGAAGGTTTTCTTTTTCATAGACTTCAACACAAATTGGGACTTCTGTAAAATCGATGTCTGCAGCTTTGGAAAACGTCTGTAAAGGATAAAAAACACCAATTTTGTTTTTTTTGTCCAAATCGTGCATGGCAACACTTCCAGAAGTATGAACGATTAGGCGATTTGAAAACGGTAAATCGGACGATAATTGTGAAATACTATCGTCACTAACTGCCAAAATATAAATGTCGGCTTCCTTTAATTCGTTCAATTTATCTGTAACGGCAACTGCATTGGCATAGGAAGAAATGGAAGCACGCGTTCGGTTATACCATTGTTTAACCAAAACGGTGTCAGACTTTGAAAATGCTTTATAAAGATGTGTGGCAACATTACCAGCACCAAGAATTATAACTGATATCATGCTGTAAAAATACTAAGATTTCTTATTTTAGAATCACACGAATTGGATTAATAAGATAACTTTGTAATGATGAACAAAAAAGACATTAAAACCAGAGAAGATATATTCCTGTTGGTTTCCAAATTCTACGAAAAAGTAAGAAAAGACGAAAAATTAGGGCCGTTTTTTAACGAAACCATAAGAGATTGGGATACGCATCTTCAGCATCTAACGACGTTTTGGGAGTCCAGTTTGTTTTTAAAAACAAAATTTTTCGGCAATCCATTAGAAGCGCATATCAAAGTTGATAAAGCTTTTAACCATAGCATTACTGAATTACATTTTGGCTTATGGCTCAATTTATGGTTTCAGACCATAGACGAATTATTTGAAGGTGATTATGCCGAAAACGCCAAACGCAGAGCACGAAAAATGGGCACATTTATGTATATGAATATTTTTGCCGCAAGAAAAGCATAATCTTTAACAAGCTTCTTCTTAAATTTGCGCCTTAATCTTAAATAGTCATAAAGATGGGTTTGCTTAAGGAATTTAAAGAGTTTGCGGTTAAAGGTAATATGATGGATATGGCTGTCGGTATTATTATTGGTGCAGCATTTAATAAGGTGATAGATGTGCTGGCAAAACAAGTGCTGCTGCCACCATTATCCTTATTGACCGATGGCGTTAATTTTGATGAAAAGAAATGGATTTTAAGAGATGCTGTGGCAGATGGTTCAGGAACCATAATTACAGAAGAAGTTGCTATAGCTTACGGGAAATTATCTGAGGTATTATTAGATTTCTTAATCATAGGTTTTACCGTTTTTATTATTGTGAAATTCATGAACCGACTTCGAACGCGAGCTCAAGATACAAAAGACAAAACGGTAGTAACACCAAAGGATATTCAACTATTGGCAGATTTGAAAGAACTGATGCAAGAGCAAAATAAAATGTTGAAGTCAAATTCAGGGAATTAGTAGGCTGAATTAATAGAATTTTAACACCTTTTGAAACGTTGAATCCTACCTCTAAATCGTTTAAAAACCATATCTTTGCGCGAGCTTAAAAAAGCCTATAGCTATGCAAAAGAAAATCGCTAATTTCCTATTCTCTACAAGACTTACTGCATTTTTATTTATTGCCTTTGCCGTTGCCATGGCAGTTGGTACAATTTTAGATCGAAACATGGAGACGTCTCCAACGCCATACACCAGAACTTTGATTTATAATGCCTGGTGGTTTGAGACCATAATGGTATTTTTTGTTATCAATTTTGTAGGTAATATTTTTAGGTATCGATTGCATAAAAAGGAAAAGTGGGCGACGCTAATTCTACATTTATCTTTCATTTTTATTCTTTTAGGAGCATTTATAACACGCTATGTTGGTTATGAAGGCATGATGCCGATTAGGGAAGGGGAGACTGAAAGTGAGTTTTTCTCTAGAAAAGCCTATATAAGCGGACGCATAGTTGGCGATTTTGAAATAAACGGTCAATTACAGCAGCGTAGGATTGAAGAAGAAGTTGATTTTTCCCCAAGATTGGATAATGAATTCGATAAAACCTTTGATTATGGTAAAACGGAAGTTACTGTTAAGCTTAAGGAATTGATTAAAGGTGCTGAAAAAGATATTATTCCGAGTGAAGATGGTAAACGCTATTTAAAGATTGTTGAAGCTGGTCAAGGTGCACCACATAATCATTTTTTGGAAGAAGGAAAAGTAGCCAACCTACATAATGTTCTGGTTTCGTTAAATAAGTTTCAAGAAGGTGCCATTAATATTTCCGAAACTGACGATGGGCTTTTTATCAATTCGCCTTACGAAGGTGAATATATGACCATGGCAACAGGTACTACAGGAAAATTGGTTAAAGATAGTTTACAACCTTTGATTCTTAGGTCACGTTATATTATTGGTAATATGCAATTTGTATTACCTAAGCCAATAATAAAAGGGGATTTTGGAATTGTAAAAAAATCTCAGTTGTTAAAAGGCGATGAAGATGGACTTATTTTAGAAGTATCAGCGAATGGAGAGACAAAGGAAATAGGTGTTTTAGGTGGTCCAGGCATTAATAGTCGATATGAGGAATTTGAAATAGGTGGGTTGGAAATGGCATTGAAATATGGTCCTAAAATTTTAGAGCTGCCTTTTCAAATTAAATTGAACGATTTCATTGCTGAAAAATATCCAGGCACAGAAAATGCCTATTCATCTTACGAAAGTAAAGTGACAGTTTTGGATAAGGAAGAAGGCGATTTTGATTATCATATTTATATGAACCATGTTTTGGATCATAAAGGGTATCGCTTTTTCCAAGCGAGTTTCGATCCTGATGAAAAAGGAACAGTACTCTCTGTAAATCATGACCTTTGGGGAACTTACATCACCTATGCTGGCTATATGCTGTTGTATTTTGGCCTGATGGCCATTCTTTTTGCCAAAAACACACGTTTTGATGATATACGAAGTAGATTAAATAAATTGAAAGAAAAGAAAGCGCAAATGATGACCATGATTTTGCTTCTCATCAGTTTTTCTGGCTTTGCACAAGTACACACAGAAGATGATGGTCACGATCATTCAAAAAAGACAGGTAAAGAACAAATTGATTCTATTCTAAGCGTTCATATTACACCAAAGGAACATGCGGCGAAATTCTCGGAAATGGTAGTTCAGGATTATGGTGGCCGTATGATGCCGATGCATACATTTTCATCTGAGATGCTTCGTAAGTTGAGCAAAAAAGATACTTATGAAGATTTTAATGCCGATCAAGTATTTCTGTCTATACAAGAAAGTCCGATGCTTTGGTACAATGTGCCAATCATCTATTTAAAACCCAGAAAGGCGGATTCCATTAGAACCATTATCGGAATCGATTATGACCAAAAATATTCGAAATTAGTAGATTACTTCACACCTGATGGACGCTACAAACTAGCGCCTTATTTAGAGGAAGCTTACAAAGCGCAAGTGCCTAACGGTTTTCAAAAGGAGGTAAAGGAAGCAGATTCCAGAGTTAATTTGTTGTATAATGCTATAGAAGGACGTTCCAATAAGATATTTCCAATACCAGGCGATGAAAACAATAAATGGATTTCGGCTTTGGAGTTTCGGGAACAAGGATATAGGGATAAAATAAAAGATTCACTCTACGCCAATTTTATAAATAATGGATTTAGTGCGTATTTGGTCACCTTAAATAATGCCAAGCAAACAGGCGATTATTCTAAAGCCGAAAATTTATTGGCAGGCATTAAGAAAACACAGCAGAAATTAGGTAGTGAAGTGATGCTATCGGACGAAAAGATAAAATCTGAAATTCTTTACAATGATTATGACATTTTCAAGCGATTGTATAGCTGGTACATGTATGCGGCTACGGTTTTATTCATTTTAATTATTGTTCAAATATTTAAATATAAAAGCAAAGGTCTCAAGGTTGCTATAAACATTTTTATAGGTGTTATTGTGCTGTTGTTTGTACTGCATGTTGCTGGTTTAATTTGGAGATGGTACTTATCTGGTCATGCACCATGGAGTGATGCTTACGAATCCATGATTTATGTAGCCTGGTCCGTAATGTTATTTGGACTGTTGTTGGGTAGAAAAAGTAATCTTACCGTCGCGGCATCTGCATTTGTATGCGCTATGATTCTAATGGTAGCCCACTGGAATTGGATGGATCCTGCAATAGCGAATCTTCAACCGGTTCTTCAAGGGTATTGGTTAATGATTCATGTTTCGGTAATTGTGGCGAGTTATGGCCCTTTTGCTATAGGAATGATTTTAGGCGTCGTCGCATTATTACTTATGATCTTCACAACTAAAGAGAACAAAGAACGCATGCTAATTAACATAAAAGAACTAACCATAATTAACGAAATGGCACTAACAGTTGGTCTGGTAATGTTAACTATAGGTAACTTCCTTGGTGGTATGTGGGCAAACGAAAGTTGGGGACGTTATTGGGGTTGGGACCCAAAAGAAACTTGGGCTCTAATAAGTATTATGATCTACGCTTTTGTTATTCATATGCGATTGGTACCTGGATTACGCAGTCGCTGGTTCTATAGTTTAATGTCAATTTTAGCCTTTGCGAGTATTTTAATGACTTATTTTGGAGTCAATTTCTATTTATCAGGATTACACGCTTACGCCAGTGGCGATCAAATATTGAGTTTTCAGTTTATTGCTATTACCTTAGGTGTTGTGGCTATACTAGGGTTTTTATCTTATAGAAAATATAAGGTGTATTATAAGAAATAGCGAACTCATGTTGACTTTTAAATTTTAGTCAAGATCAGTTTAATAATTATTTCCTTTACCTCATTCGTTTACAAACATTTCAAAACTATGACCATGTCAAAAGATAAATTAGGACTTAATACGATATGTACGCACGTCGGTGAAATAAAAGATGAACAATTTAAAGGTGCTGTCTCGCCCATGTATTTAAGTTCGTCTTATGAGTTTTTAGATGTAGATGTAAAACGTTATCCTAGATATTTCAATACACCAAATCAAGAGTATTTATCCAAGAAAATTGCGGCTTTGGAGCATACAGAAGCAGCCATGATTTTTGGTTCAGGTATGGCAGCAATCAGTACGATGTTTTTGGCTTTTTTAAAACAAGGCGATCATTTGGTGGTTCAGAATACCTTGTATGGTGGAACGGTTAATTTCATTAAAGAGGAATTTCCAAAGTATGGCATAGAATATACTTTTACCAATGGTTATAAAGTTGAAGATTTTGAAACTGCCATTCAAACCAACACCAAATTAATTCATATTGAAACCCCTTCGAATCCATTATTAACCATTACAGATATAAAGGCAATTGCTAAATTAGGTAAAGCTAAAGGCATCTTAACGTCTATGGATAATACTTTTGCATCGCCAGTAAATCAATTACCGATTGATTTAGGCATTGATATGGTCATGCATTCCGCCACAAAATATTTTGGTGGTCATAGTGATATTTGTGCTGGTGCTGTGGCGAGTTCCGAAGCGCACATTCAGAATATTTGGAACGTTGGGAAAAATCTAGGTGGAAGCTTAAGCGACATGACCGTTTGGATGCTTGAACGTAGTATGAAAACGTTAGGACTTCGTGTGAAGGCACAAACCAAGAATGCCATGAAATTAGCAAAATGGCTAGAAAAACATCCTAAGGTTTCCAAAGTATATTATCCAGGTCTAAAATCGCATCCTGAACATAAATTAGCAAAATCCCAGATGAGCGGTTATGGAGCTATGCTATCTTTTGAATTAAATGACGATATTGATTCACAACAATTTCAAAAGCAATTGAAATTAATTAAATCTTCCATGAGTTTGGCCGGAATAGAGAGTACGATGCTTTCACCTCATTTAACATCTCATTCATTATTAACTCAAGAAGAACGTGATAAAGTAGGGATTAGCAATCAATTGATTCGTTTTTCGGTTGGCATTGAAGAAATCAAAGATTTAAAACGCGATATCAATCAGGCCATAGAAAATGTTAATTAACTTTATCTTTTTTTTTGCTAAAATCGTATTTTAAATTTAATTGAAGAGATAATCGGTTAAAGCTCTTGGTCTTAAAAGAGTGTCTGGCATAGCCTAAATCAAAATTAATGTTCTCGTTAAGATTGAACCCAAGGCCTAAATACGCTCGGTTTTGCTGAAATTCGAATTCGTTTAAGTGAAAATGAATTTCATCATAGGTGGAAATAAACAATGTATTACTTAAAGGGATTTTCACCTTGAATCTATAGCGTATTCTGTGTTTGAGTAAATTATCTGATGGATATTCTAAAAAACGTTGCTCTAATCTAAAGCGGTGCGAAAAACCAATAGTATTTAATTTGTGGCTTATGGCTAGTTGTTCAATTATTCTATTTTCTATGGTGTGTGGTATGTCATTTATTTCAAAAGTAGAATCAATATCACCGAATGCATAGCCTATACCAACAGCTACTTTTTTATTAAAATGATAGTTTAGACCAACAATACCTAAAAGTAAATGTTCGTTATTAACAGGTAATTCATAATCCCAATTGGTAAAAGAACCGCTTAAACTGAGTTTTGCACTAATTCTGTTAGAGGACGTAATTTCATACCAAGAACCGAATTTATTTTCTCCGGTATTTTGAGCACTTATTTGATTTTGAATTATGAAGACAAAAAATAGTAGGAATAGGGAACTTTTCATAATTAAAGCTATAATAAAAAAAGAGCCCATTTCTGGGCTCTTTTCAGTCATGGAATTACTAAACATGATCGTTTAAGTGATGATGCTCATCAATTAATGGACCACCTTCAATGATTTGCTCTGAAGCTTCACTCGCAAATTTTTCAAAATTCAAATGGAATGAATGAGCTAATTGAATAGCCTTGCTTATATAGCCACCTTTTTGTAGCCAAGTATTCATTGGGTCTAATATTTCTGTCGGAACATTAGGAATATATTTTGGCATAAATAGTCCGAATATTGGGTGTTGTTCATAATCAACTTTGTCTAAATCACCATTAAGAATAGCAGTAATCATAGCTCTTGTATATTTTAATTTTATGCGAGATCCAACACCGTAAGGTCCACCACTCCAGCCAGTGTTTAGTAACCAAACATTAACACCTGCTTCCTGCATTTTTTTGCTTAACATTTCAGCATATTTTGTAGGATGCAATGGCATAAATGGCTCACCGAAACATGCAGAGAATGATGGCACAGGCTCAGTAATACCTGCTTCCGTACCAGCGACTTTGGCTGTATAACCAGAAATAAAGTGGTAGGCAGCTTGACCTGGCGTTAACTTAGATACTGGAGGCAAAACGCCAAAAGCATCACAGGTTAAGAAGAAAATATTCTTAGGGTTATCTGCAAAGGACGGTTGTTGAATATTGTCAATATGGTAAATTGGGTAACTTACACGAGTGTTTTGCGTAATGCTACTGTCCATATAATCTACCTCGCCATTATCTTTAAATACCACATTCTCAAGAATAGCTCCTGGCTTAATAGCTCTAAAAATGTCTGGTTCTTTTTCTTCTGTTAAATCAATTACTTTAGCGTAGCATCCGCCTTCAAAATTAAATATTCTGTCTTCTGCGGTCCATCCATGTTCGTCATCACCTATTAATTTTCTACTAGGATCTGCAGATAATGTAGTTTTACCTGTTCCAGATAATCCGAAGAAAATTGCAGTATCTCCATCTTCACCAACATTGGCAGAACAGTGCATCGGTAATACATTTTTTTCAACAGGAAGTATAAAGTTTAAAGAAGAAAATATCCCTTTTTTAATTTCACCTGTATAAGCAGATCCACCTACTAAGGCGATTTTCTTAGTAAAATTAAGAATTGAAAAATTCCCTTGACGTAAACCTACAGCTTTTGGGTCTGGAGCTTCATAACCTGGTGCGCAAAGTACCAACCACTCTTCTTCAAAATTCTCTAGTTCAGAATCCTCTAATCTTAAGAACATGTTATAAGTAAACATGTTAGACCAAGGATATTGCGTTACGGTTCTTACATTGGTTTTATATTCTGGGTCTGCACATACGTAAGCATCTCTAACATAGATTTCTTTTCCGCTTAGGTAGTTTACAATTTCAGATTCTAATTTGTCAAAATTCTCAGGAGAAATACCTTTGTTGGTTTTTCCCCACCACACTTTATCCGCAGTGTAATCATCTTTTACGATAAAACGATCTTGAGGAGAACGTCCGGTAAATTTACCAGTATTAATAGCTAAGGTTCCGTTAGCAGTTTCTTTTCCCATTCCTTTTTCAACAGTAATAGCTTGCAACTTTTCAGGAGAAAGGTTCCAATGTGCTTTAGTGTCTTTCAGTCCGTACTTTGTAAGGTCTCTAGTTTTCATAATTAAATTGTTTAATAAAGTTTCCATGATTTAAAAATTTTTAATTCGACTTTCGATTTAAAATGGCCATATCAATGGCACTAATAATAATGTTGTTATTAAAAAGAGCAGGAGCAATGGTGCGCCCACTTTCAGGTAATCCATAAATTTATAACCACCAGCTGTCATTACCATTGCATTGGTAGTTGTACCAACAGGTGTTAAGAATGCGGTTGAGGCACTAATAGCAACTACAATCATAAACGGTGCAGCTGAAATATTCAAAGCATTGGCGGCAATAATTACGATAGGTGCCATTAATACTGCGGTTGCAGAATTATTAATCACTTGACTAAATGTTGTAGTAAGTAGAAATACACCTCCAAGAAGTACTATAGGATGTAAACTTCCTAATGTATCCACGAGACCATTGGCAATCAACTCTGCTGTTCCTGTTTTTTGAAGGGCTACTCCCATTGGTATCATTGCGGCAATCATTACTACGCTTATCCAGCTTATACCTTTATAAGCTTTCGTCATTGGCACGCATCCTGTTATTAAAATGATACCTGCTGCAATTAATGCTGCGATGGCTCCAGGAACAACCTTGAATACCAATAAGACAATCATCAATACTAATGAGAATAAAGCGATATAAGATTTGTAAGTTAGATCGGTCACTGTTTTTGCCATACCTTCAGGACTACCACAAATCACTAAATGTTCGTAATGCGCTTTTAATTCGTCAATAGCACTCCATGCGCCTCGAATTAAAAAAGAATCACCTGCTTTAACCGTAATTTCAGGTCCCTCTAAAGGTTTAGAATTACGAGAAGCTGCCATTAATTGAACATTGTAGCGATCCAAGAAATGACTAGATTTAATTTTTCTACCTACCCAAGCAGATTGTGGCGTTACCAAAACTTCCGTCATACCAACTTCTTGATTGATAAGATTATCCCTCAATTCATTTGCAATAGGATCTAGCGGTAAAAGCCCTAGTCTAAATTTTATCATCAAAGCGTTAATGGCTTCAGTAGTACCTTTAACCGTAATGATATCATGATATAAAAATTCGGTATCGTTGGTTGGTAATTCAATAAACGGATCTTTACCTTTTAAACGATTGGGATGTCTTCGTTTTATACGAAGTATGGTAATACCATGTTCACTTTCAAAATTCCAATCGCCTATTTTAGTATTTAAAAATGGAGAGACAGAACGTACTCTTAGCCTGTAATATTCGTTATCTACTTTATAAGCTTCAATCCATTGGTGAAGCGTGGTACTAATATTAACAGGTTTATTATTGGTTTTGTTACTTGGTAATAATCGGTAACCTATAAATCTAAAATAGAGTAGTGCCAATATCAAAAGCGGTAAGCCAATCAGTCCAAATTCAAAGAATGAAAAACCTTCTAACCCACTTTCTAACATGGTATTATTGACAATGATATTTGGTGGTGTTCCTGTTAAGGTTAATAATCCACCAGTATTAGAACCAAAAGCCACAGGCATTAATAATTTTGAAGGCAAGGTGCCAATGCTCCAAGCAGATGCGATGGTTACAGGCATCAAAGTGGCGACTGTTCCTGTATTACTAACGACTCCAGAAAGTAAACCAGAACCTAGTGTGGTAATTAATAAAAGCTTCACTTTACTTTTACCAGCCATTTTTATGAATTTTTCACCTGCCAATGCCGTCCAACCTGTTTGTGATAAGCCTTCTCCTATTATGAATAGAGCGGCAATCATAATTACTGTTGGGTTGCTAAATCCACTTAACGTCTCGGTTAAGGTCAATATCCCGAAGATAAAAAGACTCAACATAGAAATAAGTGCAATAATATCTGGTGTGAATTTTCCCCAAATGAATAAGGAGATGGTAATAATAAGAATGGCTATCATTAAGCCCATAGTGTGTTAGTGTTTAAATTATAGTGTAAAGATATAGTCAATTGGAAGCAATATTTATGACGAAAGTCATACTTTGGTTGAATTGAGAATTTTTCAATTTGTAGTAGTTTTAAGCTTACAAAATCCTGAAATCTGTAAACGAAACCGATTGCGAATTAAAATTAAGGCGATTATCTATCTTCTTTTTAATATTTTTGGCATTCGAGTGGCGTTTAAAACCGATAAAACTGTAATCATAATATGGTATTTGAAGCAAAAAAGGGGTTACAAATGTCACTGTACCTTTTAAAACAATAATAACAGGATAAAAGATTCTTATCCCAATTTAACTTTAAAGTGAGGTTTTTAACTTTTTTTTAGAATTGTTGATTGTCCATTTATGGACAAAATATGGGTAAAAAACCAGGGTTTTTTAGCAATAATGCCTTTAGGTATTGCATATGGTGTACCTAAAGGCACACTTTAGGAAGTGCGATACAAGTTTTTACCCATATAAAGTCCCTAACGGGACGAAAAATGAGAGTAAAATATATTTTATCATGTAATAATAAAAATATACAAATGAAATTAGATATTGTAGCATTTGGGTCACATCCGGATGATGTAGAATTAAGCTGTGGCGCAACTTTGGCAAAAGAAGTGTCTAAAGGCAAGAAAGTAGGAATTGTCGATTTAACTCGAGGCGAATTAGGAACAAGAGGCACCGCTGAAACAAGAGACGAGGAGGCTTTCAATGCGGCTAAAATTCTAGGCATTCATTCTCGAATCAATATGCGGTTTGCGGATGGCTTCTTTCAAAATGATAAAGCGCATCAACTGGAAGTGATTAAAATGATTCGCTATTACCAACCAGAAATCATTATTTGTAATGCCATTGATGATAGGCATATTGATCATTCTAGAGGAAGTCAGTTGGTTAGTGATGCGTGTTTCTTAAGTGGTTTAAAAAAAATTGAAACCATTTATAAGGACGAAAATCAACCACAAGAGCCTTGGCGACCAAAAGCGATTTACCATTATATACAATGGAAAGATATTGCACCAGATGTGGTGGTGGATGTCTCTGGTTTTATGGATAAAAAAGTAGCATCTGTACTGGCTTATAAAACCCAATTTTTTGATCCGGATAGTAAAGAGCCTGAAACGCCTATTTCCAGTAAGAATTTTACGGATAGTGTAGACTATAGGGCTCGGAATTTAGGACGTTTAATTGGCGTAGAACATGCTGAGGGCTATACCGTTGAACGTTATCCTGCTGTGGATAGCTTATTTGATTTGAAATGAGTGGGATTGGAATTTAGTGACAGTTTAAGAGGGTTTGTCGTTTAGCTTGTTAGTCATCAATTTAACAGTTTCGAAGTATTAAATTCTATTTGTTTTATTCGGATGTTAGCCCACGTTTTTTTCTATCAATTCTTTTAATTTCTGATATTCTGGGTCGTCCAAAATATCGTATTCGTTTGTAGTCGCAAGTAAAATTGCGTTTCTACATTCCTCAATTCTACGCAAAACTGGTAATACAATACTCTTTCCGTGATTGATATATTTCTTCATATCACTTGCAGAAGTTGGAATTTTATAACCATCTCTACTACTTGCAATCAAAATTCCTTTATCTCTTAAATGACCAATAATCTTTGAACTAAATTGTTCTTTACTCAATGGTTTATGTCTATTTACACTTAAATGGCGAACAAATTCGGCAGACGTAGTGAATTTACGAGGATGATTAGATTGATGATATAATAATAAAAGTTTAAGAAAGTTTATTCTATCACGATTGTCAGGTGTATTGCCAGTTGTTTTATCAATAAAGTCAAATGCTCTATTCAATCCAAGTGTTGCGATTGTATCATCGTATTCACTAAACGTTTCCTTTTCACTAAATTCCTCGGATTTATATTCTTTCGGAAATTGATTTAAGCTAATTAGTTTGTCATTAATTAATTCGGCAAACTCGGATGATTTATCAGATTTTTTGAGTTCGTCAAATATGTAGCCTAAAGTTCCAGCCATCATATCAGCTAATTGAACTCCTAAATCATTATGGCTTTTTTGAATATGGAAATCAGAACCTGCAAATAAATTTCTGATATGATTTTTCTCAACGTATTTTTTGAAACTACGCATAAAATCATTTCCACCGTGTTCATCAACTTTCAATTCCAATTGTGGAAAAGTTCGATAAAGTTCTTTGTAAAGAATTCCGTTTAAATATTTGTAAAAAGACTGTTTGTATTTAAATCCTTCTCCATATAGTTTTCGTTTATCTATTACCACAGCATAAACAGAAAAATTAACTTTTTTAAGTTCTCTTAAAATGAGAATTCTGCGATTATGATTATGCTTTACTTTGCTGGATTTTATTTCTCCTGTTTGAAAGAATCGTTTTCTAATTTCCTCAAGTTGAATTTGTATTTCATTCAATTCGTCTTGATTCATTATAACACTTGCAATGATGAAATGACTTCCTTGATTTTCAAAATCAAAAGAATTATTTCCAAATTCGTCTGCAAATGCTATTACTTTCTTCATTGTTTCTCAAATGTGGGCTAACGTGTTTGTGTATGGTTAGTTGCGTGTTTCAGCAACTAATTTAGTAAACAAAAACGAACGCGAGAAAATTCCGAAGGAATTTTCCAAATAAGCACTTGCCAAAGCAATTAATTATACACGTTGTTGTAAAACGTTTTTTTATTCAGCTGTATCTCCTTTATTCGGTTCAGCTATTATAAATGCCCAATCAACATAATCAGGCACTTCATATTTTTTAAAATAGTCTTCTCCCAATCCGATGATTTGATTCCTAAAATCTTCTATTTCTAAATTATTGTTGTCATCAATGTCAAAAATGATTCCGTTACTAAAGAAAATAGATTCATTTGGTTTCATTTGAAAAATGTGCCATTGTTTATTTTCTAGTTCAGAATTCCGATTTACAATTAAATTGTCATTTGATTCATTCAAGACAAATATTTCAAATCTTTTTTTTCTCCTTTTGCTTTGAAGGATTCTGGTATTATAAATTCCAGTTTTATTTGAATCTTTTTTATTGCGCTTGAGTTTATTCATAGGTTTTGATTTAAATCCAAATAAATAAATCAAGTAAGGCATTATTAATCCAATTCCAATTGCTAAAGTATATAAACTGTAAATATCTCTTGACTTTGCTTGGTATGAATTTCTTCCACCTATTGATAACCATAAAATTACAAATCCAATAAGAGCTATTCCCAAAAGGATATTTGGAAATAAATTCTTAAATCTATTGTTTCGATTCATTTTAAATGGTTCGTGATAAATGTTTTACAACTGGTTATATAGTAACTTTTATTACTTATATCCCGTAAATATATCAGGTTATAGTAAGATTAGTGTTACGGTTATCCCGTAAAGATAATTTTTTTATAGCTTTATCCAAAGAGCTTCTTGTAAACTCTAAGTCGACGAATTTTATAAGGTTTAGGATTCATTTGCTAGTGGTCGACTTTGATAACTATCGTTTATAATTTATCGCTTTCTTGTCTGAAAGACGCTGAGGTTTATACAGTTGAACGCTTTATTGCGGTAGATTCATTAGTTCACTTGAAATAATATCAAAAACTGTTTGTAGAAAATAGGAATTAATATATCTTTGCAATCCAATTTAAAATGGTGGTTGTAGCTCAGCTGGTTAGAGCGTTGGTTTGTGGTACCAAAAGTCGCCGGTTCGAACCCGGTCTTCCACCCAAAAGTAGTAAGCCTTTCAGAAATGAAGGGCTTTTTTTGTGCGAATAATGTTTAGGAAAAATCTAGTGTTTAAGGTTACTTACCTCCTAAAAAATGATATAATTTAAAATCATAATGTTTCTATTATTAGACTATACTATAGTCGTATTGGGTAAATTCATACTTATTCTAAATAAGACAAATTGTTAAATTAGTATTTATCCTTGGGTTTTTCTGTTAATAATCTAATAAATCCTATTGTTTTGTATTTAATTATGATTTATAATCAGTGAAAATCCAATTTTATTACATATTTTAAAATACACTTTATAATTCGTAAATTTGTGTCGCTTAAAAATAATAATCAACCTTAAATATTCTATATGGCTTTTGACATTGATATGATAAAAAAGGTTTACGCTAACATGACAGAGCACGTTGATGCTGCTCGAGAAATTGTAGGTAAACCATTAACACTTTCGGAAAAAATATTATACGCTCATTTATGGGACGGAAAACCTAATAAAGCTTTTACGAGAGGAAAGGATTATGTAGATTTTGCACCAGACCGTGTGGCATGTCAAGATGCAACCGCGCAAATGGCATTGTTGCAATTTATGCAAGCTGGTAAGCCAAAAGTGGCTGTTCCAACAACGGTGCATTGTGATCACTTAATTCAAGCTAAAGATGGTGCTGCAACAGATTTAAAGCACGCTAACAGCACAAGTAGTGAGGTGTTTGATTTCTTGGAATCAGTGTCTAATAAATATGGTATCGGGTTTTGGAAGCCTGGTGCTGGAATTATACATCAAGTGGTTTTGGAAAATTATGCGTTTCCAGGAGGTATGATGATCGGTACGGATTCACATACCGTTAATGCTGGTGGATTAGGAATGGTAGCCATTGGAGTAGGTGGAGCAGATGCCGTAGATGTTATGGCAGGAATGGCTTGGGAACTTAAATTCCCGAAATTAATTGGGGTGAAATTAACAGGTACATTATCTGGTTGGACTGCACCAAAAGACGTGATTTTGAAAGTCGCTGAAATTTTGACCGTAAAAGGCGGAACGGGAGCTATTGTAGAATATTTTGGTCCTGGAGCGACATCTATGTCTTGTACAGGAAAAGGAACCATTTGTAATATGGGTGCCGAAATTGGTGCTACCACTTCTACTTTTGGTTATGACGATTCCATGGAGCGTTACTTAAAAGCTACAGATAGAGCTGACGTTGCGGAAGCAGCTAATAATATAAGAGAATACTTAACTGCAGATGAAGAGGTTTATGCCAACCCTGAACAATATTTTGATCAGGTTATTGAAATCAATCTTTCTGAATTAGGACCTTTATTGAACGGCCCTTTTACGCCAGATTTATCAACGGAAGTTGGATCTGCAATGACAGAGAAAGCTAAGTCTAACGATTGGCCAATTCAAGTAGAATGGGGATTAATTGGTTCTTGTACCAATTCATCTTATGAAGATTTGTCAAGAGCGTCTTCGATTGCACAACAAGCTTTGGATAAAGGTCTAAAGATGAAGTCTGAATTGGGTATCAATCCTGGTTCTGAACAAGTAAGATTTACAGCAGATAGAGATGGTATTTTAGGAATCTTTGAAAAATTGGATGCTAAAATATTCACAAACGCTTGTGGACCTTGTATAGGTCAATGGGCTAGATATAGTGATCCTAAAAATGCGCCTAAGAATAGTATTGTACACTCTTTTAACAGAAACTTTGCAAAACGTGCAGATGGAAATCCAAACACACACGCTTTTGTTGCCTCACCAGAGATTACAGCTGCTATTGCCATTGCTGGTCGTTTGGATTTTAATCCATTAACGGATAAGCTGATAAATGAAAATGGAGAAGAAGTGATGTTCGAGGAACCAACAGGATGGGAATTGCCTCCAAAAGGTTTTGAGGTTAAGGATAATGGTTATTTAGCACCTGTTGCTGATGGTAGCGGCTTAGAAGTTACGGTTAGTGCAGATTCAGAACGTTTGCAATTATTAACCCCTTTTGAACCTATCGGAAACGAAATTAAAGGCGCGAAGTTGTTAATCAAAGCTTATGGAAAATGTACAACCGACCATATTTCTATGGCTGGACCTTGGTTACGTTTTAGAGGACATTTAGATAATATTTCTAATAACTGTTTAATTGGTGCTGTTAATGCGTTTGGTAAAAAGACCAATTTTGTTAAAAATCAATTGACAGGTGAGTTTGGGGGCGTACCAGATACAGCGAGAGCTTATAAAGCTGAAGGCATACCATCTATTGTAGTTGGTGACCATAATTATGGTGAAGGATCGTCAAGAGAGCATGCTGCGATGGAACCAAGACATTTAGGTGTTGTGGCTGTGATTGTAAAGTCTTTTGCACGTATTCACGAAACCAACCTTAAAAAACAAGGGATGTTAGGTTTAACCTTCGATAATGAAGCAGATTATGATTTGATTCAAGAAGATGATACTTTCAACTTTACGGATTTAAACGAATTTGCTCCAGACAAACCATTACATGTTGAAGTAGTGCACGCAGATGGTAGCAAAGATACTATCGCGTTAAACCATACATATAACCAAGCACAAATTGATTGGTATAATGAAGGTTCTGCATTAAATTTAATTAAGAAGCAAAATAAAGCATAGTACATTTTTTAATATATAAATTAGGCCTTTGAGAAATCAAGGGCTTTTTTTGTGTTCATTTTGTAAGTTCTCTAAATTTGTTACGACCTATTAAAGAATTTACAAAAACACTTCCCAATGCAGTCACTGTGGTTCTTTGATGACGTGAATCTTTTTAAGGTTCTATGTCCGCATAAGTTTAAGGCTTATAAAAAGGAGCATGTTTTCTGTGCTTACAAAAAGAAGGACTATATATATTTTGAAGCAGACTCGGCAAATAAAGTTTATTTAATAGAAAAAGGAAAAGTCAAAATTGGCTATTACAGTGAAGATGGGAATGAAATTGTAAAAGCAATTTTATCAAAAGGAGAATTATTTGGCGAAAAAGCTATTTTAGGAGACGAAAAGCGTGATGAGTTTGCGCAATCTATAGATAATTCAACTTCCATTTGTCCGATTAGTGTAGATACTATGCACGATTTAATGCGTAATAATCAAACTTTTAGTCTCAAAGTTTATAAATTTATCGGGTTTAAGTTTAAAAAGTTGGAACGCAGATTACAATTGCTATTATTTAAAGATACCAAAACACGCCTCATCGAATTTTTAGATGAACTTTGTACAGATTACGGTTATGACTGTGATAAAACTGGAGATCATATTATAAAACATCCATTTACTCAAAAAGATATTGCTTCATTGATTGGCACTTCAAGACCAACTATAAATATTCTTCTTAACGAACTTAAAGAAGAAAATTACTTAGATTTTAACAGAAAAGAGATAAGAATCTTAAAATCATCGGCTTAATGTTAGCTAGCTAACATTTTTTAAAATTGATAAGCTATAATTTTGAAATATAATTTTAAAATTAAAAGCAATGATGAAAAAAATGATTTTAGCAGTTTTGGCATTGGTAATTTTTGCCACTTCATGCAGTAGTGATGATGACAATAGTAGTCCTACAAATTCAAATTTAATCCTTAATCTTGATGGTTTAGAGGCTTTGGGTAATGATTTTGTTTATGAAGGATGGATTATTGTAGATGGGTCTCCAGTATCAACTGGGACATTTAGTAGTGTGGATTTTCCACAAACTTTTTCAGTAAATACAACACAATTAAATGATGCCACTACGTTTGTGTTATCTATTGAACCAGCTGTAGATACTGATCCTGCGCCAGCTGCAACAAAAATTTTAGCTGGTGATTTTTCAGGAACTTCGGCGACAGTAAATTCAAACGGTATTGTTGGCAACTTTAGCGCTGCATCTGGAACCTATATTTTGGCAACACCTACAGATGCCGATGATACCAACGAAGATAGTGGTGTTTGGTTTTTGGACAATACTAGTGGAACTCCAATGACAGGTTTAAATTTACCAACCTTAACTGACGGTTGGAAATATGAAGGATGGGCAGTTTTGAATGGAACTCCAATTAGTACAGGAACATTTATCGATCCAGCATCCGCAGACGAGAATGCCTCAACTTCTATTTTTAAAGGTGATGCAGGAAATGGTCCTGAATATCCTGGAGAAGATTATTTACAAAATGCGCCGGCAGGAATGACGTTTCCAACCGACTTAAGAGGAGCGACGATTGTGATATCAGTGGAACCAAGTCCTGATAATAGTCCAATGCCCTTTACTTTAAAACCATTAGCACATGAGGTACCTGGAAATGCAATGGTACATACGGCGATTTCCATGGGAACGGGACCAGTTGCAACAATTTCAGGTTCGGTAACAAGAAATTAATAGGAGTTTATATTTGTAAGATTTGAAGCGTAATACTAATTTTGGTGTTGCGCTTCTTTAATATCTGTATCAATGAGCAAACCGAACAAGAATAGAAAGATAATATTCAATATCATTATTATTGTGATGATAGTGGCCTTGTTTTTTCCTCAAACTAGGCGAACTATTCAAATAGGGTTGCATAAAGGCTTGAGTTATGTGAATCAATCATCACTAATCGATTTAGAAGATAGAAAATCTGTAAGTTATGCAGATTGGAAATTAAAATCGGATAGGGATGATACGATTTTAAAATTTGAAGATTCCAAAGGAAAAGTGGTGTTTATTAATTTTTGGGCAACATGGTGTCCTCCTTGTATTGCTGAAATGCCCAGTCTTCAGGAATTGTACAACGACTATAATGATAAAGTCGTATTTCTTTTTGTCACCAAAGATGGTTTTGAAACCGTTGAGAAATTTAAAACTAAAAGAGGATTTAATTTTGAAGTTTTTAAACCCATATCCAAAACGCCAAGTGAATTAGTAACAAGTTCTATTCCCCGAACTTTTATTATAAATAAAGAAGGTAAAATTGTGGTTGACGAATCTGGTGCTGTGGACTGGAACAGTATGAAAGTCAGACAGCAATTAGATAATTTACTTTCCGAATAAACAGATACACAGTATTGCACCTTTACTATTTAAAATATTTAAAAGGTACAATAAGCATCCCAAAGTTTTCTCCTTTGTCTTTTCCCAAGTGTTTATGATGAATTTTGTGAGCACGTCTCAATCCTCTTGCGTATTTGTTATCTATATTCCGTAGCCATTTGAAGCGTTGATGTATAAATATATCATGAACCACAAAATAAGCCATGCCATAAGCTAAAATACCGAGACCGATAGGTAAGGTGTACCAAATATTTTCGTATCCCCAAAGATAGAAACAGGTCATACTAACAACGGCGTAAAAAATAAAGAACGCATCATTACGTTCAAACCAACTATCGTGGTCTTTATGATGATGATCTTTGTGTAAGCTCCACAAAAACCCATGCATAATATATTTATGAGTAAACCAGGCGTTAAATTCCATGATAAAGAAGGTGCCAAAAAAGATCAATATCCAAAATATGGTTTGCATAATAGTGCTTTGTTTTTTATAGTAAATTTAATTGATATTTCACATAACTGCGAGTTAATAACTCTATTTTTCTGTAATTAGGAACCCTGATTCTAGTCGATTTAATTTGCAAGGCAGGTGTCCTTTTAAGCTTGTCCAATAATTTGCTATAATAGCGATAGGCCATAAAAACCCCAAATTTAGCTTCAATAGGTAAGCGTTTGATACCATGCAATCCTTTTTCGAAATCGGCTTCAATATCGTCTATAATGGCTTTTTTCGATTTTTCGTCTAATTGATTTAAATCCGTATTCGGAAAATAAGTTCGACTAAGGTCTTCAAAGTCCGCTTTTAAATCGCGCAAGAAATTGACTTTCTGAAAAGCGGACCCCAAACTCATCGCAGAATCTTTTAAATCTTCATATTTCTCATTATCGCCTTTTACAAAAACCTTGAGGCACATAAGTCCAACAACGTCCGCAGAGCCATAAATATAGGCTTTATATTCTTGTTCAGTCAGATAATCTGTTTTGTGAAGATCCAAACGCATACTGTTCATAAATGAATCTACTAAATGCTTATCGATCCCATAATTGTGGTAGGTGTCTTGAAAAGCATTTAAAATAGGATTTAAACTTATCTTATCTTCTAATGCAGCTTCAAGGTCATTTTCAAAATTATTGAAAAGCTTTTTTTTATCATAATCATGGAATGTATCCACGATTTCATCGGCAAATCTTACAAAACCATAAATATTGTAAATATCTTGTCTAATGCTGTCGGATAGCATTTTGGTAGCTAGAGAGAATGAGGTACTGTAAGCGTTGGTAACTGCCTTACTACATTCTCGGGATACGTTGTCGAAAATTGATTTCATATTTATAATTTCTTAGCCATTAATTTTAATTTTTTTGAACCAGTTCAGCAACTAGTTTTCCTGAGATTAAGGCTGGCGGAACTCCAGGTCCAGGAACAGTTAACTGCCCAGTGAAATAAAGTTGATTCACTTTTTTGCTTTTTAACTTGGGTCTTAAAAAGGCGGTTTGCATTAATGTATTTGCCATGCCGTATGCATTTCCTTTGTAGGAATTGTAATCTTCAACAAAATCCTTAACACAGTAGGATTCTTTAAAAAGGATATGTTCACGGACCTTTTGTTCGGTTCTCTTCTCGAATCTATTTATAATAATATCGAAATATTGCTGACGTAATTCAAGTGTGTCGTCTAATCCTGGTGCGATTGGAATAAGAAAAAAAGCAGTCTCACAACCTTCAGGAGCCATACTTTGATCTGTTACCGAAGGAAAGTTAACATAAAAAAGTGGATTTTCAGGCCATTTTGGATGATCATATATGTCTTCGGCATGCGCTTCAAAATTCGTATCAAAAAATAAGTTGTGGTGTTCAACATTTTTTAATTTCTGATCAAAACCAACATAAAAGAGTAGGGAAGAAGGAGCGAAAGTCCGGCTTTCCCAAAATTTTTCACTGTACTGTCGGTAATCCTTATCCAAAAGTGTTTCGGAATGATGATAATCTGCTCCGCTTATGATTATATCAGAATGGATAATTTTACCATTCACTATAATGCTTTTAGCGGTTTGGTTTTCTACATTTATTTTTTCAACATTGCTATTGGTATAGATTGAAACGCCTAAGCTTTCAGCCAAATTTTTCATGGCCTTAACAATCTCGTACATACCGCCTTTAGGATGCCAAGTTCCTAAACCAAAGTCTGCAAAATTCATAAAACTGTAAAACGATGGCGTTTCATTTGGCTTGGCGCCTAAAAAAAGTACTGGAAATTCTAAGGTTGAAACAAGCTTTGGGTTTTTGAAATTTTTACGAACGTCAGAACTTATAGTTTTATAAAAACGATCTAATCTGGTGATGGTTTCCATTGTCACTAATTCAAAAGGCGAAAGACCAGGTTTTAAAACCACTTTGTTTATAGCGATATCATAATGATCTTGTGCTTTGGCTATAAATTTACGTAGTGGTTTGGAACTTCCTGATTCTATACGCTCAAACTCTTCACATATTTTATCCATGTGATCGCCAATAGTTATAACATCGTCTGAAAAAAAAATCTTATAAGCTGGACTTAATTTATCAAGCTGATAATAGTCACTTGTGCTTTTCCCAAAATCATTGAAGAATTTTTCAAAAATATCTGGCATCCAATACCAACTTGGTCCCATATCAAAAGTGAAGCCATCTTTGATAAGTTGTCTGGCTCTTCCGCCTACAGTGGCATTTTTTTCGAAAATAGAACCTCGTAACCCGCTTGCGCTAGATAGCATGAAGCCGATAATGCTGAGAAGCCTGAACCTATTATGGAAATTGTTTTATGCATTGGTCTTAAAGTTCTTCCATCAGGTTTTGAATGGAATTAAAGGTTTTCATGTTTTGAGGTAATTGTTCGATATCTACAGCGTTAAGTATTTGTCCAAGAATCCAAAATTTTGTGTTTGGTTTTTTCATCACTATATCATTGAATTCATCAAGATAGTCTAAAACATTTTCTTTTTCAGGTTTTACTGTAAAATAAGAGATGTAAATAATTTCATCATAGTAATTTTGGAGTTCAACCAAACTCTTAATTGGAACACTTTGACCCAAAAAAATGGAATGGTAACCTTTATTTACGAGCTGATGGTTTATGAACATTAAACCCAGTTCGTGAATTTCGTTATCAGGTAAATACAATACAAAAGTTTTGGTTGACTTGTTTGTTTGCTTTGACTGAATTTCTTCAGTATTTATTAATATTTTCTGACGAATAAGTGTGGTAATAAAATGCTCGTGAGCAGGAGTTATAGTGTCCGTTTGCCATAAGAGACCAATTTCATTTAGAAAAGGAATAAATATTTCATAAAAAACTATATTAAACTCTTTTTCTTTGAGAAGTGAATTGTAGGTTTTGTAGAATAACGCTTGATCAAAGTTTAGCATTGATAGTTTGAAGGCATTTATGGCGTGACTTTCTAAATTGGATTCAGCCGCTATTTCTCTTACTAATTGAGGGATTTCATCTTCCTTTATTTTAGCAATTTTCGAAATTTTATAGCCGTTGTTGTTAAGGTAACTCACATTGAGCAACTTTTGGAAACTCTTTAAATCATAGTATCTTATATTAGTTTCGGTACGTTTAGGTTCTAAGAGATTGTACCGTTTTTCCCAAATTCTTATAGTGTGCGCTTTAATTCCTGTAAGATTTTCGAGATCTTTTATACTAAATTGATTTTTGATATTGTTCATTTATTTTAAATAATGATTAAACAAAAATACAATTTATAACCTTAAAATGCTTGGATTTAACAAAAATTATATAAAAAAGAATAAAAAAAGAGATGTGATACTTTGCGACGGAACGAATGACTATTATATAAGCCTAATTTAAAAATTAAAAATAGTAATTGCGATTATAGTCTTTAAAAACAAGAATACGGTACTAATCTTCTAAGTTTGAAGAAAAAAGTGCGCACGAGAAGACTCGAACTTCCACGGACTAATGTCCACCAACCCCTCAAGCTGGCGCGTCTACCAATTCCGCCACGTGCGCAAAGTAATGAAGTAAAGATAAAAAAAAAGTTAAGCAATTTGCTTAACTTTTTTAGTGACCAGTCTGGGGCTCGAACCCAGGACCCTCTCCTTAAAAGGGAGATGCTCTGCCAACTGAGCTAACTAGTCAAAATGTTTTCTCTTTAACGAGGGTGCAAATATAAAATGTTTAATTAATAATGCAATACTTTTTTTATTTAATTTTTCGTTTTTTTGTTGTCTATTTGTCTATCGGTTTAAAAATCAATTTATAAGCATTATGATTATAGTTTTAATAGGATATATGGGTTCTGGAAAATCAACCATTGGTAAGGAATTGGCTACAGTTCTTGACTATGGTTTTTTAGATTTAGATGATTATATTTCCGATAAGGAAAATGCTTCCATTCCTGAAATTTTTAAAAAGAAAGGGGAAATCTATTTTAGAAAAAAAGAAACCGAATATCTATCTGAAGTTATTAGTACTTCAGAAAATTTAGTACTGGCACTAGGTGGTGGAACACCTTGTTACGGAAACAATATGGATTTAATAAATGATAAGGCTAATTTAATATCGATTTACCTAAAACTTTCCATTCCACTTTTGGCTAAACGTCTATTTCAAGAACGTGCCAATAGACCTTTAATAAGTCATATAAATTCTGAAACTGATTTATTGGAATTTATTGGTAAGCATCTTTTTGAACGGTCTCCATATTATAGTAAATCGCAATTTACATTAAATACAGATCACAAAACAAAACAAGAAATTATAGAATCACTATTGGTTCACTTAATCTAAATAAGCTTCATAAGGTTGCTTGGTTAAATTAACGTGTACATGCTCAAACAATGATGTGGAAAGCGAAATACCTTTAAAGTCTGCCTTTACAGGATATTTTTTATGGTTGCGATTAACCAATACTGCCGTTTTAAATTGTTTAAGTGGTACATCCAAAAAATGCTTGATACCATAAATTAATGTGCTGCCAGAGTTTAGAACATCGTCAATCAATACAATGGATTTATTGGTGTAATCTTCTTTGCTAATGGATGTTTTAATAGGTTTTGTTGGTTCAGATTTGTTTATGGTTACTTTACACAATGTAGATTCTATACTGGAAATTTTATCTAAATTCGACTTGATTTTTTTCGCTAATAAAAAGCCATTGTTCTCAATACCAGCAATTATAAGTTCTGTTTCATCAACATTACTTTCATATATTTGGTAAGCTATACGTTTTATTTTATGCTCAATTTCTTTATGACTTAAAATGGTGTTCTTCGTTAATGCCATAGTTTAAAAAACTAATTTAAATTTTAGGATATACATTATTCACATTAAGATGAGTTCTAAATACACATCATATGCTTTCAAAGATAAAAAACAGTTCTTTACCTTGTCTTTCTTTTATGGAATTTATTGAAGGTTCTAAAACTTTTATGTTGAACTTAGATTCAAAACGCGATTGATATTCAGCGAGACTTCCTCCAAATGGTGGTCCATCCTCAGTTAATTCAAAATTAAAGAACAAACCAACAAGCTTCCCTTTAGGTTTTAATAAATGGTACATTTGCTCTACATAACTTTGTCTTAAATTGGGATTTAATGCACAGAAGAAGGTTTGCTCAATAATGAGATCATAAGTATCGCTAAGTTCAAAAAAATCAGCATGTAAAAGTTGTGATTCAGGAAAATCTGGTACACGGGTTTTTAAATTATCCAACGGTTGTTGTGCAATATCCAACACATAAATGTTCAAAAAACCATTGTTCCATAAGTATTCGGCTTCATAACTATTGCCTGCACCAGGAATTAATATTTTTAACGACTTATCTTCTAATTGGTCAAAATATGTTTTAAGTGGTGTTGAGACATAACCAATATTCCAACCAATTTGGTTAGTTTTATAGCGGTTCTCCCAATAGATCTTGTTGATTTCATTCATGTTACTAATTACTCTTAAAATAGGGTCGTTTGATTTCTGTAAATTAATTCAATTTGACTATAATTCTCAAGGCAACCTTTTTTAGTCTTGATTCTTGATTCTATAAGCGAAGCGGTCTTTTATCTTTTTTAAAACTTACTCTTCATCATCATAAAAATCATCAATATCGCGTCTATCTTTTTTTGTTGGTCTTCCAGTGCCTTTTTTTCTGTAATAATCTTTACTGTATTTAAGAAGCTCTTTAGCTTCAAAGGCAGATTTTGGAGTGGTATCAACTCTATAAAGATCTACTAATTTGGCTCCCACACGATTTGGCGGTAAATCGTTAACGGTAAGTTGATAGATGATTTGATCTTTTCTCAGTTCAATTTTATCTGTAGGAAAAACTTCCCTTGAGGGCTTAACGGCTGCACCATTAACTTTTACTTGTCCTTTTTTACACGCTTTTGTGGCTATACTGCGTGTTTTGTAATATCGTACACACCATAAATATTTGTCAATTCGCATATCTTATTTACTAAAAACTACGTTAATAGAATATACCATTTCTTATTTGAAATTATTGAAGTAGAAATGAAAAAAGGGCATTTTATTCCTGTAATTATAAATTGGTAATGGTATTTGTACAAAAATATTATATTATTGTATCTTGCGGCTTAAAAATTAGCAATAATGAACTTCGTCTGTTAACTGTGGTGGTAACAAATGAACAAAATGAATATTTATGAAAATTAAAACTTTAAGATTAAGTCTTTTATTACTGGCTATAACAACAGTATTTATTTCTTGTAATGATGATGATGATGATGAAAGTAGTACTCCATTTGTTGAAGCCGATAGGACGGAACAACAAGCAGAGGATAATGCTGAAATTCTAGCATATTTGAATACACATTATTACAATTCGAGTTTTTTTGAAACAGGAACGGATCATGAATACACTGATATCATTTTATCTGAATTGCCAACAGATGACGATGGTAATTATTTAGAATTGCCAGATCCTGCTAATAACACCTTACTTATTGATGCCGTAGAAACGCGTACAGTGACCTATTTGGAAGCGGACTATGAGTATTACGTATTAAATTTAAATCAAGGAGATGGCAACTCGCCAAATTATACCGATTTGGTACGTGTAAGGTACGAAGGAAGCTCTGTAAACGAAGTTGTTAATGGAGAAGAAGAAGTTTTTGATTCTGCCATCACTCCAGCGGATTTATATTTGCAGTCGGATTATGTTTCAGTATCTGGTGTTATAAGGGCATGGCAACTGGTAATGCCATCGTTTAATGCAGGAACCGGTTTTGATATTCAGGAAAATGGAAATGTGAATTATTATAATTTTGGTTTAGGGGTAATGTTTGTACCTTCTGGATTGGCTTATTTTTCATCGACTGCAACAGGTTCTTCTTATGATAACCTTATCTTTAAATTTGAATTACTGCAATTTGAAACGGTTGATAGTGACAATGACGGGATACCATCTTATATTGAAGATTTAGATGGAGACTCAGAAGTTGAAGATGAAGATACAGATGAAGATTCATTATTTAATTTTATTGATAATAATGATGATGGAGATGATGTCTTTACGATTGACGAATTGATTCCAAACACCTATATAATTAATACAAATATTGGTGAAGTAGAACCTACACTCGCTGCTAATGAATTTGAAAGAAGTAGAACTGAAACTGATGGTGTTATCACTCTTAAAACAGTAACTATTGCAGATTCTAACAATGATGGCTTGCCTGATTATTTAGACGAAACCATTGAAATTAATTATAATATAACCAGTAATTAATTATTGATTTAAGAATTTAAACTAAGAAAGCCGCTCAATTAATTGAGCGGCTTTGTTGTTTTTATATTATAAAAATTACAATCCTATTGACAAACTTAGGATCAATTGATCTGGTCTGGTATCAATTCTGCTCTCACCTACGGTCACCAAATTGGTGTTAATAAATGTAGCTTCATTGTCACTAAAACCTCTCTCATACCTAAGGTCGATTCCGATCTTTCTGAAGTTAATTCCGACTCCAAAATTTAGTCCTATAGAAAAATCGTCTTTAACATTGTCAATAGTGATACCGTCAAATTCTGTATCTAGTATATATTGAAATGAAGGTCCTGCAAAAACACTCAAAGGACCAATGACCCTTAGACCAACTAATACTGGCGCATCAATTTTCTTAACTGAAAATTCATTGCTGCTGTAGTCACTTTTTGTAGCTGTATAAATAAGTTCAGGTCTTAAGTAAAGTTTGTCTCCTATTTTTCCAAACACACCAACATGATAACCAATGTTACGATCGGGATTTTTCGCGTTGACATTGGTCGACTCAATATAGTCTCCATTGGCACTGTAATTTAAACCGCCTTTAAAACCGAATGAACTTTTAGTTTGGGCATTAATGCTAAAGCCTATAAAAGCTAAGATTAAAGTTAGGGCAACTGATTTTTTCAAATTTTTCATAATGTTCGTTTTTAAGATTAAGTATTCCTAATATCAAAAACGCTGCCATAATGAAGTTATTTTCTTTTCAGTACTTTTTTAACAGCCTTAATAATCGCTTCACTATTTAATCCATACTTGTCCATAAGTTGTGTAGGAGTTCCAGATTCACCAAAAGTATCATTGGTGGCCACAAATTCTTGTGGAGTAGGTTGGTGTAACGCTAAAACCCTAGCCACACTTTCTCCAAGTCCACCTAAATAATTATGTTCTTCGGCTGTAACCACACAACCTGTTTTGGCAACGGAATCTAAAATGGCTTTATCATCTAATGGCTTTATGGTGTGAATATTAATCACTTCAGCTGAAATACCAGCTTCATTTAATGTTTTTGATGCTTCTAAAGCTTCCCACACCAAATGACCTGTAGCGACAATAGTCACGTCAGTACCTTCTGTAAATTTAATCGCTTTACCTATTTCAAATTTTTGATCTGCTGGCGTAAATTTGGGAACAGAAGGACGACCAAATCTTAAATAAACAGGTCCATCGTGTTCAGCAATAGCTATCGTTGCTGCTTTGGTTTGGTTATAGTCACAAGGATTTATAACCACCATACCTGGCAACATTTTCATTAATCCGATATCTTCTAGAATTTGATGTGTCGCACCATCCTCGCCTAAAGTTAGTCCAGCGTGCGATGCACAGATTTTCACATTTTTGCCAGAATAAGCGATAGATTGACGAATTTGATCATAAACCCGTCCTGTAGAGAAATTGGCAAACGTTCCTGTAAATGGGATTTTTCCGCCAATAGTTAAACCAGCCGCAATGCCCATCATGTTGGCTTCTGCGATACCGACTTGGAAAAAACGCTCGGGATTCTCGTCTATAAATTCGTTCATCTTCAAAGATCCAATTAAGTCCGCGCACAAGGCTACCACATTAGGATTTGTACGACCTAATTCTGCTAAACCTGCACCAAAACCACTTCTTGTATCTTTCTTTTCTGTATATGTATATGTTTTCATAAGCCTACCCAACCCTTCCAGAGGAAGGGCTTTAAAAGGGTTATATTTTTAGTTGTTTTTTTTCATCATTTAGGTCCTTCCCTTGGGGAAGGATTTAGGATGGGATTAATAGTCTCCTAAAGTTTCAGCATTTTGTTCTAATCCAGTAGCCAATTGCTCGTCATTTGGCGCTTTTCCATGCCAAGCATGTGTGTGCATCATAAAATCGACACCATTACCCATTACGGTATGAAGCAAAACACAAACGGGCTTTCCTTTTCCAGTCAAGGATTTGGCTTCTTTCATTCCTTTAAGAATAGCCTCTATATCATTACCTTTTTCAATATCTAAAACGGTCCAACCAAAAGCTTCGAATTTCGCTCTTATACTTCCCATTGGCAGAACATCGTCCGTTGAGCCATCAATCTGTTGCTGGTTTAAATCTACTGTGGAAATCAAATTATCCACTTTTTTTGCAGAAGCATACATTATGGCTTCCCAATTCTGTCCTTCTTGTAATTCGCCATCGCCATGAAGACTATAAATTAAATGGTCATCTTTGTTCAATTTCTTAGCTTGTGCAGCACCAATGGCAACAGACATGCCTTGTCCTAACGAACCAGAAGCGATTCTGATGCCTGGTAAACCTTCATGTGTTGTTGGGTGACCTTGTAATCTTGAGTCAATTAATCGGAAGGTGTTAAGTTCTTCCACAGGAAAATATCCAGATCGTGCCAATACACTGTAAAATACTGGTGAAATATGTCCGTTAGACAAAAAGAATAAATCTTCGCCTATTCCATCCATGTCAAAACCGTCCTTGCGCTCCATGAGTTCTTGGTAAAGTGAGACAAAAAATTCTGCACATCCTAATGAACCTCCAGGATGACCAGAGTTGACCTTGTGCACCATTCGCAATATATCTCTACGAACTTGAGTTGTTAAATCTTCTAATTCTTTAATGTTTGGCATGTTCTGTTTCTTATATTTAATAAAAAATGTCCACGAAAGTTTTCTTTCGCGGTTACTGTTTTACCTTTCCTTTGGAAAGGTCAGAATTGTTTATTCACAATGCTGAGTTAGGTTGCAAAAATAACTTTTTACACAGGTCTTTCAAAAGTTGATGCGCTGCACTTATTAACGAAATGCGTGATTTGCTAACAATCTTTAAAAATTCAACTCAACAATACCAAATTGTATAGGACGCATCCTTTATAAACAATAGCGAAAAATAACCACCCATTGTTTTTTAAATTTAATTTAAGAAGGAATGTTAAAGAGTTATTTATATTTGCCGTCTGACAACGATTTAATGAAATTTAATAGAGTAGCAAACGATAAAGAAACCAAGGCAAGGGCAGGAACTATTACCACAGATCATGGCACGATTGAAACGCCGATTTTTATGCCAGTTGGAACTGTGGCTTCCGTAAAAGGTGTGCACCAAAGAGAGTTGAAAAATGATATTAATCCGGATATTATTCTCGGAAACACATATCACCTTTATTTAAGACCTCAAACTCCAATTTTAGAACAAGCTGGTGGTTTACATAAATTTATGAATTGGGATAGAAATATTCTAACCGATTCTGGTGGTTACCAAGTGTATTCGATGTCTTCCAACCGAAAGATTAAGGAAGAAGGTGTAAAGTTCAAATCACATATCGATGGGAGTTATCATGTTTTTACACCCGAAAATGTCATGGAAGTTCAGCGCAGTATAGGTGCAGATATTATCATGGCTTTTGATGAATGTACCCCTTATCCATGCGATTATAATTACGCCAAACGTTCTATGCACATGACGCATCGTTGGTTAGAGCGTTGTTTAACTCATCTGAAAAAGACACCTTTTAAATACGATTATGAACAAACATTTTTTCCGATAGTTCAGGGCAGTTGCTATAAGGATCTAAGACAGCAATCAGCTGAATATATAGCCAATGCAGGCGCAGAAGGGAATGCCATTGGAGGCCTGTCCGTTGGTGAACCAGCGGAGGAAATGTATGCTATGACAGACGTGGTTTGCAATATTCTCCCAGAGGACAAACCGCGTTATTTAATGGGTGTTGGAACACCAATCAATATATTGGAAAATATTGCGTTAGGTGTAGATATGTTCGATTGCGTGATGCCTACGCGTAATGCGAGAAATGGCATGTTGTTTACGGCTCATGGCTCAATTAATATCAAGAATTTAAAATGGGCCAACGATTTTTCACCTGTAGATGAAATGGGTATAACCTTTGTTGATACCGAATATAGTAAAGCTTATTTAAGACATTTGTTTACGGTTAATGAATTATTAGGAAAGCAAATTGCAACTATTCATAACCTTGGTTTTTACCTTTGGTTAACAAGAGAAGCCAGAAAACATATTATTGCGGGCGATTTTAGAGCGTGGAAAGAGAAAATGGTAAAACAAATGGATAACCGATTGTAGTTATCTAAATGAATGAAAAATGAAGGAATAATAATTAAAAATGAGGATGAAGTGTGAATTTATACAATAATTCAATCTAGAATTTAATTTTCACAAAACATAAACCACAAACCACAAACCACAAACTAATAAACAACTTTGAAAATCCTAGATTGGTACATATTAAAGCGGTATTTATTTACCTTCCTAATGATGTTACTATTGTTTGTTCCTATCGGAATAACTGTAGATTTAGCAGAGAAGGTAGGTAGAATGATTGAAAATGATGCTTCACTTGGTGAAGTTGGTTTTTACTACTTGAATTTCACGGTATATTTTGCCAACCTCTTATTTCCTTTGTTTTTATTTTTATCTGTGATTTGGTTTACATCTAAACTGGCGAATAACACAGAAATTGTTGCGTTTTTAAGTTCCGGAACATCATTTTCAAGATTTTTAAGACCTTATATGATAGGTGCAACTTTAGTAGCAGGTTTTGCCATGTTTTTAGGAATGTATTTAGCGCCAATAGCGAGTCAAGGCTTTAATGAATTCAAATTCAAATATTTAAAGAAAAATAAGGATATTCAGCAAACACGGGATGTTTATCAACAAATAAATGATAATGATTACATCTATGTGAGTAATTTCATTCCCAGAAATAAGACAGGCCATAAATTTACCTACGAACATTTTGAAGGTAATGAACTCAAATACAAAATTTTTGCTGACAACATTCGCTATATCGAAGAGGATAGTATGTACAGACTTACAACTTATCTCAAACGCTCTTTTGAAAATGGGGTAGAGACGGTAGAAAAAGACAGTCGAAAATTAATGGATCTACCTTTTGAAATCGAAGATTTAACACCTGTGCAGTATGCTGCTGAAACAAAATCTTATGGTGAGCTATTGAAATTCATTGCTGCCGAAAAAAGAAGAGGCTCTCCTAATATTGGCCGTTATGAGGTTGTAAAACTTAAAAAGTGGAGTTTACCTGTATCCATATTTATTTTAACAATTATTGCCGTGGCAGTGTCTTCCGTCAAACGACGTGGAGGAATGGGTGTTAATCTTGCTTTAGGTATTTCTATTGCTATGATCTACGTGTTCTTTGACAAAGTTTTTGGAGTGATGGCTGAACAGTCAAATTTTCCAGCCATTGTTGCTGTATGGTTTCCTAATGTAATATTTGGTATTTTAGCAGTATATCTGCTGCAAAATGCCAAACGCTAAACTAAAGCATTATATACACTTACATTTTCTGGTAGTAATAGCCGGATTCACTGCTATTCTTGGAGAATTAATTACAATCGGAGCTTTAGAATTGGTTTGGTACAGAATGGCTATGGCAGGTTTGTTAATGTTCATTTACATCAAAATTATTCGACTAAATATTAAAATTTCGAGACGGACGTTTTGGCAATTTTCTGCAGCAGGCGTTATTATAGCCTTACATTGGATCACTTTTTTTGAAGCCATTAATCAAGCTAACGTTTCTATTGCTTTAGCTATGTTTTCTTCAGGGGCGTTTTTTGCTTCTTTTATTGAACCTTTCTTTTTTAAACGACGTATTTTAGGTTACGAAATTATCTTTGGTATTATTGTAGTGTTAGGAGTAATTTTAATCACAAGTAGCGAAATACGCTATATTAATGGTATTATTTTAGGTTTGTTATCAGCATTATTTTCAACGTTGTTTGCTGTTATCAATGGTCGTTTTATAGAAAGACATAGCGCGACCGTAATTTCATTTTACGAATTTATAAGTGGCGTTTTGTTTTTAACTGTATTTATTTTAGCCTCAGGTAAAACATTTAATGCTGAATTCTTTACACTTTCCAATGCAGATTGGCTGTATTTATTCATATTGGCATCTGTTTGTACAGCCTATGCTTTTATAGGTTCTGTACATGTGATGCGTTATATCAGTCCTTTTACTGTAATTTTGAGTTATAATCTAGAACCACTTTATGGTATTGCCATTGCATTGATGCTTTTTCCAGAAACCGAAAAGATGTCGCCACAATTTTATTTAGGTGCTATTTTGGTTTTGGTTACGGTATTGATGGATGCCATTTTTAAAAACTATAAACGGAGAAAACGTAAAACAGGTCAAATTACCAATTAAAGTTTTTATATTTGCCTAACTAACTAAAACAATAAACTAACTTCAAATTGTATGGAATACTTAGAGTTTGAATTACCCATAAAAGAGCTGGAAGATCAGCTCGATAAATGTCAGATTATAGGAAAGGAAAGTGACGTTGATGTTACAGAAACCTGTAAACAGATTGAGAAAAAATTAGCAGCAACTAAAAAAGATATCTATAAGAATCTTACGGCTTGGCAACGTGTTCAGTTGTCTCGTCATCCAAACAGACCTTATACTCTAGATCATATTAAAGCAATCTGTGGTGATACGTTTTTGGAATTACACGGCGACCGAAATGTAAAAGACGACAAAGCCATGATAGGCGGTTTAGGAAAAATTGGCGACCAATCGTATATGTTTATTGGTCAGCAAAAAGGCTATAATACCAAAACAAGGCAGTATCGGAATTTCGGAATGTCTAATCCAGAAGGCTATCGTAAAGCATTACGTTTAATGAAGTCGGCCGAGAAATTCGGAATACCTGTGGTTACTTTAATTGATACGCCTGGTGCATATCCTGGTTTAGAAGCTGAAGAACGTGGCCAAGGAGAAGCCATTGCGAGAAATATCTTAGAAATGGCGCGACTTAAAGTGCCAATTATCACTGTTATTATCGGAGAAGGTGCGTCTGGTGGAGCCTTAGGTATTGGAGTAGGTGACCGCGTTATGATGTTAGAGAATACATGGTATTCGGTTATTTCGCCAGAATCCTGTTCTTCTATTTTATGGAGAAGCTGGGAATACAAGGAACAAGCTGCTGAAGCCTTAAAACTAACGGCTAAAGACATGAAACGGATGAAGCTTGTCGATTCAATTATTAAAGAACCACTTGGTGGCGCACATACAGATAGAGATAAAACATTTTCGGCTGTAAGTGATGCCATTGTCAAGGCTTATGAAGAGCTTAAAAACTTATCACCAAAAGATTTAGTGATTCAACGGATGGAAAAATACGATAATATGGGAGTCTATAAAGACTAAATCCACTAAACATACGGAACTATAAAAAACTGAAGTCTAAGCTTCGGTTTTTTTTAGCGCTATTAACAATAAATCAGAGTTATTAACAGTTAAATTGTTGAAGACCTGTTAAGATTGAAAAACAGTCTGACGCATTTCCTCGATTCTAATTAACTACTTTTGTAAACTATGAAACAACCAAATCCAGTACAAGGCTACAAAGTGGATAAAAGTACTATTATCAACTTAGAAAAAGGAAAAATACCACCTCAAGCAATTGATTTAGAGGAAGTTGTACTTGGTGCAATGATGATTGATAAAAAAGGAGTTGATGAAGTAATTGACATCTTGAGTGCAGATGCTTTCTACAAAGAAGCACATAAAAACATCTTTGAAGCAATTTTCAAATTATTTGAAAACAGTGAACCAGTTGACTTATTAACCGTTTCTAGCCAATTAAAGAAAGATGAAAAACTCGATATGGTTGGAGGCGATTTTTATCTTATTTCCTTAACCCAACGAGTCTCTTCTTCGGCACATATTGAGTTTCATGCACGTATTATTCTTCAGAAATATATTCAACGAAGTTTAATCAAAATTTCAAACGAAATTATTGAAGAAGCTTATGACGAAACAAGAGACGTTTTCGATCTTTTAGATACAGCTGAAGCCAAATTATATGAGGTTACCCAAGGTAACGTTAAAAAATCTACGGAATCTGCCCAGAGTTTGGTAATTCAAGCGAAGAAGAAAATTGAGGAAATTTCAAACAAAGAGGGCATGAGTGGTATCCCTTCAGGTTTTGATAAACTCGATAAACTGACTTCTGGTTGGCAACCTTCAGATTTAGTGATTATTGCCGCACGTCCTGGTATGGGTAAAACCGCATTTACACTTACCATGGCACGTAATGTGGCTGTAAATAGTAATATTCCTGTAGCTTTCTTTTCACTGGAAATGTCTTCAGTACAGTTAATAACCCGTTTAATTTCAAGTGAAACTGGTCTGTCTTCAGAAAAATTGAGAACTGGAAAACTAGAAAAGCATGAATGGGAACAGCTTAATGTAAAAGTAAAAACTTTGGAAAAAGCGCCATTGTTTATTGATGATACACCATCACTTTCCATTTTCGATTTACGAGCAAAAGCACGTCGTTTGGCATCACAATTTGGTATTAAGATGATAATGATTGATTATTTGCAACTAATGACGGCAGGAGGAAGTCAGAAAGGTGGTAATCGTGAACAGGAAATTTCCATGATTTCCCGTAACCTAAAAGCATTAGCAAAAGAGTTGAATCTTCCTGTAATTGCCTTGTCACAGTTATCACGTGCGGTAGAAACACGAGGCGGAAGTAAACGTCCTTTATTATCTGATTTACGTGAATCTGGTGCCATTGAGCAAGATGCCGATATCGTTTCCTTTATCTACAGACCGGAATATTATAAGATTGACGAATGGGATGATGAAGAGCGTTCGCCAACCGAAGGGCAAGGGGAATTCATCGTCGCCAAACACAGAAATGGTGGTTTGGAAAACATTAGATTGAAGTTTATTGGACACTTAGGTAAGTTCGATAATTTGGATGATTTTGATACACCTTTTGGCGAATTTCACTCAAAAATGAATGCAGCGGCTAACGACAATACCTTCAAACCAGATAATTTCCCGTCACCTTCCGACGCCTTTGATGGACCCGAGGATGATGGCGTTCCTTTTTAACAGCTTTTTAAGTAATTGAAAATGGTTTTTTAACTTATCTTTGCACGCTTAGTTAGTTAAAAACCAAATTGCCTAATGTTAGATCAAAGACGTACAACAAATGTTTTGTTGTTAATTATTGTAGTTCCTTTAGTATTTTATTTGCTAAAGATCTTGTCTTTTATATTTATTCCATTGATCTTTTCAATGTTTATCGCCTTATTGTTTTTACCCTTGATGCGATGGTTGGGACGTAGAAGAGTGCCAAAATTTATTAGTATTATTATTGTTCTACTATTGGTAACTCTAGGACTAAAGTTGGGCATTGAACTTGTACAATTATCAAGCAAACAAATACTGGCAAATAATACGGAGTTTTTATCCAAAGCAGAATTAAAATTATCAGATTTAAAAATCTACTTACTGGATAACTTTGGGATTGAGTTTGAGCAAGAACATGGTTTTTTAGGACAGTTTTTTCAAAAAGATAAATTAGGGTCAACACTTGGATTCTTAAATTCGTTCTTAACGTCTTTGTTAATGACAGTTTTCTTCGTGGTACTTTGGTTGGCAGAATCAATTAATGTTCAGAAATTGATGAACAATACCTTATTAAAACGTAAACACACCTCTGTTAAAACCTTTATGAAAATTGAAAAAGACCTGATTAAGTTTATAAAAGTGAAGTTTTTGGTCAGTGCGTTAACTGGTATTTTTACAGGACTTATGTGTGTGTTCTTTGATGTAAGCTTCCCTATTTTTTGGGGCTTATTTGCCTTCGCCATCAACTTTGTTCAAATGGTAGGGTCCTTTATTTCGGTTATATTATTATCAATTTTTGCTTTTGTTGAATTAGACCCAACGAGTACGTTGTTCTTTTTCATTTTTGCAATCTCAATGGTTCAAGTCACATTTGGAGCTATTTTAGAACCGATTTTTATGGGCAAATCATTTTCTATAAATGTTATTGCAGTATTGGTAATGCTTATGTTTTGGGGCTTTCTTTGGGGAATTCCTGGATTGATTATGGCCATTCCGATAACCGTTTTCATCAAAATTATCTTAGAACAGTTTGAAGGCACCAGAATAATTGCCAGTTTACTTTCCGGTAGTGAAACCGCATTAGACTAATTGTCTTATTTATTTCAAGGCATTATATTTTTAAGTATCTTTCTAGTTTAGATTAAAGGCCCGACTAAATAAAATTGAGATTCATAAATCTCAATTTTATTGCAAATATGCTGGTCAGACAGTAAGAATCAGGTCTTGGTTCTTTGTTCTAAAAGCGAAGCGATCTTATGTCTTTTATTAAATTTCACAAAAATGGTTCACGGTACGCATAATGCTCTAGAAGATTCTAGAAATAACGATATTCTTATTTCAATTAACGACCAATTATTTCCAAGAAACGAGGCTAAAATTTCTGTTTTTGATAGTGGATATTTAGTGGGTGATGGTATTTGGGAAGCCTTGCGCTTACATCATGGTGAATTAGTATTTTTGGATGATCATTTTAATAGGTTATGGAGTGCCGCAGCAACTGTTGGAATGCATTTACCATTTACCAAAGAAGAATTAAAGACCAAAGTTTGGAAGACACTGAATGCGAACAATATGAACGACGGAGTACATGTGAGGATCATGATAACACGTGGTATTAAAAAAACGCCCTCGCAAGATCCAAGATTAACGATTTCCGGACCTAATGTGGTAATTATTCCTGAGTATAAAACTGCTTCAACGGATTCAAAAGAAAAAGGAATTACACTTTTTACCAGCACTATTAGAAGGGGTTCGCCAGATTACTTAGACCCAAGATTAAATTGTCATAGCAAACTCCATGAAGTTCAAGCCTTGATTCAGGCCATTCAAGCTGGTGCAGACGAAGCATTAATGTTGGATATTCATGGGTTTGTTTCCACCTGTAATGCGACTAATTTTTTTATCGTAAATAAAGGTGAGGTTTGGACGTCCACAAGTAAATATTGTATGAATGGCATTACCAGAGCCAAAGTCATAGAGGTATGTAACACGAATAATATACCATGTTTTGAAAAGGACTTTTCTCTATTTGATGTTTATGGAGCAGACGAAGCTTTTGTTACAGGGACATTTGGAGGTTTAACACCAGTAACCAAAATCGATGGACGACAAATTGGCGAAGGAAATTATGGAAAAACAACGCGGAAACTTAATGGACTTTATGAAGCATTAATAGAAAATACGGTAAATAATGGATAACATAAAACGTATTTGTTTATGGTCTGGTCCACGGAATATCTCCACAGCCTTAATGTATGCCTTCGCCCAAAGAAATGATACCAAAGTTTTTGATGAACCTTTATATGCCTACTATTTAAAAAATCATCCTGAAGCCCACAAATACCATCCAGGATCTGAAGCTATTTTGGATACCATGGAAAATGACGGAGAAAAAGTGGTAGATATGATGCTAAATACATGTGAAAAGCCTGTATTATTTTTCAAACATATGACACATCATTTATTGGGTTTAAAGCGCGATTTTATGAAAAACACCATCAATATTATTCTAACTAGAAACCCTAAAGAAATGTTGCCTTCTTTTGATAAGGTTATTAAAAATCCTTCGCTGCACGATGTTGGATATGCACTTCATGTAGAGCTAGTCAATTATTTCAAAGCTCAAGGCATTCAATTCGCGGTTTTAGATTCTAAAAACGTATTGTTAAACCCAGAACAAATCCTTGAGAAATTGTGTGAATTTATAGAAATTTCATTCGATAAAAACATGTTATCTTGGCATCCACAACAACGGAAAGAAGATGGTGTTTGGGCTAAGTATTGGTATGATAATGTCCATAAATCTAGTGGTTTTATTAAGTATAAAGCAAAAGGTGACCCATTTCCAGAGCATCTAATTCCACTCCTAGAAGAGAGTATTCCACATTATAATACGCTTTTAAAATTTTCAATTTAACTTTCTTCCACATTCTTGAATTAATTCAAACGAAGTACTTCAGTTTAATTCAAGTGCATTATTGAAATTCATAATAGAAGTTCAATTTTAATCACCTTATATTCGTTTTCACCTTGATTTATCAACCAATTGATAAAGTTGTTTTTAGGTCTTAAAAGAATATTAAATTCAGCCTTCAAAGACTAAAAATTACTTATATTTCGTTTTAAATTGATGAACTTGAAAAAAATTGCCCTTATATTATTAACACTCTTCTTAAGTGCTAATGTTTATGCATCCTATATTCTTATTCCAATGGATGCAGAAACCCAAAAAAATCATTTGAAAGCTTATGGAGTCACATATTGGACCTTAGAACGAGAACTGAAAGTAAAGTGGTTGCTCAATTATAGAGGTGGCTCATTTCTGTTGCCCGATGCCGAAATCATTCAACGTGAATGCCAAATACGAGGTGTGTCTTTTGAGATAATTTCAGATTCTAAAGCGGCTCAAATATTAGATGATATTGCCAGTCCTTCCGTGAATCAGGAAGCGGTGGTTTTAGAAAAAGCGCCAAAAATTGCCGTTTATACACCATATGGAAAACAACCTTGGGACGATGCGGTAACCATGGTGTTGACGTATGCTGAGATTCCGTATGAAACAATATATGACGAAGAAGTTTTGAAAGATGAATTATTGCTTTATGATTGGTTGCACTTACATCACGAGGATTTTACAGGCCAATACGGGAAGTTCTATAGAGCCTACCGTTCTGCAGCTTGGTATATTGAAGAAAAGAAAAATGCTGAAGTATTGGCAAAACGTTTGGGTTATGATAAAGTTTCCGATGAGAAATTAGCTGTAGCACTCAAAATTAGAGACTATGTTGTTGGTGGCGGATTTATGTTTGCCATGTGTTCTGCAACAGATAGTTTTGATATTGCGCTGTCTGCCGAAGGTGTAGACATTTGCGAGCCGATGTTTGATGGAGACGGAAGTGATCCAGGCTATCAGAATAAAATAGATTACTCCAATACTTTTGCTTTCAAGGATTATGTTTTGGAACGCAGCCCAAACGTTTATGAGTTTTCGTCTATTGATATGACCCAAAAACGAAGAATTCCAAAGACAACAGATTATTTTTCTTTGATGGAATATTCAGCAAAATGGGATCCAATTCCAACCATGTTGACTCAAAATCATACCGCATTGGTGAAAGGATTCATGGGACAAACCACATCGTTTACCAGAGAAGAGATAAAATCCAACGTATTGGTAATGGGAGAAAATCGAACAAACAATGAAGCCAAGTATATTCATGGCATTAAAGGCAAAGGGTTTTTTACGTTTTATGGAGGTCATGACCCTGAAGATTATACCCACAGAGTAGGAGACCCAAAAACAGAGTTGGACTTGCACCCAACATCGCCTGGTTATCGCTTAATATTGAATAATGTGTTGTTCCCAGCAGCTAAAAAGAAGAAGCAGAAGACCTGATCTTTAATATCGATATTGATTATTTTTTCATATCTTAAATTATAAAATTACTATATCATGCTAACAAAAGAAACCATTCTCAATAAAATCCAAATTTTAATTACCAATCATTTTAAAACACCTGAAGAGGCTTTTGCCTTTTTTGATAAAGATGGCGATGGGAAGTTGAGTAAAGATGAAATAGCAAAACTTCTGAAACAAGCTGAAATCAGTGGTTTTGTTCGAGGTTTGATTTCTAGGAAACTTATAGAAGGCTATGATAAAGATGGTGATCAACTTATCAATTGGGCAGAATTTAAGTTGGCTATTGATGAAATAAAAGAATAAATTAGAAGACTAAACGATTTTGAAATTCGAAATAAAACAATTTTTCCGACTTTTATTCTATTCGATTCTGTTTTGGTCGTTTGCGTTTTCTGCATTTATCCTCATACGCTATTTTGGAAGAAATCAAGAACAGGTAAAAACTGAAAATCTTACAGAAATAGTAACTGCTTCTCAATATCTGATTTTTGGAGTAGTACTTGGTGTTATGGTTGCTGTTGTGTACACCATAGTAGAGTATTTTTTCGATAAATATTTCTCTAAAAGGTTATATCTCTGGGTTGTGCTTCTTGTAAAATCCGCTTTTTATCTAATTTTCTTAATATTCTCTTTAACTTTTATTGCGAGTTTAGCAGAAGTATATATCCAAGTAGATTTTCCCAACGAAAGACTCTGGTGGAAATCGAACAAAATATTTTGGATGGTCACGGGTTATTTTATGTTATGCTCTTTATTGTTTTCGTTTTTTCGAATTGCGAATAATAAATTTGGTAAAGGGGTAATTTTCAATATGCTTTTGGGTCGCTACAGAAAGCCTAGGGAAGTAGAACGTGTACTCATGTTTTTGGATTTGAAATCTTCTACAACAATTGCTGAAGATTTAGGGCATTTAAAATATAGTCAGTTTATTCAAGATTGTTTTTATTATCTCAATAGAATTGTAGGTAAGTATGGCGCAGAGATTTATCAATATGTTGGAGATGAAGCTGTTTTGACTTGGAACTTGAAGAAAAAAACAATAAAGAATATAAACTGTATAGACTTGTTTTTTGAATATGATTATAAGCTTAAAAAACATTCAAAATATTACATGAAGAAATATGGTGTAGTACCAGAATTTAAAGCTGGAATCCATTCAGGAAAAATTATAATTGCAGAAGTAGGTACCATAAAGAAGGAGTTGGCTTATCATGGCGATGTCATTAACACAACTTCACGCATACAAGAGCAATGCAACGAATATGACCTATCGCTATTGATTTCTGATGAATTCTTATCTAAGGTAAATTTGAGAAAAAGGTATGAAGCAGTTTCATTAGGTAATGAAGTATTGGATGGTAAAACAGAATCTCTGAAATTGTTCGCTATTCACAAGATTTAGATATCCAATAAAATCATATGATTGGAAATATTTTTGGAGTTTAAACGAGTTCAATTTGCAATAACAGAAAAGACGAATCAAAATGAAATTCTTTCAAAACGAAATCAAACTTCAAGCAATGTCAAGAGGTTTTCATCTAATTACTTCTGAAGTATTGAACGCTATTCCTGAAATTAACCAAATTAAAATCGGACAATTACAGGTATTTATAAAACATACGTCAGCAAGTCTAACGATAAACGAAAATGCTGACCCAACGGTAAGACTGGATTTTGAAAGTCATATTAATAAAATGGTACCAGAAAATCAAGTCTACTACAAGCATACCTTCGAAGGTTCAGACGATATGCCAGCGCATATAAAGGCTGCGTTAATGGGAACATCAGTTCAAATACCAATTACAAACGGCAAGTTAAATCTCGGAATTTGGCAGGGTATTTATCTTTGTGAACACAGAAATAGAGCAGGAGGAAGACAGTTAGTCCTTACAGCTTTCGGTAATTAGGTTTTCTAGAACAATTTCTACACCAAAATTATCATTAGACTTAGTTTCAAAGTTCGCAATTGCCTTTACATCGTCGTGTGCATTTGCCATGGCATAACTGTATTTAGCACATTTTAGCATTTCTAGATCATTATTATAATCGCCAAAAACCAAAGTTTCTGAAGGTTTTATATTAAGATGTTTTTGTAAAAACTGAATGGCATGACCTTTATTGGTAATGGCTTCAGAAATATCGACCCAATGATTTCCTGAAACAACAACATTGAGCTCAGGTTTTAGATGTTTTACATAGGGAAAAATATGGGCTTCAGAATTGGTCGTATGATACAAAGCTATTTTGATGACATCATCTTTTATTTCTTCGAAAGTGTCAATAACGGTATATACTGAGTAATATTCAGAAAAAATCTTTATCATTTCTTCGGAGGCTCTGAGAATAAATGCTTGATGTTTGGTGCAGAAAATAGGGTAGGTGTCTTCAATATTGGTGACCAAAGTATATAGCTCTAACAATCTATCTGATTTAATAATGTTAGAAAGCATTACCTTATTATGTTCCATAACCAACCCTCCATTTTCAGCTACAATGATAATGTCATCTTTTACGGATTGTAGCTTTTCAACAATACTATAATACGGTCTGCCACTTGCTGCAACAAATTGAATTTTTTGTATTTGTAATTGTTTAAAGACTTCAAAAAAACGAGAACTCACTGCATGATTGGAATTGAGCAATGTTCCATCCATATCGGTTACGACCAGTTTTATATCCTTCATATTTTAATTTTATGGGTTCAGAATTATTCAAATAAAAAATCCGATTCAATCCCGATAGGTATCGGGAGAACCGGATTTTATAAGCGAAATGTTGTTATTAATTTGGCTAAAAGCCTTATTTTACTTTGTTTACTATGGCTTCAAAAGCTTCAGGGTGGTTCATTGCTAAATCGGCAAGTACCTTACGGTTCAAGTCAATATTGTTCGCTTTTAATCCTCCCATAAATTTTGAATAGCTCATTCCGTGCTGTCTTGCACCTGCGTTAATACGCATAATCCATAACGAACGAAATGTTCTCTTTTTGTTTCTACGATCTCTGTACGAATATTGCATCGCTTTGTCAACCGCATTTTTTGCTACTGTCCAAACGTTTTTACGTCTTCCGAAGTAACCTTTTGCTTGCTTAAGAACCTTTTTTCTTCTGGCTCTTTTTGCTACTGAATTTACTGATCTTGGCATTTCTTTTAATTGTTTTTTGTAGTAGGCGGCCTATATATTGACACTTGCTAAATTATTTTGCCTAACTCCAGGGTTTATAAATTGTTTTAACCGAATAAAACTTTATTACTTTAATCGTAACATCGTTTTAATATTGTCCTCATCTGCTTTATGTACTAGAGCATCATGAGTCAATCTTAGCTTACGCTTTTTAGATTTTTTCGTCAATATATGACTCTTAAAAGCGTGCTTTCTCTTAATCTTACCAGTGCCAGTTAGTTTAAAACGTTTCTTAGCACTCGATTTTGTTTTCATTTTAGGCATTTTCTCCTCTTTTATATTTACGTTTCGCTTATTTTTTATTGCTGAACTCGGTTCAGTATCTTTTATATACTATCCAGATAGCTCACTATAGTTTGTCTAGAAGTTTTAGCGTCTCTGTTCTAATTTTTCTTAGGTGCAATGAACATAATCATTCGCTTTCCTTCAAGCTTTGGCATCTGTTCTACCTTTCCGTATTCTTCAAGATCTTGGGCCAACCTTAACAATAAGATTTGACCTTGTTCTTTAAAAACAATAGATCTACCTTTAAAGAATACAAAAGCTTTTAACTTTGCACCATCCTTTAAAAACTTCTCAGCATGTTTCTTTTTAAATTCGTAATCATGATCATCGGTTTGAGGACCAAATCGAATTTCTTTAACAACTACTTTAGTAGCTTTGGCTTTTAAAGCTTTTTCTCTTTTTTTCTGTTCGTAAAGGAATTTTTTATAATCCATAACTTTACAAACAGGAGGCTTCGCATTTGGCGATATCTCTACAAGATCTAAACCTTGTTCATCGGCTATGGATAAAGCTTTTTTAATAGGATATATACCTATTTCGACATTATCTCCGACAAGTCTTACTTCTTCAGATCTGATTTTAGAATTTATACGATGCTTATCTTCTTGAGATGCTCTTCTGGTATAATTCTTTCTGTTTCTACGTATTGCTATGGCTTCTGTATTTTAAATTAAACTTATATTATTTAAAAGTTTTTAAACTCTTATTAATTCTATCTTTTACTATTTTGATAAAGTCTTCTACAGTAATTGTGCCAAGGTCTTCACCACCATGTTCACGCACAGTTATTGTACTATCTTTTTCTTCCTGCTCACCGACAATAATCATAAACGGAAACTTTTGCATTTCAGCTTCACGAATTTTCTTACCTACAGTTTCATTCCTGTTGTCTGTAAGGGCGCGAATTTCGTCATTTTCTAGCACATTTAAAACTTTTTCCGCGTATTTTTCATATTTCTCACTTATTGAGAGTATAATTGCTTGTTCTGGCATCAACCAAAGTGGGAAATTTCCACCAGTATGTTCTAACAAAATAGCAATAAAACGTTCCATACTTCCAAAAGGAGCTCTATGGATCATAACAGGTCTGTGCATCTCATTATCACTGCCTTTGTAAGATAGGTCAAAACGCTCTGGCAAGTTATAATCAACTTGGATTGTTCCTAATTGCCATTGTCTACCTAGTGCATCTTTAACCATAAAGTCTAATTTTGGGCCATAAAAAGCAGCTTCACCTGGTTCAACAACAAAATTTAAATCTTTATCCTTAGCAGCATTT
>NZ_CP053351.1:4350000-4560973 GCF_013394655.1 Winogradskyella schleiferi
GAAAAGTCTTTGTTTAAGTTATAGTTTAAACGCTCATTAATTTGTACTAATATATCATTGATTTCTTCCGAAGCCTCTGCTAAACTTGAACCGTTGGCATTTACATTTTGAGCAATTTGAACCGCTTGAGCCAGATTTTGATCTTCTGTTTTTATAGCATTTACCTCTTTAGTGGTATACTCTTTTTTTCCAAGATGTTGGCTTAAGGTTTCATCTGCTTTATTGATCACCTGAGCAATTTGATCGTATTGCGTTTTGCGACTTATCCACAATTGATATTCTTCTTCATATTTTGCTTTGGCAGCTTCATAATTTGGATTCGTTTTATCTCCAGAAGCTAAAATACGCACGTATTCCAGTTGCTCGTCATAACCATCTCCTAAGAAATTCCAACCATGCATATCATCTACATAGCCATTTTTATCATCATCTATACCGTTGTTGGGCTTTTCGTCTTTATTGGTCCAAATCACGCCATCTAAATCTTCGTGGTCAATGTCAATACCAGAATCTATAACGGCAACGATGACTTTTTCTCCTTTTTTGTTTTTAATGATTTCAGTATAAGCCTTATCCACACTCATTCCAGGAATAGTGTCTTTAACAAGGTCTAAATGTCCCCAATTTTTGGTTTCCGCATCTGTTAAATCGGTCACTTTTAGAGGTGATGTATCTATATTTTCAATTGGAGTAGAAAGAATTTCTCCAGTGCTACCACATCCCAAAAATAATGTACCTGCAACTACGAGATAGGCTATTAATCTTTGATTTAATTTCATTTCTTCTTGTTGTTTTTATTCTTTATTTAAATAGGTTTTTTGTTGTAAAGGTTTCATTAAGCCTTACTCCTTTTTCGGTATGCTTAACGGTTATAATTTCGTTGTGTGCATCATGCTCTAAAAAGAGATAAAAATTTTGATCAGCTGCCATATTCAGAAACGACTCTTTTTCATCGAGTGTTAATAATGGTCTGGTGTCATAACCCATCACAAATGGTAATGGTAAATGGCCCACGGTTGGTAGCAAATCGGCCATAAAACAAATGGTTTTACCTTTGTATTGTATCATCGGAATCATCTGTTTGTCGGTATGGCCATTGGCAAAGAAAATGTCGAATCCTAAAGCTGAATTTTTTAAAATATGTTGCTCAGGGACGTCCGTAAACTTCAATTGCCCACTTTCTTCCATTGGTAATATATTTTCTTTTAAGAAGGACGCAGCTTCTCTTCGGTTGGGTTCTGTTGCCCATTTCCAATGGTCTTTATTGCTCCAAAAATGAGCGTTTTTAAAGGCGGGTTCGTAACCGGTTCGGTTTTTGTTCCATTGAATACTACCTCCACAATGGTCAAAATGAAGATGTGTCATAAATACATCTGTAATATCATCTCGATGAAATCCGTGCGATTCTAAAGATTTATCAATACTATCATCTCCGTAAAGAAAGTAATAGCCATAAAATTTATCGCTTTGTTTATTTCCCATTCCGGTATCAATCAAAATGAGACGATCGCCATCTTCGATTAACAAACAACGTGCCGCAATGTCAATCATATTGTTATTATCCGCAGGATTGGTGCGTTGCCATAGCGATTTCGGTACCACGCCAAACATGGCACCACCATCGAGTTTAAAGTTTCCAGATTGAATAGGATATAACTGCATTTTCGAAATTTTTAAAAAGTCTTGCAAATTACTAAAAGCTTTAAACTAATTGTTGTTAGTCCCAATAAATTAGAGGATTTTTAACAAAAAAGAACGGCATTATCTTATCTATAAAATTCGTTTGAAGGTTTTGTATTTGTTAAAATCTGAAACCCATAAATGCCTTCATGTTCTAAAAAATAATTACTTTTAGGTAGATAAAAAGCATGAGCAATGAAACGAATCGTAAAGTCACCGTTAAAAATAAAGAAGATAAAACTCTTGCGTTTTGGTCGCGATTTTAAACCTGATCAAGAAGTTATTTTAAGAGACTATTTGGCCATAGAGCGCACACGTTTGGCTAATGAACGTACGCTTTTGTCTTACATTCGTTCGTCTCTGTATTTATTATTGGGCGCCATTGCCCTGTTTCAATTAAAAGAGTTTGCCAATTTTGAATATCTAGCACTAACGGCACTAATTTTTAGTGTTATATTTTTTATAATAGGCGTCTATCGTTTTACAATATTGAAAAAGAGCTTAAAACGTGTTTATTATCAATCTGAAGAAAAAGAAGACTCTAAAAATGAATAACAATAATATAGGTTTTATGAAATTTTGCTTTTTAATTCAGCAATATTTCCATGTTAGTTAAACCTCAAAACACTTAAAATAATTATTTCAACTTTTTACAACGATACTTTGTAGTGCTATAAATTCAATTGAAGCCTTTTATAAAAGTATAATTTAGTATTTTCACGCAAAAAGTAACTCTATGTTAGAATTAGCAGGAATCATTATCCTTGGAATATTAGCACAATGGGTCGCTTGGAAATTTAAAATTCCAGCGATTTTACCATTAATATTAATAGGGTTGTTAGTTGGTCCTATTGCGGCTGAATTTTTAAGTGCAGATGGTAGTAAATGGATAGAGCCAATGTGGATTGAGCCAGAATTGGATGCCATAGGAAAACCTGTTTTAGATGAGCATGGAAAACCAATTCCAGGCAGAGGTCTTTTCCCTGGAGAAAGTCTTTATTATTTTGTGTCTTTGGCCATAAGTATCATTCTGTTTGAAGGTGGTTTAACGCTAAGGAAATCGGAAATTAAAAATGTAGGACCAGTCATTACCAAACTAATAACCGTAGGTTCTGCCATTACTTTTTTAGGATCTGGTATTGTAGCTTATTATATTTTTGACCTTAGGTGGGATTTATCTTTCTTATTTGCAGGTTTAATAATCGTAACTGGACCGACGGTAATTACGCCAATTTTAAGGAATATACCTCTTAAAAAGGATGTTTCTACGGTTCTAAAATGGGAAGGTATTCTTATTGATCCCATTGGAGCTCTAGTTGCCGTTTTGGTATTTGAATTTATTAGTGTCGGAGGCGATAGTGGCTTTACAAAAACTGCGCTTATTGAGTTTGGTAAAATTGTGCTATTTGGTACGACTTTCGGATTCACTTTTGCGCATGCTTTGGCTTTTGCAATTAACAAAGGGTTTATACCTCATTATTTATTGAATGTGGTCTCGCTGTCAACGGTATTATTGGTGTTTGTAGAGTCTGAGTTATTTGCACATGAGTCTGGTTTATTGGCCGTTGTGGTTATGGGAATGGTATTGGGAAACAGTAAACTCGAAAACCTAAAAGAACTATTATACTTTAAGGAATCGCTCAGTGTATTATTGATATCCATATTATTTATTCTTCTGGCGGCAAATATCAATATTGATGATTTACTGTTGCTTTACACTTGGAAAACCGCCATACTTTTTGCTATCGTTGTCTTTATAATTAGGCCATTGGCCGTTTTTGTAAGCACTCATGGCTCTAAACTGAATTTAAACGAAAAACTCTTTATAAGTTGGGTAGGTCCACGTGGTATTGTAGCTGCAGGTATTGCTTCCCTTTTTGGAAGTAAACTAATGCGAGATGGAGTGGAAGGTGCAGAATATATTACACCTTTGGTATTTATGATCGTTTTAGGAACGGTTTTGTTAAATGCAACTACTGCACGTTTATTCGCGAGATTAGTTGGTGTATTTTTAACAAAATCTAATGGTATTTTAATTGTAGGCGCTTCAAAATTGCCACGATTATTAGGACATTATCTTGTTAATAATGGCAGACATGTTGTATTAATAGACAGTAATCAAAATAACATAGATAAGGCGGAGGAGTTAGGACTTGACGCCATAAATTCCAACATCTATTCAGACACACTTTCTGATAATATTGAATTGAATGATGTTGGTTACATTATGGCAATGACTGGCAATTCAGACATTAACTCCTATGTGATTGAAAAATTCGGTAAGGAATTTGGTGAAAATGGTTCTTATAGATTAGTGACTTCGGACGAAATGAATAACCCAGAAAAGAGCCCAGAAGAAGGCTTGTTTTCTCCAACAGATGATTATATTAATTTATCAGAAGTGACTCGTAAATATCCAGCCATACATGAAATTGAACTAGACGATAAGGCACATTATGAAAGTCTTATGGAAATGGCGAGTAAGGATAGATATATGATTCCTTTATTTCTGAAGGATAATGAAGGAGAACTTCATATTATTTCGATTCACCATACCAAATCAGATAAAATCGCCGAAGGCTTTAAATTGGTTTATTTAGGTAAACCTTTTGATGTAGAAAAGGTGGTTTCAGAGGATTAAATTTAAAAAACAGAAGCTAATAACTTCTGTTTTTAGTATCTCAATTTTTTAAACCTGAGTAGAATCTTTCTTGTTAGTCTACACTACATTTTTTTTATGTTAGGTCAAATTATAAATTTTGAAAGTGGGTCTGATTGTATTTAGATTTTCATCAGTTTTCTTGAGACTGAAATATTTTCATCATTAATCCCTTTAACTATATATATGCCAGATTGCAAATCTTGAATTGATATTGAATAGGATTTTGAGTGTTTAACAAGCTTTCCTGTAATATCAAACACTTCAATCTTAGTGATAGTTTTATGGGAAAAAGAAACTAAACCACTTGTTGGGTTTGGGTATAATTTTGCTGATGATAAATCTACTTCAACAGATCCAATACCTAGTGTTTCTGTAGTTATAAGAACTAGCTCATTATTATTTCTACACACTACGTTAAATTCGTAATCAGTTCCACCAAAGGACGATGTAATTGTAGTTGGTAAATTGCAGCTATTTATAGTATTAGAGGTGGTTAATATTACGAACTCATCATCCACTTCAGGACTAAACCCTAATACAACATTTAAATCTCCTTCTAAATCGGCGCTACCATCTATGGCTAATAAGTCGTGTTCTACACCTTGAATTAAACCATTCAATTCAATCTCTAAAACCGAATTTGCTGTTGAGGGATAATCACCAATAAGCGTCAATGTACCTGGTGATGCTCCAGGCCCAAAAGTACCATTGTTAGTGAAATTTCCGGCCGAAGGTAATTCTATAACCCCAGTTCCTTTAATGATACCAGAAATTTCGTTATTTAATACCCCAGAAAAGATAAAACTATCTGATGCAGCTTCTATGACTCCATAATTGTTAGTTGTAGCACTAATAGTTGGAAATCCTGCTGGTACATTCCGACTAATTATTCCAAAATTATTTAAAACATTAGGGGCTGTTCCAGTTGTGCCTATTGCAGACCCTGTAGATTGAAAAGTGATGATTCCTGTTGAGTTGTTATTAATAGTAGAACCAGTTCCGATAAGAATATCGCTAGCTCCTGTCAACTGCAAAACACTTTCATTATTTAATGTCGTAGCTCCAAGAATGCTAGAACTAATGCCTGTTGATTTTGTAATGGTATTTAAATTAGTTAGTACACCACCACCATCTAAGTTGCCAGATTTCCAGTCAACGACTCCACTTCCAGAAAAGTCGAAGGCGGCAGAAGAATTAACAATTAATGGATCATCCCAAACAATTAAACCATCATTGATTCCCGTTAAGCTACCTGTTATTGCTATGGGCATAAGCCATTGCAACTTAGATCCTGAGGCTACATTTATAACAGTGTTTGCTAATGTGGTGTTTGCATTGTTTAAACTCAATGTACCTATATCTACTTGAATTGTGCCTCCAAGCTCATTAAGCTGTGCCCATATAATTGATTGATCATCCGTATCGGGAAAAGAGGTTTTTATTAAGCCAGAATTATTGAATAGGTTGGGAGTGCTTCCTGTGCTTCTAATTTCTGCTCCATCTGTTTTTATGTCAATTAGTCCAGAAGCATTATTATTTAATACAGAGCCAGCACTCAGCACCACATCAGTTCCTGTAGTAAATCGTATTTCACCTTCATTATCTAAAGTAGTGGCATTTTTGATTGTTGTTAGAGCACCACCTTTTTTGTCCATTATAGACAAATTTGTTAATGTTCCACCACCATCTAAATTACCATTAATCCAATTGATAATATTATTTCCAGAAAAGTTAAAAACAGCCGTAGAAGTCACAAAAATATCTCCGTTCCAATTTAAATCTCCATAAACAATGCCTGTAAGAACTCCCAAAACATCCATGGGACTATTTAAGTTTAATGTAGCACCAGCAGACACATTAAATTCTGCACCCATTAAATTTACATCTGTATTATTTAGATTTAATATACCAGTATCAATTTGAAATATACCATCTTGATTTATAATATCGCAGGCAATAAAGCCTTGGTCTGTTGGATTTGGAAACGATGTTTTTATGGTTCCTTGATTGATTAAATCACCTGATGAAGCGCCGAATTGACTACCATTAGTTTTAAAATCAATAATACCAGTTCCAGAATTATTAAGGACACTATCAGAGCTTATTCCAATCGCACCACCTACCATATTTATGGTTCCAGGGTTATTCAGTTCTGTAGATCCGGATAAATCAAATGAGAAATACGACATATTTATGGTGCCGCTATTTAGTAGTGTACCTCCGCCATGTAAATCGCCCGAGACCCAATTTACCACAACATTATCCTCAAATTCAGAAGGGTTAGCAATGATTAGAGAAGATGTAACATTTAATACTGAGTTGCCTTGAACTTCAATAGATAATATGTTTGCTGGTGTGTCTAATGTTACCACAAACCCAGACGGAATTAGCACATCATCTGAAGGTGCTGGAACAGTTCCTGTCCAATTGTTTTCATCAGACCATTTGTCATCTATTGTTCCCGTCCAAATATTTTGTTGGGCGGACAAGTGGATTGAAACTAATAGAATTAACGGAAATAATAGTTTTGTTTTCATAATGTATGGTTTTAAATTGATTAGTGTAAAACTACATCAACAAGGTGCTTTTGGGCAATACCAGAGTTCAGGTATTTTTTGAAAATGTCGATTAATGCAAAGAGGCTTTAATCTAACTTAAAGCCTCTTCTCTCAAGATAATTGTTAATCAATTTAAAACATACATCTTGACAATTTTACTTCAAGAATAATTGATTAATAGCAGTATTATATTCTGAAGTAAAAATAAGTCAAGACTGTATGGACTTCAATACCAGAGTTCAGGTAGATTGTTTATTTTGGAATTGTGATGAGAATAGATGTCCCATAATCGATTTTTGAATCAATCTCTAACTTTCCGTTAATTTGATGAATTCTGGAGGTTATATTTTTTAAACCAAGTCCTTTTTCGTTGGTTTTAATATTAAATCCTTTTCCGTCATCTTCAATACTTATAGTGGCATAAGTATCATGACCGATTAATTGTATATCAATATGTTTTGCTTTTGCGTGTTTTAAAATATTGTTGAGCGTTTCTTGAACAACTCTGTAAAGTTGTATTTCTATGTTTTCCTCTAGATTTTGGGGAAAATGATAGCTGTTAAAATTTACTGTCAAAGAGGTCTGACCTGATAAATTAGTAGCCAAATCTGAAACAGCATTTTCAAATCCAATGAGTTTTAAGTCTGAAGGTGATATTTCGTGGGATAAGTTTCTAACATCATCACAAATTGTATTAATAGCATCGGTAAGGTCATGGTCCTTAAATTTGTCTGAAACAACACGTTTTAAGTAACTTAATTGACTTCCAATATTATCGTGCAATTCTTTACTTATCCGTATTCGTTCATTGTCTTCCCCTTTAATAAAAGCCGTTAGGTTTTTCTTTTCTTCGATTACTATTTTTTCGGATAAAGAATTGCGCTCCTCATAGATATCTTTCACCATTAAAATTACAGTAAATGTTAAAAATAGTATTTCTAAAAATGAGGAGTAAAAAACAATTGGCAAACCATATAGCATTGTATTAACTAAACCATAGCTATGATAGAGAATAGTTATACAAACTCCCGAAATCATAAACACATAAGCTATAGCAAAAAATGATGAGCGTTTAAAATTGGTTTTAAAGTACAAGATAATTTCTATGGTAATGAGTATTGTCATTATTAAAAAAATAGCGTACCAAAGGTTCATTAATACTGTAACGTATTGCTCAAATAAGTTTGTAAAAACGAAATGAATTAAAATTCTAATGGAGACAAGTGCAATTAATAGAATATCTATAGCCTTTTTTAATTGCGGCATATAGACTTTAGCTTCTAGGATTTTTTGAGAAAAAATAACAAACAACAATAACGAAATTTCACTAAATAAAACATAATGCTTGTATTTGCTAAATACATCTGATTCACTAAGAAATAATTGTGAAAATAAACCAGTATAAGAACTTATAAAGAGTCCAAGAAAAATAATATAAAAAGCGTAAATAAGATAACGCCACCTTCTTAAAATATAGAAAACGAACAAACTAAAAAATACGGATAGTATACTAATACCATAATACAACCCAATTAGAATTAACTGAATAGAGCTTTGTTTAATAAACCTAGACTCTCTTTTTAAATAGGCAGATGTAACTAAGGGTTTGCCTCGTTCCTTCTTCAATTGCAATTGAAAGGATGCAATTTCTAAAGGCTTTAAATGAATAGGGAAAGCAAAAAGGCGATGCTCAAGCGACTTATTAGAAACGTTAAAATCAATACCTGTTTTATATTGTTGAATTAAAGTTTCATCAAAATGTTTAAATAAAATTATCTCATTTATAAGAGCATTAGACAACTCTAGAATCAAATTTTTAGGCTTGTTCTCAGTATTTCTTATTGTAAACTCAATTGTGTTTAACTCATTGTTAAAACCGAAATAGAAATAGGAGCGCTCATCGACTGATTGTTCTCCATTTATTTTCGCAAATGTTTTGAGATTTACGTTTTGAAAATTTGAATTTACATTAAGAGTGTCTACTTGTTGAGCTATTGAACTCAAATGGTATCCGAAATTCAAAATCAAAAGGATTAAAATACGTCTATGAAAGTAGTTGTTTTTCATTCACAAGCTTTATCAAATCTATGGAGTTATGAACATCTAGTTTTTTAAAAATATTTTTTTTGTGGGTTTCAACAGTGTAGGTACTTATAAAAAGGTTAGTCGCAATTTGAGGTACGTTATTGCCCTTCATTAATTCTATGATAATTTCTTTTTCTCGCCGTGTAATTTTTATTTTTTCGAGAAAACCATCGTTTTCAACAACATTGTTTTTTACACCTTTTCCAAGATAAAACATTTTACTTTCAAAGACACTGTCTAAAGCTCTAAGTAAATCTTCAGAAGAACAATTCTTCAATAAAAAGCCATTACCATTATTCTGTTTTACTTTTTTTACAATACTATCCTTATTGTACATGGTAAGGATTATAACTTTTATTTCAGGATCATATTCCTTTACTTCATTAAGAATATCTAAACCGTTTTTATTGGGAAGATTTAGGTCCAGTAAAAGCACATCGGGATTTTTAAGTTTTACTGCTGGCAAAACTTCGTTACCGTTTTTAACGTAATCTAAAATGGTGTAATCAGGCTGGTTTTTGAAAATGGAAATGAGTCCATCAATAACAATTTGATGATCTTCGCAAATGAGTATTTTTTTTGTTGGGTTATTCATGGTTTTATAACCTACCAAGAAAGATACTAAAAAAAGAATAAGTGTTATTAATCGTTAAGTTGCAAAACCGCCATAAAAGCCCGCTGAGGTATTTCCACATTACCTACTTGACGCATAAATTCCTGCGAAGGCAGGAATCTCAATAAGCGACCCCCTGTTTTTGAGCTACTGACCTTTATATTTAATGCCATATAGAATTAAAGCTTTTCCAATATAGAGACGTATATAGGATAAAGGATACTATTTTTTTAGCCTTATTTTGGAACTGTTTTCTGAAGTTTGAGATTCCTGCTTTCGCAGGAATTTGTTAGTCGTTTAACTTCAAAACCGCCATAAACGCCTGCTGAGGTATTTCTACATTACCAACCTGTCTCATACGTTTCTTACCTTTTTTCTGCTTCTCCAATAATTTGCGTTTACGTGAAATATCACCACCATAACATTTAGCAGTTACATCTTTTCGTAATGCTTTTACGGTTTCACGTGCAATGATTTTTGCTCCTATGGCAGCTTGAATAGGAATATCAAATTGCTGACGCGGAATCAATTCCTTCAACTTTTCACACATCTTTTTGCCAATATGATGTGCATTATCGGCATGAATCAACGCAGAGAGCGCATCTACAGGTTGTGCATTTAATAGGACATCTAATCTTACTAATTTCGAAACCTTCATACCTATTGGCGAATAATCGAAAGACGCATAACCTTTAGACACTGTTTTTAAACGGTCGTAAAAATCGAAAACAATTTCTGCTAATGGCATTTCAAAAATCAACTCTACACGTTCGGTGGTCAAATAGGTTTGATTTACAATCATACCACGTTTTTCTATACAAAGACTCATAACGTTGCCAACAAAATCAGACTTGGTAATAATGGTCGCTTTAATGTAAGGTTCTTCAACACGGTTAACCGTTGTTGGTTCTGGTAAATCACTCGGATTGTTAACTATAAAAGGTTCGTCCGGATTTTTATTGGTGTAGGCGTGATACGAAACGTTTGGAACCGTTGTAATTACGGTCATATCAAACTCGCGCTCTAAACGTTCTTGGATGATTTCCATATGTAACATACCTAAAAATCCACAACGGAAACCAAAGCCTAAGGCCGCAGAGCTTTCGGGTTGAAACACTAAGGAAGCATCGTTTAATTGTAATTTTTCCATAGAGTTTCTCAACTCTTCGTAGTCTTCGGTATCCACAGGATAAATTCCTGCAAAAACCATTGGTTTAACATCTTCAAACCCTTCAACAATATTGGTGGTTGGGTTGGCGAAATCGGTAATGGTATCTCCAACTTTAACCTCTTTGGCTGTTTTGATTCCAGTAATTAAATACCCAACATCACCAGCTTTCACACTTTGTTTTGCAACCTGAGTTAGTTTTAAAGTCCCAACTTCATCTGCATAATATTCTTTATCCGTCGCAACGAATTTTATTTTTTGTCCTTTTTTAATTTCTCCATCAAAAACCCTAAAATAAGTTTCAATACCTCTAAATGTATTGTAAACAGAATCGAAAATCAAAGCTTGTAACGGGGCATCAACATTTCCCTTTGGCGCAGGAATGCGTTCGATAATAGCTTTTAAAATATTTTCGACACCAAAGCCCGTTTTTCCACTGGCGTGAATTACTTCTTCTGGGTCGCAGCCTAAAAGATCAACAATATCATCGGTAACTTCTTCTGGATTTGCACTTGGGAGATCCACTTTGTTCAACACTGGAATGATTTCCAAATCATTCTCTAAAGCCAAGTAAAGGTTAGAAATGGTTTGTGCTTGAATACTCTGTGCAGCATCCACAATTAACAACGCACCTTCACAAGCTGCAATAGAACGGGAAACCTCATAAGAAAAATCAACATGACCAGGTGTATCGATAAGGTTAAGCACATATTTTTCGCCATCTAATTCATAATCCATCTGTATGGCGTGCGATTTTATGGTAATGCCACGTTCGCGCTCCAAGTCCATACTGTCTAAAAGTTGCGCTTGTTGTTCGCGAGCCGTTACAGAACCGGTTACATCGAGTAAGCGATCGGCTAAGGTACTTTTTCCGTGGTCTATATGTGCAATAATGCAAAAGTTACGTATGTTCTTCATGTCTCTTTCTAAAGCAATGAACTCGTTTAAAATAGTTCAATAAGTAATTTGCAAATATAATCGATTTCTTGTGCATTTGCGTATCTAATTACAACAATAAAAACACAAGCAATTACGGAAAAACCGTAATAAAAAGTAAAAAACAATCATTATCTTGCGAGACAAACCAAATTCATGATTGTTCGCCTACGGTATTATTTAAGTGTATGTCTTTGTACACTATGTTTTATGGCTTTTGCGCAAGATTTTTCAGTTTCAGGACAGGTTTTAGACGCCAACAATGAACCTATTACATTAGCTAATGTTATTCTATTAGCTGAAGATGGTAGCGCTTTTATAAAAGGCACCTCAACCGAGGAAGCTGGCTATTTTGAGATCAATAATTTGGCTTCAGCTACCTATTTTATCAAAATCACCTATGTTGGATTTGAAGCATTTACACAAAAAATCATTTTAAGAGGAAATTTGGATCTCAAAAAAATTCAACTTAACGAAATTCCTGAAAGTTTAGATGAAGTTACCGTTATTGCCAAAAAACCAACCATAACGCGTAAACCAGACCGTTTGATATTCAATGTAGAAGGCACAGCTTTAACAGAGGGTTCAACGCTTAGTGTTCTTAAAAGTACGCCAGGCATTATAGTTTCAGAAGGCGGTATTACTATTAAAAGTTCGCCAGCTACGGTTTTTATTAATAATAGACGTGTACAATTAACTTCTGAAGAACTCATTACGTTGTTGGAAAGTGCACCAGCCAATAGCATAAAATCGGTTGAAGTCATTACAAATCCACCAGCAAGTTATGATGCTGATTCTGGTTCCGTCATTAATATTATTATGAGTAAAAACTTGGCAACAGGTTACAGAGGGAGTGTGTTTACCAATTATACACAAGGGGTTTTTCCGAGATATAATGCAGGAACAAGCCATTATTTTAAAAACAATAAAGTCAATCTAAACATTAACTATAGTTATACAAATAGTAAGATTAATAGAGACCAAGATGACACGGTTAACTATTTAGAAAATATAAATCCTAATCCAGAAGAAGAAAGTATTTATGAAATAGATGAAATTTATAAATCTAACGTGAATAGAAACACGTGGTCTGAGACCCACAACCTCAATCTTAATTTCGATTATTATTTAGATGATAAAAATACGTTAAGCCTTACTAGTACAGGTTTATACTCGCCTTATTTTAAATATCAGATTAGAAATAATACCAATATTACAGACGAAAACTTAGTGTTTCAATCCCGATTTACTGCCGATAATCTGTCCAGAGATAACAAGTATAATATTGGAACCGATTTAATCTTTAGACATGATTTTGAGAATAGTGCAAACCTAACGTTTAATGCTCATTATACAATTTACGATTATGACCGTGACCAAAATGTGATCACAAATAATTTTGATATTAATAATATGTTTGTGAATAGTTCGGAATTCAACACTGTTTCTAATCAAAACACCAATATCATAACTGGGAAAATGGATTATAATCTGCCAATAAGTGATACTTCTAATTTTGATGCTGGCGTAAAATATTCGAACATAACCACGGATAGCGACATTACCAGATTAGATATAATAGGTGGTTCAGAAGTTGTAAACACAGCTAATACAGATGCTTTTAAATATGATGAAAAAGTATTTGCGGCATATTCTAATTATATAAATACTTGGGATAAATGGGGATTGAGTTTGGGCCTCAGAGTTGAGCAGACCAATATTGAAGGTAAATCAGTAACATTGAACGAAACGAATACTCAAGCTTATTTTAATTGGTTTCCAAATGCAAGTTTGTCCTATCAAATATTAGAAGACCTAAATATTTATGGAAACTATAAGCGAAGCATTTATAGGCCAAGTTATACAGACTTAAATCCATTTACATTTTTTTTAAATGAAAACACAGTAGTTTTAGGAAATCCAAATTTAGTGCCATCTTACCGAGATCACTATAAACTAGGAACAAGTTTTTTAGAGCATTTTGTGGTTGAAGCCTATTATATGAACTATGATGGCGATATTGTGGAGTTGCCTAGGCAAAATAATGAGACTAATGTGATTGCTTTTACACCAACCAATCTAGATAAAAAAGTAGAATACGGTTTCGACTTTATATTTGATTATTACCCAACGAACACTTGGAATCTCTATTTTGTAACTTCATTTTACAATATTTCTGAAGAATCAAATTTTGGAGAAGGATTTGTAGAACAAGAGCAATGGTCTAATTATAGCGTATTGATGAATAGTATATCCTTTTTAAAAGATCAAAGTTTAAATATAAATCTCACATTGACTTGGGCTGGTAAAAATTTACAACAATTTCAAACTGTTGAAGATCGCTTAATTTCAGAATTTAGTATTTCAAAATCAATTTTTAAGAAAAAAGGAATTGTTTCATTATCAGTTGAGGATATTTTTAACCTTCAAGACTATGATACCAATACGAATTATTTAAACCAATCAAGCTCTAGTTCTATAGATTCAGATAACCGTTATATCAAACTAGGTTTCCGCTACAATTTTGGTAATACCAAACTCAACACTAACGAGCGTACTACAAGTGCAGAAGAACGTGAGCGACTTAAAGATTTAAACTAGTCTTGCCACTCTGCAATAAACAAATTTGTATCGCGTCCACCACCATTATTTCGGTTAGAAGAAAACGCCAAATATTTCCCGTCATTTGAAAATACAGGAAACGCATCAAAAGTTTCACCATGCGTTACACGCGTTAAATTCTTCCCATCAATATCAATTAAATACAAATTAAAAGGAAAACCACGTTCCGCTTCAAAATTAGAAGAGAATAAAATCTTTTCGCCAGAAGGATGAAAAAACGGACTCCAATTGGCATTTCCTAAATCTGTTAATTGTCTTAATTCGGAACCATCAGCATTACAAATGTAAAGTTCCATATCTGTTGGTTCCACCAAACCTTCAGCCAATAACTCCTTGTAGTCTTTTATGTCTTGTTTGGTTTTAGGTCGTGATGAACGGAAAATTAATTTAGTGCCATCTGGCGAAAAGAAAGCGCCTCCATCATAACCCAATTCGTGAGTAATTTGTTTGACGTCAGAGCCATCAATATTCATGGTGTACAATTCCAAATCGCCACTTCTAGTTGACGTAAACACAATTTTATCGCCTTTTGGAGATACGGTTGGTTCCGCATCATAACCGACTTCATTGGTAAGTTGGTTCACAATATTCCCCTCTAAATCAGCGACAAAAATATCATAGCTATCATAGATGGGCCAAATGTATTTGCCGTTTTTTCTAAGTGGAGTGTCAGGGCAATCATCGCCGCCAAGATGTGTAGAAGCGTAAATTATATGTTTGTTATCAGGAAGAAAATAAGCACATGTGGTTCTGCCTTTTCCTGTACTAATCATTGGAGGAGCAATGCTATCTGTAAAGGTGTCATTGGCATCCATTAGAAACATTTGGTCACAACCGACATTCCATTTCGCATTATTGGATTGAAACACCAATTGCTTATCATTAAAACTCCAGTATGCTTCCGCATTATCGCCTCCAAATGTCACTTGCCGTATCGATTTAAAATGGGTTTCCTCTGGATAGATTAATGGGTTTTTTGTTTCCTTCGCATCTATTTTAGTTTCAGAAGAAATTTTGGAAATGTTTTCATTTTTACAAGACGAAAACGTAACTAATAGAATTAAAATAACAATGATTCTGTTCATAAGGATGTATTATAATAAGTGGCAATTAATGCCTAATTTTGCCCAAAAATAAGATTTAGTGATGAAATGAGCCATATTCTACAGTCTAAATTAAATTGAGTTTTAATGGCGAATTACAATTTACCGAATTAATTAAATGCACATTTTGAAATGAAGAAATTAGTCTTTTTATTGGTTTTAGTAGGATTATTATCGTGTAAAAATGAACCTAAAGTTGCCGAAAACAAAATTAAAGAGGATGTTGCCTTTTTAGCTGATGATAAGCTTGAAGGCCGTCAAACGGGAACACAAGGTGAAGTTTTGGCTTCAGAATATTTGGTAAAACGCTTTGAAGCCATTGGACTTCAGCCCAAAGGAACAGAAGGGTTTTTACAATCCTTTTCGTTTAAACCCAAGACAGATCCGCATAGCGAAGTGGAATTTACAACGAATGCAGACAGTACGATTACAGGTCATAACGTCATAGGTTTTATTGACAATAAGGCTAAAAATACCATCGTTATTGGCGCACATTACGACCATTTAGGGTTTGGAGGTGAAGGTTCACTTTTTAGAGAAAAGGAAAAAGCCATTCACAACGGAGCAGATGACAATGCAAGTGGTGTTGCAGTGCTTTTAAATTTAGCAAGCCGATTAGTAATGCAAAACAATAACTCTGAAATAAAAGACAACAACAACTATTTGTTCATGGCATTTTCTGGAGAGGAGATGGGACTTTTAGGATCTAACTATTTTTCAAAAAATCCAACGATTGAAGCCGAATCCATAAACTATATGATAAACATGGATATGGTTGGCAGAATGAAAACCGATAGCACATTGGCTGTTTATGGCACAGGAACGTCGCCGATGTTTAAACAAACTATAAAAGCAAATAATGAAAAATTCAAAATAGTTGAAAACGAAAGTGGTGTAGGACCAAGCGATCACACGTCTTTTTATTTGATTGATATTCCGGTGTTGCATTTTTTTACTGGTCAGCATGAAGATTACCACAAACCAAGTGATGATTCTGAAAAGTTGAATTATGAAGGCATGAATCTCATTTCAGACTACATATACAATATTATTAGGGATTTAGATGATAATGGCGAATTAGCGTTCAGAAAAACAAAGAACGAAAGTGAAGAAACGCCACGATTTAAAGTGGGCTTAGGCGTAGTACCAGATTATCTATACGACGGAAAAGGGATGCGAATCGATGGAACACGTGAAGACACTCCAGCGTTTAATACAGGTTTGCAAAAAGGTGATATTGTCCTAAAATTAGGAGATAGTACTATTACAGATATGATGAGCTATATGCGCGCCTTATCTGTTTTTGATAATGGCGATGAAGCCGATATCACGGTAAAGCGAGGCGAAAAAAACATTGAAACAAAGGTTAAGTTTTAATCTAAAAAAGTCGACTCAAAAAATTAACGTAAATTTGCCGTTCAATAAAACTCAATTTCCCTTTTAAAATGAAAAAAATCGTATCGCTTTTCTGCCTCTTTACATTGTTAACTGCTTTTACTTGTGAAAACGAACCTTTGGATAACGGCATAGACCTAACGGATTCAAGCAATAATAATGCATTGGTTGGTACTTGGGATTTAACTGATTTTGATGTGACCCTTGGCAGTACAACAAGCTTCAGTGGAGAATCTTTTATCACTGATATCGATATTGAAAGTACAGAAGAAAATTATGTCTTAAACTTAACGCCGAGTAATTTTACGACTAATGGTAGTTATTCATACGATACCAATATTGTGGTCAATGGAGAAACCTTTTCATCTGAACCTTATACGCTAGAAAATGTTAGCGGAAGTGGATCCTATTCTGTTAATGGAAATGAAATGACAATTGATGGTTCGTTTTTTGAATTTGAATTTGAAGGCGCGGAAGAAACGTCACTAAGCGGTGAGCAAACTGTCACATTCTCAGTTTCTGCAGATGGACAAACACTGACATTTACACAAGATGAAACAACGTCTCAAACAGATCCTACAACGGGAACTGTAACAACTAGCACCACGAATTCAACTTCAATTTGGGCTAAACAATAGTCCTTTTCGATTCTGAGATACTCCTAAAGTAGATTTTATAAGGTTATCGATGCTCTGGTTGAACGCAATAGAGCTTTTTCATTGTGCTAAATCCAAAAAGGATTAAAAGCGTTCATTATGAAAATATCCCAAACAGCAATTATTACTAAAATACACTTGATTATTTCTGTATTGATAGTAATTCCTGTTTCTTTAGTTTATGGTTTCAATCCAAGTTCTGAATTTGATATTGATTTAAATACCGTTGACGAGCATAATTTCTTCAAAGCTATAATGGGTTTGTATTTAGGTTTTTCCATCTTATGGATTTTAGGAATTTTTAAAGCCAATTTTTTAAAGATGGCTTTAATTTCCAATATCATTTTTATGTTAGGTTTGGGTTTAGGAAGAGGGTTGAGTTGGATTATTGATGGCACACCAACTTTTGGTTATCAATTTGGAGTATTTGCAGAATTGTTTTTAGGGGTTTATGGAATTTGGGCGTTAAGATTAAATCATCATGCTACCACAAATTCCTAAGCTAATTATCACATAAACAGCCGCCAGAATAAACAAAATTTTTGCTGCTTTTTTACGTTTCTTTAGAACCGCGAATCCAATAATCGTCATTAAAATAGCTGGGCCAAACATTATGGCAATGATTAAAATAATTAAGCCATCTAAATTCATATTTCCTTCTAAAAGTATCATAAATTTCATTTTAAAGCATTGTACCGCCACAAATACCCGCACTGATTAAGGCGTAAACTGTTGCGGCAATCAAAATCTTTTTACCTTTAATTTCATTTTTAGAATAAACAACAAACCCATATATAAATAGTAATATAGGCATAATAATCATTAGAAAGACTATTATAAAAATACCAAATTCCCAACCACTTCCTTGATTAAATAAAGTGATCATACGATTTCGTTTCTAAGTTCTACCAATCGCGCTTTTTTGTCATCACGATAAAACAAGTTCATCGTTTCAAAAGGTATAATTTTATTATCCTTATCTACGATATGCACACAAGATTTTTTAATAGCTCTAACATCAAAATTATAGGCATCAATGAACTGCATAATGATGACCCTAAACAAATTATCATAACCCAAACTTGGCGCATCAATATTAGGCAGACAGCACATAATAGATTTCAAATTTTCTTCGGCAACTTCAACTGAATTTCCTGTGCTGAACAATTCAATCATTTTTTCTTGAATTTGATTATCCTGTTCGTATATAATGGTGTTTTTGCTATTGTCGAGTAAATCGTTTGGATTTATATATCGCGTTAATGGAAAAACCTCCGCTCCTAATTTTAAAGCATAACCCATAACTAATGCATCAGGATTGCAAGGTACAGGCAATAAATCGTCTGGATTAAAAATATCGGTTTGTTCCATGATTTTACGTCGTACTTCGGTCAACGTCATGCGATCTGTTTCAGGATTAAAATTATCTAAACGTCCTACAATTTGAGTGGGTTGTAAGGTTACTCCTCTTACGCATTTTTGTTTTAGGGCATATTCTATAATCTCTCCAATTTCATTATCATTCAAACCTTTTTGAAGCGTTACCACCAATGTGGTTGACAGGTTTAATGTGTTTAAATTTTCTATAGCTTGTTTTCTTATATCATTTAAATCAGCGCCACGAAGTTCCCGTAGAACGCTATTTTTAAAAGAATCAAACTGAAGGTAAATTTCAAAATCTGGGGCATAGGTTTTTAAACGCTTTGTGAATTCAAAATCCTTTGCGATTTTAATACCATTAGTATTCAACATTAAATGTCTAATAGGTAAGGATTTTGCATAGTCCATAATCTCCCAAAACTGAGGATGGATTGTGGGTTCGCCACCTGAAATCTGCACCACATCTGGCTCTTTTTCATTTTTCACAATAGTGTCCAGCATGGCCTTAACTTCCGCCAAAGTTCTATGTCTACCGTAGGTTGGAGACGAACCAGCATAACAGGTAGGGCAGGTTAAATTGCAGCGATCGGTCACTTCGATAACGGTTAAGCAGCTGTGTTGCTCATGATCTGGACACAACCCACAATCATAAGGACAGCCATAATGCGTTTTTGTATTGAAGGTGTAAGGTGTTTCACTAGGTTTGTTATAGTTTCTTATGTTTTTGTAATATTCAATATCATCCGCAATAAGCACTTTGGAATTGCCATGTTCGTTGCAACGTTTTAGCATGTAAACGTTATCGTTTTCAAATACGATTTTCGCATCAACACGCCTTAAGCACTCAGGACATAAACTCAAGGTAAAATCGTAATAGGTATAGTTTCTAACTGGCATATTTTAACTTCTGAAAGATGAATTTATAATAGTATATCCAACAAATTACACATAAAAGTTGAATGGTGCTCAACCCAAAGACAAAAAACACATTTGGTTTTAAAAACTCCATAAAAAACCGAAAACCGAAATAAAACAACATAAATAGTTTGAAAAGGTCTCCATTTTTTAAGGCTGAATACTTACGAATCCATTTCAAACAAAAGAATAAAACAAATAAAAAAATCAGTTCGTAAAGCGATGTCGGATGACGAATCAAACCATCGCCCAAGTCCATTCCAAAAATTGATGTTGTTGCTTTTCCATAGGTAAATTCGTTTATTCCAGATAAGAAACAACCAATTCTACCGATAATAATACCAACGATAATAGGAAACACAAACAAATCGCCAGAAGACTGTTTTTCTCCAATAATTTTCTTTGCGGATTCGACACCAAGCAAACCGCCGAATAATCCTCCCATTATAGTTTTGGTGTTGAGCAATTGTAGCACGCCTTGTTGTGAAAATTCAATAAGGGGATTTTCTAAAAGACCAACTAATCGTGAACCAATTAAAGCGCCTAATGCAGCACCAAGAATAATGGATAATCGGTTATTTGAGGTAATTATATCATTGCCTTTTCTCCTCAGAACCACGTAATACCTAAAGGCAATGAAAAATGCCAAATATTCTAGAATAAGATGAATATTCAGGTGGTAACCAAAAACTGTAGGTTCAAAAGGAATTTGCAAATTAACTTTCATTTTAGTAAGCATTGAATATACATACATTACTTAAAAATATATTAGCTTTGCATCAAAATTAAAACACTTGGTTAAAATAGGCGACATAGAATTACCAGACTTTCCATTGCTTTTGGCTCCTATGGAGGACGTTAGCGATCCACCTTTCCGTGCGTTATGCAAGGAACAAGGTGCAGACGTCGTTTATACGGAGTTTGTCTCTAGCGAAGGTTTAATTCGTAATGCGGCAAAAAGCGTTATGAAACTGGATATTTATGAAAAGGAACGACCTGTTGGGATTCAGATTTTTGGTGCCAATATGGAAAGCATGCTGCAGACCATTGACATTGTCGAAAAGTCAAATCCAGATATTATAGATATTAATTTTGGTTGTCCTGTTAAAAAAGTAGTATCCAAAGGCGCAGGAGCAGGAATTCTGAAAGATATTTGTCTCATGGAACAGCTCACTGCCGAGATGGTTAAGCGCACCAATTTGCCAGTAACGGTAAAAACCAGATTAGGTTGGGATCACGATTCCATAAAAATTGTTGAGGTGGCAGAACGCTTGCAAGATGTGGGCTGTAAGTCTATTGCAATTCATGGCAGAACCAGAGCACAAATGTATAAAGGGGATGCGGATTGGAAACCAATTGCCGAAGTGAAAAATAACCCAAGAATGCATATTCCGGTTTTTGGAAATGGCGATATCGATACACCAGAACGTGCGGCAGAAATGCGCGATGCTTACGGGTTGGATGGCGCAATGATAGGACGAGCCACCATCGGAAACCCATGGTTTTTTAAACAGGTAAAACACTTTTTTGAGACAGGGGAACACTTGGCACCAATTTCTTTAGCCGAACGTGTGGAAGCCGCAAGACGCCACTTACAGATGGCCATTGATTGGAAAGGGGAAACGTTAGGCGTTTTTGAAACCCGAAGACATTATACCAACTACTTTAAAGGCATTCCTCACTTTAAGGAATACCGCATGAAAATGGTAACTAGTGACGACTCTAAAGATGTATTTGCTGCTTTTGATGAGGTTTTGGACAAGTTTTCGGATTATCAGTTTGTGTAGAGAATAAAGCGCCAAACCACAAAAATCAAATTCCAAAAAGCAATGTCAGTAATTCTTTAGCTTTTTTCTGAGAGTCTCTGTGTGAGCTCCGTGAATCTCAGCGTAATATTTTAAGAACAGAGCTATGCAAGCAGATTAGTGCCAATTAGTGAAATTCGTGTCTGCTTTGTCTTTTTAATCCGTAAAAATCGGTGGTTAAAAATCTAACTCTGTATCAATCCATGTGTTATCCGTTGAGAAGCAATCTTAGAAGCCAAAATCCCTAAAGCAAAAATCGTTGCTAACACAATAAGAACATTTAAAAAATTAATTCGGACTGGATAAGCCAAATCTGGTGTTAACATTACCAGTTCAAAAGTTTGCTGTAAAAACACCACCAATAATCCAATAGAAACACCAATAATTCCGCTAACAACAGTCATTAAACTCCCTTGTAAAAAGAAAATGGATTTAATGGTTTTAGTTTCTGTTCCTAAGTTGAATAAGGTATTCAATGATTTCTTTTTGTCTAAAATCATCATAATAATGGCGCCAATGACGTTGAAAAGTGCAATAATAATAACCAAAGTAAAGATGAGGTAAATGGCCAGATTTTCGGTATTCAACATTTTAAAAAGAGCATCATTGAGCTCAGCTCTATTTTTTAGATTGAATTTATTTCCGAAGGCCGCTTCAAGTTGCGTTCTTATATTTTCTTCATCGGCATCAGGTGTCAATTTGAGTTCTAAAGCACTTAATTGTTCAGTATTATAACCCAATAAGCGTTTGGCGAGTTCAATATCTGAAAAGATGTAGTTGTTGTTCAGCTCCTCGTTGATTTCAAACAATCCCACATTATTTACATAAACCGAATTATAATAACCTTTAGGAGAACTCGCTTGTCCTTTTCCAACTTTAGGAACATAAAGCGACAAAGGTTTTAGATAATCAAGAATCCCGAAAGACAGATTATTGGAAATTCCCCAACCGGAAACGACCTCATTACTTTCAGGAGTAATCCAATTCCCTTTGGTAACCATGGTATCAATATTGGTAACGTTTAGGTAGTTTTCATCCACACCTTTTAAGGTCGCCAAGAGATTTTTATTTTCAGATTTAATAATGATGCGTTCCTCAATAATTTCAGAATGATTTGCAATCCCTTCAATTTTTAAAAACGCGACTTTATCGTTTTCTGTCCATTGAAATGATTTGCCTTTAGAAGGCATTAATTTTAAATCTGGATCTACAAAAGACGAAAATTCAAGGCTAAAATCCTTTAACCCTGCAAAAACTGAGAGTACAATAAAAAGAGCCGCAGAGGCAATAACAACGCCACCTGAAGCAATTAGGGTCATTATATTTATAGCATTGTTACTGCTTTTAGAAAACAGATAACGTTTTGCTATATATAATGGAAAATTCACTTAAGATTTTTTACGCTTACCTAATAAATCTGGATTTTCGAGAGGATTATCTTCGCCCTTAAGTGAACGTTCAATACCATCAATATATTCTAAAGAATCGTCAATAAAAAATTCCAGCTGCGGCATACGTCTGAGTTGATGGCGTGTGCGTTGGGATAATTCGTGTCTAATAAGGGGTTTATTGGATCTAATACCTTCCAATAAAGGTTGTGCTTCTTTATTCGGAAAAATACTAAGATAGACTTTCGCCACAGATAAGTCCGTAGTGACATTCACTTTACTCACGGATATGATAACACCTCGCAAACCACCATCGGTAGCTGCTTTTTGTAATACTTCCGCCAAGTCTTGTTGGAGGATGCCTCCTATTTTTTTTTGTCGTTGCGTAAATTCTTCCATAATAAAAGATCATTAATCATCTGCAAAAGTAGAGGATATTTAAGGATTATCTTATTTTTGAGTGTAATTTATTAAGAAGGCTTCCGCGTTTTTCGGATTCTCAAATTAAAGATTCCCGATTTCTCGGGACATAAATATGAAAAAAATAGAACATATAGGAATTGCCGTAAAGGATATAGAACGTTCCAATAAATTGTTTAAATCGTTATTTGGAACGGCACATTATAAAATTGAAGATGTGGAAAGTGAAGGTGTTAAAACCTCGTTTTTTAAGTGTGGCCCTAATAAAATTGAATTACTTCAGGCCACAAATGAAGAAAGTCCCATTGCAAAATTTATAGAAAAAAAAGGAGAAGGGATGCATCACATTGCTTTTGCAGTTGATGATATTGAACAGGAAATTGAGCGCCTGACCAAAGAAGGTTTTACGATGATTCACAAGGAACCTAAACAGGGAGCAGATAACAAGTTAATCGCTTTTTTACATCCAAGATCGACTAACGGTGTTTTAATTGAGTTATGCCAAGAGATAAAGGCGTAAAACGATTTATTTTTCTTGTAGAGTTTTAAAATATGTAGTAATATTGCACTCGCTTTTAACTAAGCGCAAAATTAACAGCAATGTTAATTGGTTCCATAGCTCTCCACGATAGTCATCGGGAGGTTATAGCACCAAACGGTCCCATAGCTCAGTTGGTTAGAGCACCTGACTCATAATCAGGTGGTCCTTGGTTCGAGCCCAAGTGGGACCACAAAAGTCGTAAGATGCTGTAACAGTAGATTACGGCTTCTTTTTTTTCCCGTTATTACCTATACTATTTAACACCCGTTAATAAAATAGTTAATAAAATGGCAAAAAAGATTTTTTTACCCAATGGATGCTCCACGAGCACCCCATCCGTTAATCCAATAAACTGGAAGACAGGAGGTCAAAGCCTTCTAGACAAGCCATGGCGCATTCAATATTATTTTTATCCTGAGAATGGCAGTAAAGCCAACCTAATTGTAGTAAAGGGGATGAATGAGTTCAAAGACCTTACCGATTGTAGACGTGCAACTAAGGCTATTATAGATAGCGATTTAGAAGCTTTAAAGAAGGGTTATAACCCAATATCTAAGAAATTTGTTAATGAAATTAATAGGAATTCGCAATTACACCCTTACTTAGATTTTATTTCTGCTTTTCGAATAGCTTTAACTAAAGTAAAATCAACTAAAAAGCATCGTAAGGAGATGGAAATATGTATTAATTGATTAGAAACAAAAGTCGTTAAGTTGCATTTACAGAATGTAGTTATGGAACAATTAAATAGGCGTCAATTAAAGCAATTAATTGAAGCGTGTAATCTTCCAAATAGTTATTACAATAAGTATTTATCCTATCTTTCTCGGATATTCGTGGAGCTAGTTGAATTTGAATGTTGTGAATTCAATATTGTACGGGATATCCGAAAGCGCATGGTCATAACCAAGCAAAGAGAGATACTAACTACAGTTGACTATAATGCTGTCATGAATCATCTTTACAACCATCACTAGAGGAAAACATTTAGCTAATTTTTTAAAGAAGGCGAATTAAGTAAAGAAGCAACTGTCGCAAAATATGCGATAGTTCAAAAAGAAGGAGAAAGAGAAGTTACTAGAGATTTAGAACATTATAATTTATTGTTGTTTTCTTGAGGCTTATAGTATCAATATTCGTTTAGTTTTAATTGATATCATATATTATTGAATTAACCCTAATGTGTTTCATAAATTTCCTGATATTTGTAATTGATGATTAACGTGGCACTTTATTTTGCTAATATATTGCAAGTTAAATGTTTGCTTAGATAAGCTCGTCTTGGATGGCTAGACAAGAGAAATCTAATGAAACTACTAAAATGCAGGTGTAGCAGAATTGTAGGGCACTCTATACTTAGGATTTGGTGCCTCGCGATGTGAAAGTTCGAGTCTCACCTCTCGGACTTTTTCAACTGCAAAATAGAAGACCATTAAGTTCTTAGAAATGAGCGAAATTTGTTTGGATACAACCTAGGTACAATATTTTAACACATTATAAGGCCTATTTGCATTTGAAGTTAAATAGTTTCTTTTCGTCCTAATTTCAATTTGTTAATATAAATCTTTGTGAAACTTATCAGAATTTAGATTTAATAATCAGTAGGTTAGTATTTAGTTTTCTTGTCACTATTTTTATAATGCCTAATCTAAATTTATTGTTTGGTTAACGAATTAAATAAAAACTGGTATCAAATCGTTTAAACGTTCGTTTTATATTAATACCTGTATAATAAAAATTATGAATAATTATCCGTTTAAAGCATAACAGGGCAGGATAGACTTTCTTAATTTGGTAATTACTTTTACAATCGACTTTATAAGTTAAAAAAGTATATATTTTTAGTCATTTAAAAATAAAATAATGAGCAAAACTATTGTATTAACTGGAGCAGGAGGAGTCTTATGTAGCACTCTTGCAGAAGCGCTATCAAAACAAGGACATAAAGTAGCTGTACTAGATTTAAGAAAGGAAGCGGCAGATAAAGTTGCTGAAGCTATAAATAAAAATGGAGGCAACGCCATTGGTGTAGAAGCCAATGTTTTAGAAAAAGACTCTTTAGTTACATCTAAAAAAGTGGTCAATGAGGCCTTCGGAAAAGTTGATATTTTAATTAATGGCGCAGGAGGCAATCATCTATTAGGGACAACATCTAACCCGTTTTTTGAAATGGAAGATTTAAAAAATACCACTGAAGGTTTCAAAACATTTTTCGATTTAGACCCAAAGGGAATAGAGTTTACATTCAACCTTAATTTTTTAGGAACATTAATCCCAACACAAGTTTTCGCTGAAGATATGGTTGGTCGCGAAGGATGTAGTGTATTGAATATATCGTCAATGAATGCCTTTACACCTTTAACTAAAATTCCAGCCTACAGTGGTGCAAAAGCAGCTGTGTCGAATTTTACACAGTGGTTGGCGGTTCATTTTTCCAAAGTCGGTATTCGTGTTAATGCATTAGCACCTGGTTTTTTCTTAACCGACCAAAACCGTTCGCTTTTAACTAATGAAGATGGGAGTTTAACACAGCGCGGTCAGCAGATTATTGACCAAACACCGATGAGTCGTTATGGTGAGCCTGAAGATTTAATAGGCACTACCTTATGGCTGTGTGGCGAAGGTGCAGAATTTGTGACAGGAGTAGTAATACCAATTGATGGTGGATTTGCTGCCTATAGTGGAGTTTAAAAAACAGAACATGAATTTAAAATTAGAACAGACATGGAGATGGTATGGTCCTAACGACCCAGTCTCTCTTTTAGATATAAAACAATCTGGTGCCACTGGAATTGTATCGGCTTTACATCATATTCCAAATGGTGACGTTTGGACAGTATACGAAATCAAAAAACGTAAAGCAGAAATAGAAGGCGTTGGACTAACGTGGTCTGTCGTAGAAAGTGTGCCTATTCATGAGAACATTAAAACAAGATCAGGAAATTTTGAAACTTACATTGAAAATTATAGGCAAACGCTTTTAAATTTGGGTGAATGTGGTATAGATATTGTATGCTACAATTTTATGCCAGTATTAGATTGGACACGTACCAATCTCGATTATGAAGTAGATGATAAATCTACTGCACTGCGTTTTGAAGCTGCTGCTTTTGCTGCTTTTGAATTGTTTTTATTGAAACGTCCAGGTGCTGAAAACGATTATTCTGAAGCTCAGAAAAAAGAAGCTGAAAACTATTTGGAAAACGCTTCCACCGAAGCCCAAAAACAGCTTATCAATAATATTATTGCTGGTTTACCAGGTGCTGAGGAAGGTTATACGTTGGATGAATTCAACCAAATTTTAGCAACTTACAATACTATTGGACCTAAAGAATTGAAAAAAAACCTTTTTTCATTCCTTTCGGAAATTATACCTGCAGCAGAAAAAGCAGGAGTATTGATGTGCATTCATCCCGATGATCCACCATTTCCAATTTTAGGATTGCCGAGAGTCGTCAGTACTGAGCAAGATATTGTCGATCTATATGAAGCGGTACCAAGTCATAATAACGGATTAACATTCTGTACAGGTTCTTTTGGTGTTAGAGCAGATAACGATTTGGTCGGTATGGTAGAGCGTTTGGGAGACCGTATTCATTTTATTCATTTACGAGCTACCAAACGAGATGCCGAAGGCAACTTCTACGAAGCCGATCATTTGGAAGGTGATGTGGATATGTTCGAAGTGATGAAAGCTTTGATTGAAGAACAATTAGAACGCAAAAAGAACGGTAGAAAAGATATTAGAATGCCGTTTCGTCCTGACCATGGTCATAAAATGTTGGACGATTTAAACAAGAAAACAAATCCTGGATATTCAGGTATTGGACGTTTACGAGGCCTTGCCGAATTGCGCGGTTTGGAACTTGGGATTAGACGTTCGCTTTATAACCATTAATAAGATACCTGACAGGTTTTTGAATCCTGTCAGGTTTAAATAATTAAGACAAAAACAAATTATGTCAACAACATTCGAAACAAGATACGCTTCAAGTCCAAAAGCAGTGAAGCAATATGATACTATACAATTAAGAGATGAGTTCCTTATTGACGATTTATTGCAAAACGGGAAAATTAAATGGGTATATACCCATTATGATCGTTATATGGCTGGTGGTGCTATGCCTACTTCAGACTTAAAGTTAGAAACCATAGATCCGCTAAAAGCAGAACATTTCCTTGAGCGTCGTGAATTGGGGATTATAAATGTTGGTGGAGATGGAAGCATTGTCGTTGATGGTGAAACATTTAAAATTAACCATAAAGATGCGCTTTACATTGGTATGGGTGCAAAAGAGGTGGGTTTTAAAAGTGACGATACTAGTAATCCTGCAAAATTCTATATGAATTCTGCACCAGCACACAAAGCTTATCCAACTAAAAAAACAAGTTTAGCCGAAGCCAATAAAATTGAATTGGGAAGTCTTGAAACAGCTAATCACAGAACAGTTAGTCAGATGATAATTGGCGGTATTGTAACTACTTGCCAATTGCAAATGGGAATGACAGAACTTAAAACAGGAAGTGTCTGGAACACCATGCCTGCCCATGTTCACGATAGACGTATGGAAATTTATTTCTATTTGGACGTACCAGTAAACCAAGCGGTATGCCATTTTATGGGACAGCCACAAGAAACGCGTCATATTTGGATGCATAATCATCAAGCGGTTATTTCACCACCTTGGTCTATTCACTCTGGTTCGGGAACATCTAACTATACCTTTATTTGGGGAATGGCTGGTGAAAACTTAGACTACAACGACATGGACGTTGCAAAAATCACAGATTTAAGATAATATGTCTCAAGAACTATTCAATATAAAAGGAAAAGTAGCTCTTGTTACCGGAAGTACACATGGACTAGGTATGGCTATGGCGATGGGACTTGGGAAAGCTGGTGCTACCATAGTGGTTAACGGCAATTCTTCCCAAGAGAAAATAGATAAAGCCGTTGCGGACTATAAAAAAGAAGGTATTAACGCAGTGGGTTATAAATTTAATGTTGCTGATGAGAACGATGTCAAAATTAACATTAGTAAAATTGAAAATGAAGTAGGTATCATTGATATTCTAGTTGATAACGCAGGAATCATTAAACGCACACCTTTAGCAGAAATGGAAGTTGAAGATTTTAAGCAAGTTTTGGATATCGATTTGGTAAGTCCCTTTATTGTTTCAAAACATGTGGTAAAGGGTATGATGGAACGTAAAGAAGGAAAAATAATTAATATCTGTTCCATGATAAGCCAATTGGGTCGAAATACCGTTGGAGCTTATGCTGCCGCAAAAGGCGGTTTAGTGATGTTAACCAAAAATATGGCAACGAAATGGGCGCGATTCAATATACAGGTCAATGGTATTGGACCAGGTTATTTTGCAACATCACAAACAGCACCAATACGTGTTGATGGTCATCCCTTTAATGACTTTATAGTCAATAGAACACCTGCAGCAAAATGGGGCGACCCAAATGATTTGGCTGGAGCTGCTATTTTTTTAGGCTCAAAAGCTAGTGATTTTGTCAACGGTCATATATTATATGTTGATGGAGGTATTTTGGCAACCATTGGGAAGCCATCGAATGAATTATAAATCACTAAAATGAAGTCAGTTATAATTTAAAGTATAGATAATATTTGCCTTATGAAACTTGCAACATTGTTAAAGACAGAAGATTTTGATGTTCAAAAGGATATAATTTCCAAAATTAATGATTTAATAAATCTTAAAAATTTAGAACCAGGAGACAGTTCCTGCCTCTAAACGATAATCCTTTAAATCAATTTGATGGACTCCCTTTCCCTCGGTGACAATCAGAAGCGCAAAGAATGATAGTCTATGCGGATGCATAGGATTATGGTCTTTAATAGTGGGTACCATTTTAAAAAAATCGGTTAGATCCAACAACTCAAAATCCTTTTTGTTATCGTCACCTTGAAATGATATGTTAGGAATGTTGTTCAAATATTATTATTTCTTTTTCAATTGCTTTCTAATATGCTCACTATCCCAATGATTATCCAGCTCAACAATTCCTCTTTTAAAATCTTCTTCAAGTAATTTTTCTTGTTCTGCCAATTCTTTTCGAGCCTCAAAAATATAATCTTCGTCTCGCTTTGGTTGTTTAGCTAATCTACGTAGGCTTTCTTCATCGTATTTTATGAAATTTTGGGCTTGTCTAGCAACGGTGTATTTTCTAAAGCCTAATTTGTTTAGCACATCACTAGCTAATGCTAAAGATGTATCTAACGATTCTCTATATATGTTTTCGATTCCAAGATTAACCAAGTCATAGGCATCATAACGGTTTTTTGCACGAATCATTAATTCTACTTGAGGATAATTATCTTTTACCAATTGGGTTACTTTCTTTGTAACGCTAGGATTATCAATAGCACAAATTAAAATTTTGGCTTCCGCTATTCCGGCAGATTCTAATAAATCTAATCTCGTTGCATCACCATAATAGACTTCAAATCCCATTTTACGTAGAAAGTCCACACGGTTAGAATCAAAATCTAAAATAGTAGCCTCTACACCATGCGAACGCAAAAAACGCCCAACCGTACTTCCAAAATGACCAAATCCAACCAAAATAACCTTTTGTGATTTAGCAATATGGTCCATTGGTCGTTTGATAGATTCTTTGGTACCTACTTTTGGCAGAATAAACCGCTCATTTAGCATGCCCAAAATTGGTGATAAGGACATGCTAAGAGCAGTAATGACCAATAAAATGTCCATTTGTTCTTGTTCTAAAATATTAAGTCCAAATGCGAACGACAACAATACAAATGCAAATTCACCGATTTGCGATAAATTAAAGGTGAGCAATAATTTTTGGTCTAATTTTAGCTTAAAAATATGACCAACTACAAATAGCACAATTGCTTTTAACGCAATGACTGAAATTAGAATTCCTCCAATAGTTAATGGACTTTTAGCAATGACTATAAAGTTAATGGATGCACCAACTGCCATAAAAAACAGTCCTAATAATAGATTTTTGAAAGGTTCTAAGGTACTTTCCAATTCGTGTTTAAATTCACTATTAGACAAAACCACGCCACCCAGAAAAGCACCTAAAGCTGGACTAATCCCAACAAATTCCATTAAATACGATATAGAAAATACAATTAAAAAAGCAGCAGCTATCAGTAATTCGCGCACGCCAGTTTTAGCAACTTTCCGTAGCATTGGCACAATTAAATATTGACCAGCGACCACAATTAAAACAACAGATAGAATAATGGCTAACGTTTGAAACCCTAAGGGTAAACTTTCTAGTAAACTGACTTCTGCTGGATGGTCTCCGGTTGTTGCAACGCTATTAGAACTAGACAACAAAGGCAAAACACCAAGCATAAAAATAACAATGATATCCTGAAACAATAGTATTGAAAATGATGATGATCCAGATGTGGTTTCCATCATACCCTTTTCTTTAATGGTTTGCATGGCAATTGCTGTAGAAGATAGTGCTACGGCCATAGAAATGACCAAAGCCACAGTAGAATCATAACCCAAGGCAATGAATAATCCGTAAGACAAGAGCATAGTTAGGCCTACTTGAAGGCCTCCCATTCCTAAAATGGTTTTTCGCATTTGCCAGAAGTTCTTGGGTTCAATTTCTAAACCAATTAAAAAGAGCATCATAACCACGCCAAATTCGGCAAAATGCAATATATCATCACCTTCTTCTCCAATAAACCCTAAGACGTAAGGACCAATTAAAACTCCTGCTAATAAATAACCAATAACAGAACTTAGTCCGACACGTTTCGCTATAAAAACACAAATTATAGCTCCTGCAAGGAAGACTATAGCTTCAAAAAGTAAACTTCCTGTCATATTAATAAGAGAGTATTGGTAAGTCGTTTACAAAAAAACAATCTGATAATGCTTCTTGCTTAAAATCTGATTTTAAAATATCCAAAAGCACTTCATATTGATTGGCATAGTTTTCTAAATTCTCGTCAGACAAGGTGTGTGTCCCCATCACTGCAAAAGGTGGTAAATAATGCATGCCGCATAATTTAGCGGTTTGCTCAAATGGTCTTAAAAACTGATTCACCGTAAAACTGTTGTACCCTTCAGAACAATATACTTCTCTTGTGCCACCAGTTGTAATGACATTAATAACTGTTTTACCTTCCAAAGCCTTGCCTTCAGGTCCATAAGCCCAATTAAACTCTAATACCATATCTTTCCATTGTTTTAAAATGGCAGGACCGCTATACCAATAGAATGGATGGTGCCAAATAATCACATCGTGCTGTTCTAACAACGCTTGCTCACGATTTACATCTATATGGAAATTTGGATAGTGCTCATACAAATCGTGAAAAGTGATATGGCTTTCACCCTTCAAACGCTGTATTAATGCTTTATTGGCTCTGGACTTTTCAAATTTTGGATGTGCAAATAAGATAAGAATCTTTTTCATTCAACGAATTTAATCAAAATAAGTAATCGTATAGGTATTGGTAATTATTCCTTTCAAGTTATAAATTATTGTGTTTAGCTCATTCTTCACGAAAAGCTTGCAAAATAGTGTATGCTTTTGGGTAATATTTTCCTAAACCACTATAGAAAAGAGGGCTTAAAGTATTTTAAATACTCAAACCCTCTCTGGTAAATTAATATAACGCTGAAAATAGGGGTTTTATCATGGCTATTAATCAACCTATTTATATCTACATAATACTAATTTATTAAACTTTGAGACTACAAGTTACTAAGTCTTCTTTATTATTAATAACGACATAAATTGTTTTTTGAAATAATACGCTCGTTTGCCAGCTCATCTAAAATAACGTCCTTACTGCCATATTGAGTAGAAATTGCAATAGAATGAATGCTTTAATAATTCTGTTTTGGTCATCTAATCATAGCGCTTTATTTTATCTCCATCCGCCACCAAGTGCTTCATAAAGATCTACTACAGATACTAATTGCTGTAGTTTACTGTCTATAATATTTAATTCTGCATTTAATGCACTTTCTCTAGCTGTTAATAAATCTAAATAGTTGGCATAGCCGTTTTTAAGTAACTCATCAGAGTTAGCTTCGGCAGCACGCAACGCTTCAACTTCATTTTTTCTAAACTCAAATTTTTTGACCTCTGACTCATAACTAAAAAGAGCATCAGATACTTCGCTACCTGCAACTAACAAGGTTTTTTGAAATTCTAACAAGGCTTGTTCTTGTTGCGCAATAGCCACCTCTTTTTGACTTTTAAGCGCACGTCGATTAAAAATAGGTTGCGTTAAACCGCCAATTATGGTAGCAAACAATGAGTTGGCACTTAATAAGTTGTCCAACTCTAAACTTTCTAACCCACCGGAAGCTGTAAGTGTTAATGAAGGATACAAGTTGCTTCTTGCAACATTGGTCAATTCAAACGAATTTATTAAACCATACTCCGCAGCCATTACATCTGGTCTGTTACTTAACAGTGTTGTTGGTACACCAAGAACCAGATCTTGTTTTATGTTTTGAATCTCTAAACTGCTTCTTTCAAAATGGTGCGGAGACTTTCCCAATAAAATACTTAGCGTATTTTCTGTTTTAAAAATTGCAGTTTCAATATCCACCTGTAAAGCCTTTGCACTGTTGTATTGCGCAATGTTTTGGTCTACAGCAACTTGTGTCACTTGTCCTGCATCCTTTAGTGCCCTAATTGTTCTTACACTGCTATCTCTGGTATTAATAGTTTGCTTGGTCACTTCTAGTTGCGCATCTAAAGCTAATAAATTGAAATAGGTATTAGCAATACTAGAGACCAACTGGGTCTTTACAGCCTGATGTCCTGCTACACTTTGCAAATAAGCCGCTTGAGTAGCTCTTTTATTACTTCTTATTTTCCCCCAAATATCTGCTTCCCAAGATAAGTTTGCTGTAATATCATAAGTATCAATAGCTCCACTAAATAAAGCTCCAAACTGACTGTTTTCTGACAACTCTTGATGCGTTGCATTTGCACCAACGCTTACAGATGGTAAATAACCTGCTTTTCCTTGTTTGGCATAGGCTTCGGCAGCTATTATTTGCTGAAGCGCTATACGTACATCCATATTGTTTTGCAACCCTTCTTCTATGTATTGCTGAAGGTATTGGTCTGTAAACAAGGATTTCCAAGATACATCTGCAATAGAAATACTATCTGCAGGCAGATTTTCAGTTCTGTAAAGCGCCTCCGTTTCGATGTCTAATTCTGGTCGGGTATAATCTTTCGCTACAAAACAACTTTGTAACGTAATGGCAACGATTAGCAAAAGTGTTCCTTTACTAAAATTTCTATGTGTTATAATTGATTTCATTGTTTTAAGCTTCAATAGTTTGTTCTGTTGATTTACGAGATACTTTTTCTTGTAACCACTGAAATAGTATAAATAGAATTGGAATAACGAATACTCCTAAAATGGTACCAATAAGCATTCCGCCTGCGGCACCTGATCCAATTGAATTGTTTCCTTCTGCACCAACACCTGAAGCTAATGCTAAAGGCATTAATCCCAAGATAAAGGCAAAAGATGTCATTAAAATTGGACGTAAACGTGCTTTGGCTCCATGGATTGCTGCGTCTACAATGCTCTCGCCATTTTTTCGTCTAGCTAAAGCAAACTCGACAATAAGTATGGCATTTTTAGCCAATAGACCAATAAGCATAATTAGAGCAATTTGGAAATATATATTGTTTTCTAATCCTAATAATTTTGTGGTTATATAAGCTCCAAAGACACCAAATGGTAATGAAAATATTACAGCAAATGGTAGCAAATAACTTTCGTATTGCGCACTTAATAAAAAGTATACAAATAAGATGCTTAGTATAAAGATAAACGTTGTTTGGTTTCCTGCGTTTACCTCTTCACGTGTTAAACCTGAGTAAGAAACTGTATAATTACTTGGTAGTTTTGCTACTTCTTCCTCAATAACTCTAATGGCATCACCTGTACTATAACCATCGTTAGTAGCACCAGAAATCATGGTAGAATTAAAAAGGTTAAAACGTGTTACCGATTGTGGTCCATACACACGCTCTAAGGTTACAAACTGTGTTATTGGCGTCATCTCTCCAGAATCTGTACGCACATACATACTGTTTAAGGCATTCTCGTCTGCTCTATCTTCTGGTAATGCTTGAATATAGACTCTAAATTGTTTTCCATATTTAGAAAAATCTGAAGCGTATATTCCTCCAATATATCCTTGTAATGTTGAAAAAATACTATTAATTGGAACGCCTTTTTCTTTTGCTAAAGGCACATTAACTTCCATCTCATATTGCGGATAATTGGTGCTAAAAGCCGATGTTGCATATTTAATTTCGGGATGTTTCATTAAAGCCATAGAAAAGTCTTTATTGGCTTTATCTAAGTCTGTAAACTCGCCTCCAAATTTATCTAATAAATTAACTTCAAAACCAGATGAGTTACCAAAACCACGTATACTTGGTGGCGCAAAGAAAATAATATTTGCTTCTGGTATGGTTGAGGCAATACCAAACAATTTTCCAATAATGGCTTGAGATGCCAATGATGGATCTTTACGTTCCTCCCAATCGTCTAATTCAAAAAATCCAATTCCAAAATTACTACCAGCACCACTTATTAAACTACTACCTTTAATAAATGAAACTCCAGTAACTCCTGGTAAATCTTTTGTTTTTTCAAACAACTCATTAGCTACTGCATTTGTTCTGTCTAAAGAAGCTCCTGCTGGTAATTCTATATTAGCGAAAATAATTCCTCTATCTTCATTTGGTACAAAACCTGTAGGTGTTGTTTTGGCTGCATAAAAAATACCAATTATGGCTAATACTAATAGTAAACCAGAAATCCATTTTCTTTTGTATAGTAGTTGAAGTGATTTTCCGTATCTATCAATAGTTGCATTAAAACCACGATTGAATAAAGCGTAAAAACGTTTTAATGGCCCTTTTCCTTTTAATTCTTCGTCATCTTTATGTTCTTTTAATAATAAGGCACATAATGCAGGACTTAAAGTTAAGGCATTTACTGCCGAAATTAATATGGCGATAATTAACGTAACACCAAACTGCTCGTAAAATACTCCTGTTGGTCCTGTAATAAAAGTTACAGGAATAAATACTGCAGCCATTACTAAGGTAATAGAAATAATAGCTCCAGAAATCTCGTTCATGGCAGTAATAGTTGCTTTTTTAGGATTGTGTTCGCCTTCATCCATTTTAGCATGAACCGCTTCTACAACTACAATAGCATCATCTACCACAATACCAATGGCGAGTACTAAAGCAAATAGTGTTAATAGATTGATAGAGTACCCAAAGACATTCAAGAAAAAGAAGGTACCAATTATAGATACAGGTACTGCTATAGCAGGAATTAATGTAGATCTAAAATCTTGAAGAAATATAAAGACAACTAAAAATACGAGTAAAAAAGCTTCTATTAAGGTACTTATTACTTTTTCTATAGACGCATTTAAAAATAAACTTGTATCATACGGTATTGAAATATGTAATCCTTCAGGAAGGTCTTTTTCTATAGATTGAAAAGTAGTTTTAATGTTTTCTATAATTTCCTGTGCATTGGATCCTTTGGTCTGAAAAATACCCATAAAAACTGCAGGCTTTCCTATGGTCATGGCATTAGACGCGTAGGATTGTGCATCTAACTCTATGGTTGCAATATCTTTAAGCCTCAAAAACTCTCCATTTCCTAAAGCTTTAATTACAATGTCGCTGTATTGTGCTTCGTCTTTAAAACGACCACTATACGTTAAAGTGTATGAAAAAGATTCACCATTATTTTGACCTAAAGAACCAGCAGCTGCCTCTAAATTTTGTTCAGCTAAAGCTGCAGAAACATCTGAAGGTATTAAGTTATAAGACGCTAATTTTTCTGGATTTAACCAAATACGCATAGCATAATCTTGTTGCGAAAATACACTAACGTCTCCAACACCACTAATACGTTGTACAGCAGGAATTACATTGATTTTTAAGTAATTTTGAATAAAAGTAGCGTCGTAATCTTCGTTTTCAGAATACATTGAGATAAACATCAACGCACTGGTTTCTTGCTTTTGTGTTACAACTCCTGTTTGCGTTACCTCTGAGGGTAGTAAAGGTGTCGCTCTAGCAACACGGTTTTGAACATTGACAGCAGCAATATCTGCATCTGTTTCTTGATCAAAATATACTGTAATTTCGGCTGTACCTGTATTTGATGCTGTAGAAGTAATGTACGTCATGCCTTCTACACCATTAATTTGCTCCTCGATAGGTACAATAACACTCTCTAAAACGGTCTCTGCATTTGCACCTGTATAATTTGCAGTTACCTTAATAGTTGGTGGTGCAATATCTGGATATTCCTCTATCGGTAGGCTAGTTATACTAATAACGCCTAGTAAAACTATGATAATAGAGATTACTGTTGAAAGCACTGGTCTTTCAATAAATGTTTTTAACATGATAAATATTATGTTAGTTGATTATTTAATTTCTGAATAAGGTCGCTACAGGTTTTATAGCATCTTCAAAAGAAGTTTCTTGAGGAGAAATAGTCATTCCGTTTCTTAATTTACCAACTCCAGATACTACTATTTTATCGTTTGTTGTTAAACCAGATTCTACAACGTAAAGATTATCAACGGTTCCTTTTACTTTTAGAATGGTAGTTGCTACTTTATTGTCTTCGCCAAGCTTAAAAACCATAATGTTTCCTTGCTGGTCAAAAGTTGAAGACTGTGGTACAACAATAGCGTCTTTGTATTCTATCGGAAATCTAATTTTACCACTGTTACCGTTGGTTAAAATTTCGTTTGGATTTTTAAAAGCAGCTCTAATTTGAATCGTTCCTGTATTTTGATTAATCTGACCAGTACTGGTTTGAATACGTCCTTTTTCAGAATATGCTTTACCATTAGCCAATATTAAAGTTAAGTCTGGTGCATTTTTAATACGTTCTGCTTTACTTTTACCTTCCGAGCGTTGTAAATGATCAATATATTGTGCTTCGTTAAAACTAAAAAAAGCGTAAACTTCGTCTATTTGGCTCACCGTAGTTAATGGTGTTGCATCACTTGGACTAATTAAAGCACCTTCTCTAAAGTTAATAGCACCAACAAAACCATCGATTGGACTTTTAATGGTAGCGTAACCAATATTTGCTGAAACACCACTTAAATTTGCTTGTGCTTGTGCTAAATTTGCTTTTGCAGTTTCTAATTGTACTGGACTAATAATGTTTTTGTCCACTAGCGGAATTAATTTATCTACCTCCACTTGTGCCACATTAACTTGTGCTTGTGCTGCACCAGCATCTTGACTTAAAGATTGCGTTTCTAGTTTAAATAATACTTGTCCTTTGCGTACTTTTTGTCCTTCGTCTACATATACTTTTTCTATATATCCAGAAGTTTTTGCTCTTACATCACTATTTACTTTACCTTCTATAGTTGCAGGGTAATCAGTATAACCAGTTACTGTTTTAGTTTCTAATTGAGAAACAGGAAAAGGTGCAGGAGGTGCTTCAGCTTTTGCTTGGTTTTGCTCACTGTTTTCACAGCTTACAATAACTAAGAAAATACCTAGTAGTGCTATGCTATTTAATATTCTATTTGTATTCATTATTTTAAAGGTTGAATTTATTTTTGATTAGATTTTCTTTTAGTTCTTTCATTGATACCGAAGCACTTGCAATAAATTTGAGGTAATTATTATGAAATGTTAGGTCGAATTTCTCATCTTCTTCGGTTGCATGCTCATTTATAGCTTCTTTATAAGTTTTCATTTCCAGATGAAGCACCTTAACAGATTCCCATTCATCAATCATAGTATCGATATGGTTTAATACCGAATCTTTATTAACTACAAAGTACTTTTTACGGTCACCCGTTTTAGTGAAGTATTCTATTTTTTTTAAGTCTTGCAAATGGTTTAAGTGTGTAGATATTGTGCTCTTACTTGCGCATAAGACTTCAACCATCTCATCGAAAGTTGTACCTCGTTTCCCTGTTAAAATAATGTACGCCATTATGCGTGCTGCAACAGGCGCTAAATTATTTTTACTTTCTAAATGGACACCTAGCTTTTCTACAAGGGCCATTTTTTTGCTACAGATTTCTTTAGTCATAATTAAACTCTAAAAAATTACTCTGCAAATATATAATTTAGTTCGGAACAAACCGAACTAAACGAAGTTAAAGTGTTGTTAAAAGATTTAAGAGGACTATCTTAAGGTCTTAAATAGTTGCTAAAAGCTTATTGGTATCGGTAATTATAGGATTAACTTTCTCTGAATCATAAGCATCTGGATGGGCATTATTAAAACTTCCTTTATCATTATCAAAGTACCGCCCAGATTTATTAGAATGAATAGAATCGATTGCCAAAGAGTACAATATATCAACCCCTTTTTTAGCTGGCGACCAATGTTGTCCGTAAGCTTCTTTTGCCATTTTAGTATTTAATAATGAGCCAGGATTTACTGCAATGGTCGTAAAATTTGGATGTTCTTCTGCGAAATGAAAAGACCACATCGTTAGTGCTAGTTTACTTTGCGCATAGCTTTCGCTTGAATTTACTGTGGCTTCACCATTAAGGACAAATGATTTGAAATTAGCTGTTATAGTAAGGCGTTATTAGATTTGTTGAATTGTTAAATATTGTAGTTCTCCTTTATCAAAGAGCTTTTGATAATATCGCTTAAACGAGCCCATTCTTTTAATAATATAGTATTTATAAGTGGAACGGATTCAACCTCTTTATAATTAGTCTTTACCTTTTTTTTTATCCAAATGATTTTCAGATACACAAAAACCTGAAGAAATAGATGTTGTTTTTCGGTTATTTGTAAGACGAAATATGATGGGAAATTTGCCATCTTTTCTTATCCTTCTTTGGTCTAAAACAGAATTTATATAGGTATTCATATACCTAAGTTAGGGAAAAAATTTGCAAACATTTCCTTGATATCAAATGATATGATTTGATGTTGAATACTATTAAAATACTGATTAACAATATGTTAATGTTTTTATTGAGTTGCTTTATTGATTATTTTTTCTGCTCATAATCAGGTGGTCCTTGGTTCGAGCCCAAGTGGGACCACACACAAACAGAAGCCTTACAGAGAAGTAGGGCTTTTTTTGTGGTATCAGGTTAAACATTTTTGGATTATCTATGATTTTGTAGATGATCCAAAACAATTCATAGTTTTTTTCAATTGGTTTAGCGAGGACTATCTCTGATGCGTGAGTTTTAAAAGTGCTTATAGTTAAGAAACATCAACTTGTTGTACCGTTTTTCCTTTTGTTGCTAAAAGGCGTAAGTCTTCAAAAATTAGATATAGACAAGGTACTATTACCAGTATAATGGCTGTGGCAAAAACAATACCAAAACCTAAGGAAATTGCCATCGGAATCAAATAAAAGGCTTGGCTCGACGTTTCTAAAATTATTGGCGCAAGCCCTCCAAAAGTTGTCAGGGTGGTTAACATAATTGGACGAAACCTTCTGAGACCTGCTTCATGTATGGATTCGTAAATAGAATTACCCTCTTTTCTAAGTTTATTGGCGTAATCGATCATAATTAACGAGTCGTTGACCACAACACCCGATAGTGCAATGACACCCATAAGACTTACTAAAGACAGATCATAGCCTAAGAGAATATGTCCAATGACTGCACCTACGATGCCAAATGGAATGGCGGTCATAACAATTAAAGGTTGTAAGTAACTGCTAAAGGCGATGGCCAATAAGGCGTAAATCAATAACATGGCAATAGAAAATCCATATTTTAGAGTATTGGTACTTTCGCGCATATCCGCTTGACTGCCTTCAAAAGTCCAAGTAATCCCTGGAAAATCTGCTCTTAATTGTGGCAATGTTTCATTCTGTACCGAGTTAATGACACGACCTACAGAATTTGCCGGTTCCACATCCATACCCACATTTACAACTCTACGACCATCTCTTCTATTAATACTGGTAAAAGCTTCCCGTTCTTCGATTTTAACCACATCCATAAGGGGAACTTCGATACCATTAGGTGTTCGTATGAGAAATTTTTCTAGGTTTTTAATATCTTTTCGTTCTTCTATTGGTAGTTTTACACGAACTTCTATTTCGTTCATGCCTCGCAATTGTCGCATGGCTAAAGCACCGAAAAAACCATCCCTAACTTGCCGTCCTACTTCGTTGGATGTTAGGCCTAAATTTCTTCCTTGTGGTAAAAGTTTAAAGTCGTACTGCAATTTACCTTTGTTGTAATTATCGGTGACATCGCGCGTGTTGGAAAATGCTTTCATTCGCGCTACAAATGCCGCACTTGCACGTTCCAAGACATCAATATCAGAGTGACTCAAGTCTATACTGATATCTTGCCGAGCACCACCAGGACCACGTTCGGCTTCAAAAGTTATCTGATCCACCCCTTCAATATCCCCAATATTATCTCGCCATAATGCGATGACTTCTGCCGCTGTAATATCGCGTTGGTCTGGTGGTAACATTACAATTTCTACATCAATAAAATTTTGGCCACGAACATTGGTTTTTATGCCTTCTGCAACTTCATAGAGGTTGTGTTCCTCAAACATACGTTGCGTTGATTGGGAAACGGCGTGCGCAACTTTTGCCGCTTGATCTGGCGTTGTGCCCACAGGTAGTCGTACTCCAGCTTCAATTTCGTCAGCAGCGACTTCGGGCATCATGATCATTCCCATATGTCCACTAAAACCATAGCCACCAACAATGAGCAGAAGCGTTACTGCGGCGCTAAAAGTGATATACCGATATTTTAAACAAAAGTCAAGAAAGGGACGATACCGATGATCTATAAATCTATCGAAACCATTGGCAAAAGAAAGTTGCCAACCTTCCAATTTCACTATCCATTTATGTTTGCTGTTTTTTTTCTTAAGATGCGCTAAATGTGAAGGCAAAATAAAAAAAGCTTCAAGTAAGGAAACCGCCAAGATGACAATAACAACAGCAGGGAGCGGTTGCCAGAACTTTCCTGTTTCGCCAGGCATAAACAATAAGGGTACAAATGCGATAATCGTTGTAATAATACTGAAGGTAACTGGTAAAGAAACGTCTTTTGCACCAGCAATAGCCGCTTTCATTGGACTCAGACCCTTTTTTCTGTATTCATAAACGTTTTCACCCACAACTATTGCGTCATCCACTACAATTCCCAGCACCACGAGAAAACCAAACATGGAAATCATGTTGATGCTGATACCAATTAATGGCAATAAAATGATACCACCGATAAATGAAACAGTCATACCCATCATTACCCAAAAGGCTAAGCGATACTCTAAGAAAAGCGTTAATATAATTAACACTATGATGATTGCTAACACCCCGTTTTCGGTCAATAAGGATAAACGTTCTTTGTAGTCTGCAGCTCGGTTGCTATCGGTTCGATATTTGATACCTGGAGGCAATTGATAATTTTCCATGATGTTGTGCGTGACATCAGCAATATCTAAAGGCGATTGATCTCCAATTCTAAAAATTCGCAGTTCTACATAATTTTCTTGGTTGAATTGTCCGTGGAATCCTGTTTCTTCAAAACCATCGGTGATTGTAGCTATATCACTTAAAGTAATATTGGCGCCTTCTTCAGAAGACACAATAGAAATTTCACCATATTCTTTGGCCCATTGCTTACGCTCTTGCATGCGAAGTAAAATTTCTCCACTTTGAGTTTGCACCGCACCTGCAGGGACATCATTACTGCTTTGTTCTATAATGTCTGCTACCTGACCTAGTGTTAAGTTGTATTTCTGGAGGTTTAGCCTAGGAATTTCAATTCGGGTTTCGTATTCAGGTACATTACCTAATTCAACTTGTGTAATCTCTGGATTACTAAGAAGTATATTTCTTAACCTTTCGGCAACCTCTCTCAATGTCCAGATATCTGCATCACCATAAAGGCCTATTTGTAAAACATCCCTTTGACGGGATTGTAGTCTTACTTCAGGTCTTTCAATATCATCAGGAAACGTCCGAATACGGTTAATAGCTTGGTCAATATCCTGAAAGACTTGCATTCGCTCTGAACCAGCCACGAGCTCTATACTAATTTCTGCAGAGCCTTCGCTAGCTTCCGATACGACTTCTTTTATACCTTGCACACCTTGTACTGCTTCTTCTACGGGTTGCAGCACACCTTGCTCAACCTCTACAGGAGATGCTCCTGGATAAGCCACGGATACTTCCACAAAATCGAGCTGAAATTCGGGGAAGACCTCTTTCTGAATGTTATACATGGTAAATAAGCCTCCAACGAGGAGTAGCATCATCAACAAGTTTGAGGCAATAGAATTTCTTGCCATATACGCAATGGCCCCTTCTTTTCTAATCGTCTTGTCTTTTTTTTCCTTTTCGCCCATTTTTCCTATTGCTCCATTACATTTACTGATGACTCGGTCGATGTGCGCAATTCAATACCATTACTTACCGTACTTAAATCGGAAATCACTACTTTTTCATCGTCTTCTAAACCCTCACGTATATAGGCATGTGTGTCGTCTGTTAGGACGATATCTACCTTTCTAATTTCTAATTTATCGTCTTTCATTACCCAAACCGTTTGATTACTTCTAATATAGTCACGGTCAAGTTTTACGACATTGGCCACGGCATCTGCTTGAATATTTACTTCCACAAAAGTACCTATCATTAATTTTGGTTGACCTTTCTTTTCTTGGGTTGTCGCTAATGGATCATTTACTTTAATCATCACCCTTGCCAATCGCGTCTGGTCATCGAGTGCTCCTATCTGTCTGTCCAAATACCCTTCGCGATACGCGTCATTGGCCCAGGCCGATGAATTTTCAATACGCACGAAAGCGCCTTTATCACTTTCTTGGTTAGGAAAACTTAACCATTGTAACTTCGATACAGGAACAGTAGCTAAAACCCAATAGAATTCAGTACCCACAATACGGCCCAAATCATCACCTTGGGCAATCAGCGATCCTTCCGTTACGTTCTGGCTTAAAATATGGGCATCAAAGGGTGCTCGTATCGTTGTACGTTCTAGATTTAACCTTGCCTGTTTGACAGAGGCTTTTGAAGCTGCAATAGTTGCTTTTACCGCATTGAGTTGGGGCTTTCTAAGCACCAATTGCCGTTCTTCTTCAGAAAGCGGATTGTTTCCGAAGAGTGAATCGCTTGTAATGAGCTCTAAGTCTTGTTCTGCGATTTGTTGACGGCCCATTTCAGTATCTAATGTGGTTTGTGATTGCAAATATTCGCTTTTGCGAAGTTCAAGGGTATTGCGATAATCGGAAGGATCTATTTGTAAAAGCACTTGGTTTTTTTTCACGAAACCACCTGGAGTAAAAGCAGGATCTCTGCGGACAACTTGTCCAGAGACCAAAGGGCTTAAATTCACATCTTCAACGGGTCGAACTGTCCCAGTGGCGACTATAACTGGATTAAAAGTGTCTTTTTTAACCTCTATGACTTCAACTAAAATAGCGGTTTCTATACTTGCGCCTTCTCTTTTGGCTTCGGGTTCTGTTGAAAAGATAAGTATTGTTATAAGAATACCTGCACCAAGAATGGCCAGGCAAATCCAAAGTATTTTTTTACTGTTCATAAAATCCTATTCCTTAGTTTCTTAATTATCTAATGTTCTATCGATTTCAAACCCACCTGCCAAAGCTCTATACAATCCAATTCTGACCTGAATTTGCTCTAATTGTGTAGCTACATAATCTCGTCGCAACTGCTGCTCTTGATCTAAACCCAGAAGGACATCTAAATATGGGCTAAAGCCATTTAAGAATTCTACACGTAATTGTTTGTTACTTTGAGTAGCTAACTCTAATTGACGCGCAATATTCTCTAACCGTTTTTTTTGCATTACGTCTTGCACAAGCCCATTTTCTACTTCCTGAAAGGCAACCAATGTCGTTTGTCCGTATTCATATAATCTTTGTTGTTTAACAGCTTCTGTTCTGCTAACTTCGGCTTTTAGTTGACCACCATAAAATATGGGCGCCAACAAATTCCCGGCTAAGGAGTAAGCCCAATTGTCAAAAAGATTGGCGAAATTATTGGATCGCAGCTGTCCTTGTGTGTTTATTGAAATTCTAGGATACTTATTTCGCACGGCAAATGCCATGTCTCGGTCAGCAGCAAGCAATAGTGCATATGACCGTTGCAAATCGGGTCTACGACGAACCAGTTCCAATGGCATTCCTGTTTGGGGAAGCTCTATTAAACGAGGTAAATCTGAATCAGCAAGAGTTATATTTTCCTGAGGCTGTCGTCCTAAAAGGACCGCTAATTGATTTTCTAACAAGCGGACGTTAGCACTGAATATAATATATTGCTCTTTGGTGCTTTCTAACAATTGCGTTTGTCTTAAAATATCAACTCCTCGAATTTGACCACCAACAAAGCGTGATCGCATCAGTTTTATGATATCTTCATTAGTGTCAATCTGTTCTTGGGTTATTTTTAGTTGTTTTTTTGCCGCTAACAATTGATACCAAGTTGTCGCAATTTCTGCAGAGAGAGAGATTGCCACAGTGCGGTAATCATAAAGACTTGCCTCTGCTCTGAATTTTTCGGCCTGTACAGCCGTTTTTATTCGACCCCATAAATCTAATTCGTACGAAGCCGATATACCAAGCTGTGTATTTTCCCCTCCTCTAAAATCATTTACAGGAAAGTTTTCGGCTGTTTGGGCTGTAGCCTCGATTTGAGGCCATTTGTTAGAAGTCTCTCTAGATACAACGGCATTAGCAGCTACAAATTGCTGCCAAGTGGCCGCCAAATTAAAATTACGCTGCATGGCACTATCAATCAACGTATTTAGTCGTTCATCTTCGAAGACCGTCCACCATTTGTCTTCTATGACAACTTGGCCAGAATTGGAGAATTCCTGTAAGTCTTCAATTGGAAGATTTATATTTGAATAGCGAGGGGAACAAGCTAAAGAAAGCAAAAACACAACGCATATAAAAGGCGTTAATATTTTTATGCGCTTTTTAAATTTGAAGGACGTCTTGGTATTCAAGAAGGTTGCTTTAAGAGTTTTTTATTGACGTTTAAAGCTAAGATAAATTTTTATTTAGTATTTATATCTTAAGGAATACTTAATTATTCTACAGCTGCTTATTGCTATAAAGATTCTATCTTTTAAATTATTAAAAAGATACTTTTAAAAATAGTTTTAAAGGCGTTATAAGTGTTTTGTTTATTTAGAACATCCAAACTTTTTTAATTTAATAAGTTTACTATTGCCGAATATAGACTGTACATAGAAAATGGGTTATAATTAAATAATAACTTTTGCCGGTTTTAATATAGAATAGTAAAAAGGGTATTTTTTTATTGTCATCCATACTTTTGCAACTTTGTAACAATAACTAAGTTTTCCCGACAAACCCTAATAAAACCTATACTTTGAATCTTATAACAAATCCCATAACACCAGAAGATAAAGAAGCCTTGCTGCAAGCAAAGACTAGCATGCACAATTTAGGTTGGGCAATTCGCAATGTTAATAAAATAGGGAATACCGTAGAGACAGGAGTTAGACATGTGCCAGAAAAAGTACTGCTAAAGGTGCAAAGTATAACCGAATCGGTATTACTAAAAATTATTAAGGCTAATTTGTTGACCATAAAAAAGAACCAAACGTTTAAAAAGCCATCAAAAAACACTTATAAAGGCATCGTGACAGGTACAGGTGCTTTAAGTGGTTTTTTTGGTTCTACTACAGGTTTCGGTACTGCTATTTTTGCTTCTGAAGTTACAATTACGACTAAATTTTTAATGCGTACTATAATGGATATAGCTCGAAGTGAAGGTGAGGATATTTATACGTTGGAAGGCCAAATGGCATGTTTGCAAGTTTTTGCACTTGGTGGAGACGCTGCAGATGATGATGGTATGGAAATGAGTTATTATACCACACGTATCGCATTAAATTCGGCTTTAAATAAGGTATCCGCATCAGGTATAAAAATGGGTTTGGATAGTTTGGTAAAAGGAGCAAGCGTTTTGGGTTCTAACGCTATGGGTAATTTTTTATCTAAAATTGCTACGAGATTAAGTCTTCTTATTAGCGAGAAATTTTTGGCTCAAGCCGTTCCCTTTGTTGGTGCGGTTGGTGGAGGTGGCCTAAATTATGTGTTCGTAGATCATTTTCAGAAGATGGCTAGCGCACATTTCACGATTAGACGCTTAGAACGAAAATATGGTGAAGACGTCGTGAAATTACATTATAAGAATGATAGTCCATTGTAGGTATGCTTATCTAAACTTAAAATGTGCAAACGTTTCGATTCAGAAATTTAGGGTATAAATAATAAGTCTTATATTAATAGTTCCAATTATTAATTAGTAATTATAACATTTAATTTTAGTTAAAATTTTAAAAAAAAATAGATAAAATCACATAGAAGTGTGCTTTTTAATAGAATTTGGAGTGTTTTTAACTAGACATTGATACAAAAAAACCTCAATCTACCAATACATGAACACAACAAAAAATAATTTTCCCTCTATTTACAAGGTGTTGAGGCCTTTTGCTGCAATACATTTTCTTATTCTGACGGTTTAACGGTATTTTTTACCATTTCAACTTATAATTCAATTTTAAGAGCGTAATTTATCTGATTTTTTGATCTATTGGGCTAAAAACCCGTTGATTATCAATGTTGTATGTAATTTGTAGTGGCACATTATAGATAAGTAGCTTACATATTAGTTAGATTTGAAACATATCATCTAAAAAGATACTGCTATATTCTTTTTAGGATTAAGGGGCTAATTAATGGAGAGTTTATTACTATTTGCGCTATTATCATTTTTTGTATCTTTTATTTTAGTATCGTTTCTGATTCCTAAAATTAGCTGGGTCGTAAAAAGCCGAAATTTGATTGATCACCCAGATCAAAGAAGTTCACATAAAAGCTCTACACCTACAATGGCTGGTGTCTCATTTTTCCTGGTATTAATTTTCTTGTTAAACATCATTTATGTATGGGATACTGAGCAAATTGGTATAAGCTTGATTGCAGCGACAGCTCTAATGTTTGCAATTGGATTAAAAGATGATTTAGTCGTTTCAACACCAAGAGCCAAAATCATTGGTGAAATCATGGCAATTCTAATTGTAATATTTTGTAATTGCTTACAGGTTAATTCTCTTCAAGGGTTTTTAGGAATTCAGGAGGTGTCCATTTTTCTGTCTAGCGGTATAGTCGTAATAATGATATTGACCATTATTAATGCCTATAACATGATTGATGGTATAGACGGTTTAGCCTCTGGTATTGGTATAGTAATTTTTGGCGTCTACGGATTTCTATTCTATATCGCCAGTGCTTACTTTTATTTTCTGCTATGTCTAGGTTTAATAGGTATCTTATTGGCTTATTTAAGATACAACCTGTCTCTAACTAAGAAGATTTTTATGGGAGACACGGGCTCATTGATCATAGGATTTTGTATTGGTTTCCTTTCCTTAAAATTTTTAGCAATGGACACGTCAGAATTAGCTAAATACGCCTTTAAAAACGAAAATAAATTTATAATAATTGGTGCTATTTTCTTCATTCCATTGTTTGACACTTTAAGAGTTATCTGTGTGCGATTATTAAATAAGAAAAGTCCATTTAAACCAGATAATAATCACATACACCACATACTTATCAATCGTGGATTAACACATCTTAAAGCCAGTATGTTTTTATGCTTCCTGAATCTATTGATTGCGATAACGCTAATTATTCTATCAACCAATTTTGGTAGTTATATAATGTTAGGATTTATGATGCTTTATTTCGTTTTCTTTCTAGTGGTTTTTCATCTGCTTAAAATCAATATTGGAAAGAAGAGTCACTTTAAGCATGCGATATCGGTTTTTCAATCTTTGTTTTGAGGTTACAATTGCGGTATTTCTTATGTTTATATGGAATTTACTTAGTATCAAATAATAAAAAGAGTCTAATTATAGTTGAAAAATTAATAAAAATAATGCTCAATAATAAATCAGTATTAATTACAGGAGGAACAGGTTCCTTAGGAAAAGCACTTGTTGCAAATATTTTAGAAAAATGGCCTAATGTTAAACGCTTGGTTGTTTTCTCTAGAGATGAGCAGAAGCAGTATCAAATGGCTCAGGACTTTCCGATTTCAAAATATCCTCAAATGCGATACTTTATAGGAGATGTAAGAGATAGAGAGCGTTTAGTTAGAGCTTTTGCAGGTATTGATTATGTAATTCATGCAGCGGCAATGAAACATGTTCATATCGCAGAGTACAATCCGGACGAGTGTGTAAAAACTAATGTAGGAGGTGCAGAAAATGTAATTCAAGCCGCATTGCAAACAAAAGTAGAGCACGTTGTGGCGCTGTCTACTGATAAAGCTTGCGCTCCAATTAATTTATATGGAGCGACAAAATTAACTTCAGATAAATTATTTGTTGCCGCTAACAATATTAGAGGTCAGCATAATATTAAATTTTCTGTCGTGAGATACGGCAATGTTATGGGCTCTAATGGCTCTGTAATTCCCTTCTTCTTAAAAAAGAGGGCCGAAGGTGAATTGCCAATTACGGTTAAAGAAATGACACGGTTTAATATTTCACTTCAAGGAGGTGTCGATATGGTTTTGCACGCCTTGAGAACGGCTTGGGGAGGAGAAATATTTATTCCTAAAATCCCTTCGTACAAAATTACTGATGTAGCAAAAGCTATTGGTCCAAATTGCAAACATAATTTGATAGGTATTAGACCTGGAGAGAAAATCCATGAAGAGATGATTACGTCTTCAGATTCATTTTTTACATATGATATAGATAAATATTTTGTGATAGTTCCGCAAACGCCAATGTGGAATATCAACGAATTTATATCAGAATTTAATGCCAAATTGGTACCAAATGGATTTGCGTATAATTCAGGTACAAACACAGAATGGGAAACTGTAGAGACATTGCGATCACTTATAACAGAACATGTTGATCCTAATTTTGAAGTATAATTATGAAAGCCATACCATACGGAAGACAAAATATAACCGACGAGGACATTAAAGTTGTTATTGAAACTTTAAAGTCCGATTATTTAACTCAAGGGCCAAAAATAGCAGAGTTCGAAGCTAAATTTGCACAATATGTTGGGAGTAAATATGCCGTTGCATTGGCTAACGGAACAGCAGCCTTACATCTTTGTACCATGGCTTTAGGTGTTAAAGAAGGTGATAAAGTAATTACAACACCTATAACTTTTGCCGCTTCGGCAAATTGTGTGAGGTATTGTGGAGGCGAGGTTGTGTTTTCTGATATAGATCCTGAAACGTATCTATTGGATATCAATAAGGTTAGAACCCTTTTAGAAAATGCACCAAAAGGAACCTATAAAGGTATTATTCCGGTTGATTTTGCTGGTAGAGCAAATGATTTAGAAGCGTTTAGAGCCTTAGCAGATGATTATAATCTTTGGATTATTGAAGATGCCTGTCATGCACCAGGTGGTCATTTTATTAATAGTAAAAATGAAACGCAACTATGCGGAAATGGAAACTATGCAGATTTAGCTATTTTTTCTTTTCATCCTGTTAAACATATAGCTTCAGGAGAAGGCGGAATGATTACCACAAACGATAAAGCACTTTACGAGAAACTACTGCAATTACGAACCCATGGCATTATAAAAAATAATGACGCCTACACAAATTCAATTGAATTAGCAGGCGGAATAGAAGACTATCCAGGTTGGTATATGGAAATGCAAGACTTAGGGTACAACTATCGTATTACAGATTTTCAAGCGGCCTTAGGTTCTAGTCAATTGACGAGAGCAAATGAAGGCATTAAAAGAAGAAGAGCAATTGCTTCAACTTATTTTAGTGCATTTAAAGATGAATCTTTTATAAAAGGACAATCGCGTTTAGTTGATGGCCATGCCTATCATCTTTATGTGATTGAAGTTGAAGACCGATTAGGCCTATATAATCATCTTAGAAGTAAAAACATATACGCCCAGATTCATTATATCCCTTGCCATTTAATGCCTTATTATAAACAATTTGGATGGAAAGAAGGTGATTTTCCACATTCGGAAAACTATTATAAACGCTGTATTAGTCTACCAATGTATCCAACACTTACAGATGTAGAACAAGACTATGTCATAAAGGAAATTAATTTATTTTATAGTGAAAAACATTGATTTTGAGTCCGAACGTTTAATTTACAAGAGGGTTTCAGCAGAACATGTGACTGATGCTTATGTCAATTGGATGAACGATCCTGAAGTAAATATGTACCTAGAAACAGGTGGAAATTACACTTTAAATCTACTAAAAGCTTATGTAGAAGAACAATTTAAAAAGGACATCTATTTTTGGGCGATACATCTAAAAGATTCTAAAAAGCATATTGGAAATATAAAGATTGATCCTATTGATTTAAAAGCTAATTCTGGCGAATATGGTATTTTAATGGGTGATAAAATGAATTGGGGAAAAGGTTATGCGAAGGAAGCATCTCTGGCCATCATAAATTATTGCTTCGATGTCATAAATCTAGACAAAATAACACTTGGCGTAGTAGAAGATAATTCCAATGCTGTTTTACTCTATAAAAAAATAGGTTTTAAAATTGATGCGATTATCGAAGGAACAAAACCATATAATAACAAAATAAGTAACTCACTAAGAATGTCATTACATGCCCAAAACTAATAGTCATAAATTTATTCTTGGAACCGTTCAAATGGGATTGAATTATGGCATCAATAATTCGAAAGGCAAAGTGTCCCTGAAGGATAGTCTCGACATCTTGGAATATGCTTATGATAATGGTATTAAGATTCTAGATTCGGCTGAAGCTTATGGTAATGCTCACGAAATTATAGGAACGTTTCACAAATCGCAACCATCCAAATTGTTTGAAGTCATTACTAAATTACCACATCATTTCGATTCTGGCATTGAGGAAAGGGTTACTACATACTTAAGTGAATTGCAAGTTACTCAATTGCACGCTTTACTATTTCATAGTTTTGTCAGTTATCAGAAGAATATCAAAAATTTTGAAGCTTTATTAAAGTTGAAAGCAGATCATAAAATTAAACACATCGGTGTTTCGGTATACAATAACGAAGAAATTGAATCGGTTATTTTAAACGATCATGTAGATATTATTCAAATTCCTTTCAACTTATTAGATAACGCTGCATTACGTGGAAGCATACTAGAAAAAGCAAAATCAAGAGGTAAAATTATTCATACTAGGTCTGCTTTCCTGCAAGGTTTATTTTTTAAAGCTATAGATTCTGAAAATAATACCGTAAAGCAGTTAACTAAGGAGTTAAAGCAATTAAACCATATAAAAGAACAGAACGAAATCTCAATGGCACAGTTGGCTTTAAATTATTGTTTACAACAACAGGCTATAGATAATGTTTTAATTGGTGTAGATGCTAAAGCACAATTAGCAGATAATTTAAATGCTATTAATTATACTATTTTACCAGAAGTGATTAAAGAAATAGATACTATTAAAGTTAAAAATTTAGACCTATTAAATCCTTCTTTATGGGCATAAAAACAGTTTTAATAACACAAGCAAGAACAGGCAGTACACGCTTACCTGGTAAAGTGTTGAAAGAAGTTAATGGTAAAACATTGCTTCAAATACATCTCGAACGTTTAAAAAAGTGTGCTAAAGTTTCAAAAATAATTGTCGCTACAACTGTTGAAGAAGCGGATAAAATTATATATGATAATGCCAAGAAATGGGGTTATGAAGTTTCAAGAGGTTCCGAAAGTGATGTATTGGATCGATTTTATCAAACTTTAAAGACTGAAAACGCAGACTGGATTGTTCGTGTAACTTCAGATTGTCCACTATTGGATCCTTCATTAGTGGATGATATTATCACTTATGCGCACGCCAACGATTTGGATTATATTTCTAATGGTTTGGTTGAAACTTTTCCTGATGGACAAGATGTAGAAGTGTTTAAATTTTCTGCTCTAGAAATCGCTTGGAAAAATTCTAAGTTAAAATCGGAACGTGAGCATGTGACACCATACATTAGAAATAATGCGGACGGAAAAGGAGAAAAAATTTTTACAACGATTAACTTTCCTTCTGAAAAGGATTATTCTCACATACGAATGACTGTAGATGAGCCTAGAGATTTTGATTTGATAGAACACCTCATTCAAAAATTAGGAACAGAAAAGACCTGGTTAGAATATACAGACTATATTATAGCTCAAAATCTCACGAAGTTGAATGCTGGAATCATTAGAAACGAAGGATTTTTAAAATCCTTGAAAAAAGATTAAAAATGGGAAAAGGACAAGACTTATATTTAAAAGCTAAAGGCTTAATTCCTGGTGGCACTATGTTACTATCTAAACGGCCAGAAATGTTTCTGCCAGACCATTGGCCTTCATATTTTTCTAAATCTAAAGGCTGTACAGTTTGGGATTTAGATGGCAATGAGTTGTTAGACATGTCCATAATGGGTATAGGCACCAACACACTTGGCTATGGTAATGATGAGGTAGATGCTGCGGTTATTGAAACCGTTAAGAAAGGAAACATGAGTACGCTAAATTGCCCGGAAGAGGTGTATTTAGCCGAAAAGCTAATGGAAATTAATCCTTGGGCAGATATGGTAAGATTTGCACGGAGTGGTGGCGAAGCCAATTCAATTGCCATTAGGATAGCTCGTGCTGCTTCAGGAAAAGATAATGTAGCCATATGTGGTTATCATGGATGGCACGATTGGTATTTATCTGCAAATCACAATGGCGGAGATGATTTAAAAGCACATTTGTTGCCAGGTTTAAGCCCTAAAGGGGTTCCAAAACATCTAAAGAATTCGGTATTTCCTTTTCATTATAACAACTATGAAGAGCTTTTAGATGTGGTTGAAAAGAATAACATTGGGGTAATAAAAATGGAAGTGATGCGAAATTTTGGACCTGAAGATAATTTTCTTCAAAAGGTAAGGGATTTAGCAACTGAAAAAAAAATTGTTTTAATTTTTGATGAGTGTTCTTCTGGTTTTAGGGAAACTTATGGAGGCATTTTCAAAAAGTTTGATGTGATACCAGATATGGTAATGTTTGGCAAAACCATAGGCAATGGTTATGCCTTAACTGCAGTTGTGGGTAAAAAATCAGTAATGGAAGCAGCACAATCTACGTTTATTAGTAGTACATTTTGGACCGAACGTATTGGACCAACAGCGGCATTCGCCACATTAAAAGTTATGGAACGCGAAAAATCATGGGAAACAATTACAGAAACAGGAGCTAAAATGCAGAAAGGCTGGCAAGACCTAGCTAATTCTCATGGGTTAGACATCACAGTTTCTGGAATATCCGCAATGACGACTTACGGTTTTAATAGCGAAAACGCAGCGATTTACAAAACATTTATCACACAAGAAATGCTTAAAAAAGGATTCTTGGCAAGTACAAATTTTTATGCCTGTACCGCACATACAGATGCACATCTAAATTCTTATTTTGAAGCTTTAGATGGTATTTATGACACTATTGCTAAATGCGAAGCTGGCACTTTGGATGCGAGCACGTTATTAGAAGGTCCTGTATGTCACAGTGGTTTTAAAAGATTGAATTAATAAGAGATGAGTTTTACTTACCATGTTTTAAATAAGCAGCGATTCTCTAGTGGAAACCATTCCATTGTTCCTATAAGAATGGAGGATCGATATGTAATTAGAGAATGGCGTAACGAACAAATGTTTCATTTGAGACAAAGCAAGCTTTTAAGTGAAGAAGACCAAGACAACTATTTTAATACGATTGTTAAAAATCTATTTTCCCAAGAGCAACCCGATCAAATCTTATTTTCTTATTTAGAAAATGATGAATGCATTGGTTATGGTGGCTTGGTTCATATTAATTGGATTGATAAAAATGCTGAAATATCTTTTTTAATGAAGACAGATATAAAGGGCAAAAACTATGAATCCCATATGATAAAATTTATGAGTCTTATTGATGAGGTCGCTTATAAAACACTTGATTTTCATAAGTTGTTTACCTATGCTTTTGATGTGAGACCAGAAATTTACCAAATATTAGAAAAGAGTGGCTTCCGTAAAGAAGCAACTTTAAAAGAGCATTGTCATTTTAATGGGAAATTTATTGATGTCATAATTCATTCTAAGTTTAAGTCGTATTAATACTAACTTATAATTTTATAAAACATGTTAAATTTTAGAGACGCAGTTGAGAGTGATTGTGACCTTTATTATAAATGGGCAAATGATGCATTGGTTAGAAAAAACTCGTTAAATACGGATTTTATTAGTTTAGAAGATCATATCAAATGGTTTAAAAATAAAATTCAAAACCCAGATGTCATAATGTATGTTTTTAGTAATGAGGATGGTCTACCTGTTGGACAGGTGATTATTGAGCTAAAAAATGATTGGGTTTCTATAGGTCAGTCCGTTGCAAAGGAACATAGAGGTAAAAAATACAGTTCAGAATTACTGACTAAATCCACCAATGATTATTTGGCGCGATTTCCAGAGCGCACAATTGTTAGTGTTGTAAAAGCAACAAATATCCCGTCTCTTAAAATGTCTATAAATAGCGGTTTAAATGTTTTGGAAAAAGATAGTGAAAATGAAAGTGTTTTAGTCCTAAAAGGGTTTCAGCAAAGTGATGAAGATTTTATAAAGAAAGCTAAAAAATATTATAACTTAATTTAAATATTCACCTAAATACTGTTATGGAGATTAACCCAGTACTAGATATAATAAAAGAAAGAGTATTCATTATTGCTGAGCTTTCAGCCAATCACAATGGGTCTTTAGATACCGCGATTGAAACTATAAAAGCAGCGAAAAGAGCTGGAGCAGACTGTATTAAATTACAAACCTACACAGCAGATACAATGACTATTGATTCTAGAAAACCTGGATTCACGATAGAAGGAACAATTTGGGACGGTAAAAATCTATATGAATTATACCAAGAAGCATCCACACCATGGGAATGGCACGAAACGTTGTTCAAAACCGCAAAGAAAGAAGGCTTAATTTGTTTTTCTTCGCCTTTTGATAAATCTGCGGTTGATTTTTTAGAAAGTCTCCATGTACCAGCCTATAAAATTGCTTCTTTCGAAATTACCGATATTCCATTAATTGAATATGTAGCATCCAAAGGCAAACCTGTAATTATTTCTACTGGTATTGCCTCAACTCAAGACATAGAATTAGCTTTAAGTGCTTGCAAAAGAATGGGTAACTATAATATTGCAGTTTTAAAATGCACGTCTAGTTATCCAGCACCAATAGAAGAGGCAAATATGATAATGGTTAAAGATATTGCTGAAAGATATAATGTTATAAGTGGACTTTCAGACCATACAATTGGTAACACAGCACCTATTGTAGCCACTTGTTTTGGGGCAAAAATAATTGAAAAACATTTTATTTTAGATCGTTCTGTTGGTGGCCCAGACGCGTCTTTCTCAATGAATGAAGAAGAGTTCAAAAATATGGTTAATGCCGTTAGGGAAGTAGAAAAAGCAATAGGCTCAGTAGATTACAACCTTACTGAAAAACAAAAAAAGGGAAGAGATTTTAGCAGATCGATATATGTAGTTAATGATATAAAAGAAGGCGAAATATTAACTGAGGAAAATATTAAAAGTATACGTCCTGGTTATGGAATGCATCCTAAATATTATAAAGAAATTCTCGGAAGAAAGGCTTCCAAGAATTTAGAAAAAGGGGATCCTATGAGTTTTAACGCTATTGCAAAATAATGAGCAAACTCTTAAACATTATAAAAACAGCGTTAAAGAATAAGGTTGTACTATTTATATTTAGTCGCTATGGGACTTACCTTATTCATTTTATCAATTCACTTTTTATTGCCGTTTATCTAGGGCCTTATTATTTAGGTATTTGGGGATTTATTACCTTAGTTACTTCATACATGAACCATTTAAGTTTTGGTATTGCAGATTCCGTAACAGCTATTATCTCTGTAAATAAGGATAAAGAAGCTTATGTCCAAAAGGTTATTAGTTCTGCGCTTACAATGCTCTTAGCACTTTCTGTTATAGCTATTTTATTATTTTCTGTAAATGCGGTTTTTAAATTAGATCTTGGTAATAAATACAATTTTTCGACCTACGCACCCGTAGTTGTTTTGATAGGTGTCTTAGGTTACTTTAATACGCTTTTCAATCATGTTTTCAGGGTTTACGGTAAATTATTTGAAATTGCGTTTAGCCAAACTGTTTTTCCAATTTTAATGTTGCTTGCTATTATACTTTTTAGAAATAAAGAGTTGTTATGGGCAATGGTATTTGCAAATTTCTTAGCCTTTTTATTGGGATTTATCTTGTACCTTATTAAAATGCCAGTTAAAATAAAGCCTATTTTTAATTACGATTTATTTAAAACTATACAAATAAAAGGATGGCACTTATTCGTTTATAATACGTCTTTCTTTTTTATTGTGATCTCTACACGCACACTTGTGAGTGGTTTTTATAGTGTAGAAGAGTTTGGTTATTTTACCTTTGCTTTTTCCCTTGCAAATGTTATGCTATTATTGCTTCAATCTTTGGCATATTTAATTTACCCAAAAATGTTAAATCGATTTGCAGCATCCAACCATGATCAAAATACGGAACTCTTAAAAAAACTTAGGGACGCTTATGTCACAACGTCGCATTTGCTTATTCATATCGCTATGTTAATTTTCCCGGTGTTTTTGTTATTATTTCCTCAGTATATTAAAGCTTCAGAAGCATTTAAATTAATAGCCTTATCCGTATTGTTATACACAAATTCTTTTGGCTATTCTGGTCTTTTGGTTGCTAAAGGGTTTGAAAAAAGACTAGGAAAACTTTCATTTACTGCGCTCATTATTAATTTAATTGCCGCTTTAGTTTTAATAAAGTTTTTCCAAGTACCTTTTACATTAGTGGTTTTGGCAACAATGATTAGTTACTTTTTCTATGTGTATATGGTTGGAAGAAAAGGAAGAAAGATGCTAGAATTAGACACATCTGTCATTGCTGTTGTTAAAGATATTTATCCATTACGATTGTTAATCCCGTATGTATTGAGTTTAGTCTTAATTCTATTTGCGGTACCAGATCATTATTTAATTCTTTCATTAGTTTTATTTTTAATTCTCAATCTGAAAGTGTTATTGAATTTGAAGAGTATTGTAAAATCAATTATTCTCAATCCAAAATTTATTAATATTTAAAAAAGGCTTAAATCATGTTCGGAAGAAGAGAGGAGGTTACCATGTCGGTAATAAATTTGGTGGATAATTACAGGAGAGATCTTAAATACTATCTTAAATTTTTATTTAGTAAAGATTTGAGGAAAGAATTAAATAGAACTAAAGAGTTACAAAATGTACATAAAGGTAAAAGGTGTTTTATAGTTGGTAATGGTCCATCCTTAAAACATCATAACTTAAATCATTTGACTAATGAGTTTGTATTTACAGTAAATTACATGATGAAGAGTAATGATTTTAAAACACTAAATTCAAATTATCACTTATTCTTTGATCCTATTGTTTTTGGATTAGACCCAAAAGTTGAAGAGGATAAAGAGAAAATTGATATGATTGATAGTACTTTAAAATCAAATCCGGATATGACCTACATTATTCCCTACCGTCGTAGAGCAAATTTTATAAAATTATTTCCAAAGCATAAATTTAAATTTATCTATAATTATAAAACATTCACCCCACAATTAAAAAACCCGTCTCAGCTTCATCGAATTACTCCAGGATTTCAGAACGTAATTATTTATGCTATAAACTCAGCTATTTATATGGGATTTAAAGAAATCTATTTAATAGGTGTAGATATGACAGGGTTCTTAGAGCACTTTGAATACAATAAAGTCAATAATCAATGGGGACATTCTTACACTAAAACGGAAGAGGAAATAGCATTAATTTTAGAAACCCTTAAAAAGAAGAATATTGATAACGAGTTTTACTTAAAAACGTACGGCAAAACATTAGAGCACTTAAAATTAATGTTCTCAAATGCAACTGAAAATGGCGTAAAGCTTATGAATGCTTCAAATCATGGTGCTATCGATTTCTTACCACGTGTGGAATACGATGCGTTATTTTCCGATAATAGTCAAATAACCAATTAAGTTTAATGAAAGCCATAATTCATAAAGACAATTATTTAAGTCACCTCATAGGTTTGACACTTGTTCTTATGGCGATAAGTGATATTTTGCAATCTAAAGAAGTCATACTCGTTAGTGCATTATTATCATTTGGCATTTTTGTATTATGTTTTCCGATGAAGGAGCGATTTTGGTTTTCGGAAGCTATGATTTTTGTGGTTTTCTTAATCGTAATGTCACTCATAAATCTCTTTTTCACCGAAAACGGACTAGGTGGGTCAATTACTTTAATGGGTAATTTGCTCTTAGCCTATGTCTTTATTTTATTAGAAAATAAAAACTTGACTTTTTGGGTTGTTTTATCATATGCAATTACCATAGGTTTCATAGCTTATAAATTATTTATTTTAAATGCAGATCCTAATGAGATTTATGAAAGTTTAAGTAGAAACCACGCTGGTTTCGTTGTTGTATTTTGGACAGGATTTTTATTGTTTTATTTAAAAATCACCTATAATCTTTACCTATTAATTTTCCCAATCTTTGGACTAATACTTTCATTTTTCTTGTTCGGAAGGACAAGTTTAATTGTAAGTGCTCTATTAGTGCTATTGGTTTTCTTTTATAAATTCAGGAAAAACAGGGTTATACAATTTCTATTAGTCTCAGCACTAGTTGTCGCTTGTTATTACCTATTTCTCGACTTTGGGGATAAACTAACATCTGACACCAATTTAGGAGCGGGTTTGGACACGCCACGCTGGGAGTTGTGGAGAATTTATTTTGAACACATTAATTTTGTGAATTTATTTACAGGAGTGGATGTTTCTGTTTTACCTATGTACGACCAATTTAGTGGAAATCCTCATAATTCCTTTATTAAATTTCATTCTAGAGCTGGTATTGGTAGTATTGTTTTTATCATTTTATTTGTCGTTTCTATTTTCAAATACATTAAATATAGGCATTATTATATATTATGGCTTCTTTTACTTTTAACAATAAGAGCTTCATTTGACGGCGACATGTTTGTTGGGAATTTCGACTTCATCTTTTTTATCATGACTTTTTATTGGATTAAAACAGATTAATATGACTATAGATTTCTCTATAATAACAGTGGCCTACAATAGCGAAAAAACTATTGAACGTACTATTAAATCAGTTTTGAATCAATCTTTTGAAAACTATGAATATATTATTATAGATGGTAATTCAAATGATAAAACCAACGCTATTATAATTCAATATAAAGAAAAATTCAAAGGAGGTATAATACATGTTTCTGAACCAGATAAAGGGATTTATGATGCCATGAATAAAGGTATTGCATTAGCAAAAGGTAAGGTAATAGGACTGTTAAATTCTGATGATTATTATTATCATAACACCTTGGACATGGTTTATGATGCTTTTCAAAAAACAGACCAAAAATCAGTTTTAACAGGAGAACTCATATTTAAAAGCGAAACGACAGAACAGTTATTAAGAACAAGTAAAGCGCGATTTCTACAGAAAACAAAGCATTATAAAAATGGTGTTAGGCATCCTGCAACCTTTGTTCCTAAAGTTATTTATGACGATGTCGGATTGTTTAACTTAAATTATAAAATAGCATCAGATGCGGAACTGATGTATAGAATTTATAAAGCGGAATACGAGTTTGTATTTATAAACAAACCTTTGCTGGTTATGTGCGATGGAGGCGCTTCAAATACCAAAGGGCTTTATAAGCAGCTTGTGCATGAGAATAGATTGTTTTTAAAAACCTATTGCCCAAATATTTTTTTAAGATTCTTTTATATCACTTCTGCGAAATTAAGATTAGCAACTAAAGAGGTTATGGCCAATCTTGTATCTATATATAGAAAAATCGAAAATCAATAAGTCAATCTAAAAAATGAAAAAAATAATTTTCCTTACTAACTATAAAAATATTATTCCGCAACGGAGTAATGAGATAGAAGGGTTAAAATTAAATATTATTTCAGACGTATTAGAGGCAGAAGGTTTTCGTTGTGAAGAAATGAGAATTAACGAATTTGTTTTACAATTAAATGAGCAAGAAAGTATTGATGGTGTTTATTTCTTTTATACCAGCAGTCAATATCCTATTTATAAGAGTTATATTCTAGATATTCTACTTCAAATTAAATTAAGAGGAGGGATCTTAATCCCTGAGTTGAGACATTTTATATCGCATGAGAATAAAAACTTTCAAGAACTTGAGAAAGTCAGATTAGGAATTAATAGTCCTTATGGTGTTCCCTTTGGGACCTACGAAGAAGGTCTAGAGGCTTTGAGTAATACGTCATATCCTGTGGTAATAAAGAAAGCAACAGGATTTAGGAGTAGAAATGTAAAGCTTGCAAATGACACAAAGGAAGGAAAACAAATACTTTCTAAACTTTTAGAACGAAATTTAATATTTAACAGAGATAGCCTTTACTATCTTTATAGAAGATTTAAGAATAAAAAGCATTACCCAAAGCGGTTCGGAAAGATTATCATTCAAGAGTTTCTACCCAATCTTACTCACGATTGGAAAATTCTTGTCTTTGGAAATTGTTGTATCGGAGGGAAGCGTTTTGTTAAAAAAAATGATTTTAGGGCTTCTGGGAGTAAGTTATATTCACTAGAACAAGACCCACCAGATAGCGTTTTGAGTTTTGCATTGAGAAACAAACAGATTTTAGAATGTCCCAATATATCTATGGATATTTCAGAAAATCAAGGAGATATACAATTATTGGAGTACCAAACCATGCATTTTTCCTTATTAGCTTGGAAATCTATTCACTATTTTGAATTTGAGGATGGTAGTTGGAAAAAGAAATTAATAACTAATGAGCTCGAGTATTATATGGGACTTGGAATCAATGAACATATAAAGAGCTTAGAGAATAATTCAATTTAGCTTATGAGAAAAATAATATTTCTTACTAATTATAAAAATATTATTCCGCAGCGAAATCACGAGATAGAGGGTTTAAATTTAAAGCTCTTCTCAGAAGTCTTCCGGGCAAACGATTTTCATTGTGAGGAAATAACGATTAACACATTTATAGAGCAATCTCAAGAGCAAGAAAATATAGAAGGCGTTTATTTCTTTTACACAAGCAGTCAATACCCAATATATAAAAGCTTTATTCTCGATATCCTTATTCAAATAACATTGAGAGGTGGAATATTAGTACCTGAGATTAGACACTTTCTGGCTCATGAAAACAAAAATTTTCAAGAGCTCGAAAAAGTAAGGATTGGTATTAGAAGTCCATATGGAATACCAATTGGAACCTATGACGAAGGTGTTGAAACACTCAAAAAAGTATCGTATCCAGCTGTCATAAAAAAGTACACGGGATTTCGCAGTAGAAATGTAAAACTTGCAAATAATATTGAAGAAGGCAAAAAAATACTATCAAAAATGTTGGAAAACAACTTTCAACTTAGTCTTGATGGCCTTTATTACATTTATAGACGGTTTAAGAATAAAAAACATTACCCTAAAAAATTCGGAAAATTAATTATTCAAGAATTCATACCAGACCTAACTCATGATTGGAAAATATTAGTGTTAGGCGATAAATGCCTTGGTGGCAAACGCTATGTGAGAAAAAATGACTTTAGAGCTTCAGGAAGTAAGCTATATGAAATGGAAGAAGATCCACCAGAAAACGTACTAAGCTTTGCATTAAAATGTAAGCAGCAGTTAAATTGTCCTAACGTTTCTTTAGATATTTCTGAAAAGAATGGGGATTTACAATTGTTAGAATACCAAACAATGCACTTTGCAATATTAGGAGGAGATCCGGATTACTATTTTCAAAAAGAAGAAGAAATTTGGCATAAACGAGAAATAACTCAAGACATAGAATACTATATGGGAATTGGTATGGTTGATTATATAAAGAATATCGAATAAACATCAAATATTGAATTAATCAAACAATTAGGATTAATAAAAAAGAAATTAAAAGCCTATGTTTAATTTTAATGAATTTATAAAGCAAATTGCCTCTAAATCCCTTTTTGGAACACTGTTGTATGCGAAAACAAGAGCAGTATATGAGAAATTTATGATGCATAGATTTACAGATCATGCCTATATAAAACACACTTATAAAAAGAGATTTGGTCACCCAATTAACCTAAAAAACCCTCAAACATATACTGAAAAGTTACAATGGTTGAAGTTGTTTTACAGAAATGATAGTATGCCCATTGTTACGGATAAATATGAAGTGCACAACTATTTAACTAATTTGGGGTATGAGCATTTACTCAACGATGTCATTGGTGTATATACCAATGCAGATGATATTGATTTTGACATATTGCCAAAATCTTTTGTGGCTAAAGCAACTCATGGCTGTAGCTCTAATTTAATATGTAAAGATAAAAATGAGTTAGATTGGAGTAAGTGGCAAAACATCATGAATTCTTGGTTAAAATTAAATGTTTATGCATTAGGGAGAGAGTGGAACTATAAAGACATTAAGCCTAGAATCATAATAGAAAAACTGATTGAACATCAACCGCTCATTGATTATAAATTTATGTGCTTTAATGGAGAACCAAAATATATACAAATCAATAATGATTTAGACGGAGTTCACTATGTGGATTTTTATGATATTGATTGGAATCGGGTTGATTTTACGTATAATAAATTCAAAAAGTCCAATCACGTTTTACCTATTCCTCCACAATTTGAAGAAATGAAAAGGCTTGCAACAAAACTAAGCGCTCCATTTCCTTATGTAAGAGTTGATTTTTACAACCCACCCGGTAAAATTCTTTTTGGGGAGTTAACATTTTTCCCAGGTAGTGGTTTACTTCCGCTTATTCCAGTAAAAAATAATTACGATCTTTTATTGGGTTCACAGCTAAAACTGCCCAAAGCAAACCATAATTTGCTTTTACTGAACAAGTAAGCCCAAAACACGACACATTTTTACCACAACACTGCCACAACATTTCGTGAGAAGGGTTGAATCTTCTGCAATTATATGAATTTATTTTAAGTGATCAATAAATTCGTATATCGATAGAATTTGCTGTTTATAACCCAAAAAGCGCAATTAATCCCAATAATATGTAACTGGCTGAAAACGAAATAATTTCAAAATATGCTGTATTTAATTTGTATGGGTTGAATCTACTTAAACCACTTGTTTTTGGACTAACTTATCAACGTCAAAGTAAGTTTAATTAATCCCTTAATTCCCTCTTGTTATGATATCAGTAATTATGTCCGTTTACAATGCCGAGAAGTATTTAAAAGAGGCCGTTGATAGTATTTTAAACCAAACGTATCAAGATTTTGAGTTTATAATTTTCAACGACTGTTCAACAGATAAGTCAACGACTATTTTAAAACAGTATGAAGAGAACCACCCAAAAATTAAAGTTATATATAACACAGAAAATTTAGGCCTCACTAAAAATTTAAATAGCGCAATTGCTATTGCAAATGGAGACTATATTGCAAGGATGGATGCTGATGATGTATCAAAACCGAATAGGTTCGAAAATCAGATGGCTTTTTTGACAAAACATACACATATAGATATTTTAGGAACTTTTTCCAATGATATAGATGAAAACGGTAAAATTAAGCGAACGCGCACCGTACCTGTGAGACATAGCGATATCATTGCAATGTTACCAAAGTTTAGTCCCATATCTCACCCGACAGTAATATTTAAAAAAGCGAGTTTGGCTAAAATAGGATTTTACAATCCTAAATACAGAACGTCTCAGGATTTAGAAATGTGGTTTAGAGCAGCAAGTGCAGGTTTAATATTTCATAATATTCCTGACTACTTATTTGAGTATAGAGTTGATACGACGTTTTTATCAAGAAAAAACTTTCAATTTAGATGTAACGATTGTAAACTAAGATTGGAAGGTTACAAACGCATTAAATTGCCTTGGTACAAATATATTTATGCATTTATTCCATTGGCATTGGGAATGGTGCCTAATTCTATCTATATGCAATTAAGAAGATTGGATCCTAGATAATTTTATTTCGTGTTCTATTCTGAAGTATTAATTTGTTAAATAGGTTTTTCCAACCCATCATTACGTTTTTCGCATTTTACAAGAAGAATTAGTAAAAAACAAAATCAATCATACATTGAGAGCTTGTTATGCTGAGTTTAAAAAAAGAAACCCCATAATTCTTTTATAGAAGATTCTCAGGTAATTATATATAATGTAAATATAAAACTACCACAATTATACTTGTTTAAAATTAGTATTTAACGCAGCCTGGTCAACTTCAGAAAGATTAAAGTCGGTTAAGACTTTTACATTCATATGTTTTAAAGTCTCAATATCTTCTGTGTTATAATTAGAATTTTCCCAACGGCTTACAGCATAAGCTCTAGTTTTTAAATATTCAATATAGTCTTCGGTATATTTGTCATCTACACCAAAGCCCATAAACAATGCTAGTCTAGGAGATATTGACTTCTTTTTTAAAAAATTGGGTAATCGTTTTGTTATACCAGGATGAAAAGAATGGTTTGGGAATAGAGAAATAATGTCTGTATTAGGAGAATGTGTTGTGGTAAGTTTCCAAATAATAACATCTCCAACTTCACTTTTCACATTAATTATCTTTCCCTTCTCAATACTCTGTTGTAAATGTGATTCAGTCCTAAGACACAGGCCTTTGGAGTGTTTAGAGTGATCTTGTAAATAAATTCCGAGCCTAAGTAGCGAATAGTCTTTATCCTTAAACTCTAGACTTTCTTTATTGTCCCGATCTCTTGAGTCTTTATGAAATCCACTAAGAGAGGTGTTATAAGATAAGGTGCTATCACCAAAGTAAATTAGATTATTATGACCCGTAGATTCTTTATAAATATTAATTATACGCTTATCCGTAATAATTTTTGAAAGAAATTTAGCTGACAGTAAATCGCCTTTATGATTTTTGTCTTTCTCCGCATATTCTCTAAATGTTTCAATCTCTTGGTTACTGAATACATTTTTGATAACCATCCATCCGTACTTATCGATTTGTTCTTTTTTTGTCATAATAATTTCATTTATCATATTAATTCACTCTACAGATTATTATCTAAAAACTCTTTTCCATAAAGATTTTTTTACACTACCATTATCATAGCCCAATTTGTTGTAATCGATAGCGTTCATTAGTATGTTCATGTTAGGTAAGCGATTACTTTCATATAATGTTTTTGGTACGTTCAGAAGTCTTTCAGTTAAATAATTTACTCTTACAACGTATAAAAATAAATCAGCATGGTCGGCTTGCATTAAAGTATCAGAATCCGTATTAACAGCAGGTGTTTCAACTATGACATAATCGTAATTGTTTTTACCATAATTTATTAGTTCTTCAAAACGATCGCTATTAAGTACCTCGGATGATTTTCCAATTTTTTCACCAGCATCAATAATATCAAAATTTTGATCTTTGTATTGTGTTATAACGTCAATGGCTTTTAAGTTTTTATCCGTTAAAAAATGAAACAAGCCATTTTCTGATTTCAATTTAAGATAATTTGAAATTTTAGGGTTTCTAATATTGGCTTCAATTAATAAAACTTTTTTGTTTAGTAATGCGAATGAAGTTGCCAAATTAGTAGAAATAAATGTTTTCCCTTCTTCACAAATAGTAGATGTTACGAATATGGTATGCCTGTTTTTATTTCCACCAGAAAGCTGATGGATAATATTTGTCCGCAATAGTCGAAATGACTCTACAATATGATCATTTTTTTTAGTGCCGAAAGAAATGATTCCTTTTTTAGTATTCGCTTTCGGAATATCACCAATTAATGGTGCGTTGACATTGCTTTTGATATCGTCATAGGTGTTTATCTTATTGTTAAATAATGCTTTTAGCATAATTATAAAAGCTGGTATAAGAAAACCTAATAGTAAACTTGTTATTAACACTATAGTTTTTCTAGGTGCAACTGGGACACTACTTCCGTATGCTTTATCAATTATTATGGCATATGGTGCAGATACTGCTGCGGAAATTGAGTTCTCCTCTCGTTTTTGTAACAAATAGAGGTATAAAGTTTCAATAATTTCTTGCTGCCTTGTAATAACTTTTATTTCTCTTTCTTTTTTTGGAGTCGAATAAATTTGGGAGTTTAATTTTTCCTCTTGTCGCCTCGCTTCGTTTAATGTAATTCTCAAAGATGAGCGTTGATTTATTAAACTGCGATCTATGCTTTCCCGTAAACTCTTAATTTGATCGTTCAAATTAAGAACAATCGGGTTTTCGCTATTTGCACCTTTCAATATTCTATTTCTATCTAATAATAAGTTGTTATATTTTATGGCATTTTGATTCATATTATCATCGAGCATTCCTAAATTATCAGGAATTAAATCATCCTTATTAGTCGACATATAATCAATTAGATAGTCTATTAATTTTATTTGTGAATTTAATTCAGCTATTTGCTTGGTGAGTGAGGCATTTGATGCTAACGTAATATTTGATTCGTAATCTATATTGCTGAGTTGATTTTCGGATTTATAGGTTTCAACACCTTGATCCAAACCTGTTAATTCCGCAGAAACATCATCTATTCTGCTGTTTAGAAATTCGTTGGTGTTTTTTGCTATAAGATTTTTATAATTGATTGCATCTTGGTTGTAATACCAAACTAAGCTATCTAATACTTCTATGGCTTTTTGTTTAATAGGATCTTGTAACTTGAGTATTAGCAGATTAGATTTTGGATTCTCAGCAGTTATTTCAATTCGTTTTTTAAATGCAATGGCAACTTCCTCTAACGGACTTATTTTTATTAGTATTTCCGACTGTTCCTTATTCTCTATTTGATTAGGTGTGACTATAATATCACCAAAATCCCAAGACATTTTCTCGCCAAAACCACCTGTACTAATTTTATTGCCATTACTATCAAAAAGTTCGTACTTATTGTCAGAAATTGATTTTATAGTAAAGGATGAATTTAAATTATTTAAGCCTTGATCATTTAATAAAAAATGAATTTTAAAAGGCATTTGGTCTTTATAAATTTCTTTAGTAACCAATCCGTTTTTTACAAAATATCTGATGTTGAGACCCAAGTCTTTAACGACTCTTTCAATAATAGATTTTGATTTTAAGATGCCTATTTCCGTATCGATAGAAGTTTTAGGACCTGCAAACAAACCTAAATCTTGGAACACAGAAATCTCGGAAGTTGAACCTCCATCGTTATCTTCATCATTTATTAAAATGGTTGACGACACCTCGTATTCGTATGTCGCGAATTTTAAATAAGCAAAGGCTAGAGCCAAAGCTAAGGCAACTCCTATTAAAAAGAATTTCCAATAATAGCTATACTTTTTAATGGTATCCCTAAGATCAATTCTATCTCTTTGAGAGAAGTCGTCTAGGCTATCTATATTTTTTCTCATAATATTTACCTAATGATAATAGCAGCAATAGAAATTAAAACAGATACAATCGATACAATAATATAAGAGTTTGGTCCTACAGAAGACGAGTTAACTCTGGTTTTGTTCGATTCTACGTAGATAACGTCATTTTGAGCCAGATAGTAATTAGGAGAATTAAAAAACGCTCTGTCGGTAAGGTCAATAGTTGTCAAAGTTCGTTTTCCGTTTTGCTCACGAATTAAGGTCACGGATTTACGCTTTCCATAAATGGTTAAGTCTCCCGCAAGGGCTATTGCTTCAATTATAGTAATTCTTTCATTTGTTATTGTATATGTACCTGGCGAACGTACTTCACCTAAAACAGAGACTTTAAAATTAACAAATCGTATATTAATAATAGGATTATTTAAATATGGGAGCAGTTTTTTGTTTAGTTCCGCTGTAACTTGTTGAATAGTAAGGCCTGCTACTTTAATTTCTCCAAGCGAAGGAAAATTAATTTCACCACTAGCATTAACCAAATAGGGCAGAGGTCTAGCAACACCATTACCTTGGGTTTCGTATAGGTTATAAGGAAGAGCCGCTTCAGGTTCTGCAGATGATACGTTAATATTTAGAATATCACCAAATTGAATTGTTGGCTCATAATTAGTAAAATTTTCATTTATTTCTACGCCTTCTGTCTTTTGAAAATAATCTATTTTTCTAGAGGATGCACATCCCATTAATGATGTGATGACAATAAGAATTATAAATTGATTTGTAGATTTGCATTCAATTATTTTCGTTAGATTAAAATTCATTGTTTACATTTATTTGAAGTAATTGTTTATCAATTTTTAAACATTAAAAAAAGCTACTTATAATATTTGTTTTTTAGGTTTAAAACTTATTAAACTTAACGCTTTTTAAAATTGACAAATAGATCATAAAGTTAAACTATTTTATCACAAACTCTGTTAAAAAAACCTCGTATAATATGGCTAATTGGCTCAATATTTATTAATTAACTATACAAAAACCATACAGTTTTATTTTTAGCTTAAAATCAGAATTTTATTACCATTTATAAGAGCTTTGGTTTTAAGGTTAAATTGGTGTTCGGATTTGATAAATGCTTCGATCTTATAGTTCTTAAAACAATAAATCTAAAACAGATAAGGTTTGAAGAAGGTTTCTCTAGTTTGATTGTATTTAATAAAGTCATAATTATGTTGTGATACTCCAATTCTATCGTTTTTCAAAAACTCCTTAAATCCTTTATTTGCTATCAAGATTTTGGACTCTAGTTTTACAAATATCTAAAACTAAGTGGCTTTTTTTGACTTGAAAATTCATGTCTGAGGCACGTAAGAAAGTGGTTATTACTTTTAGAAATTGAGGATGTTTTGTAATAAATTCAATATTAAATCAGCAATCTTCTCCTAGTTGTTTTCAAGTTCATTGTGAAATATACAAAGCGAAAGTAAAATTCTAACATTTTAAAATTGAATAATATTCTTGTTTCGCTCGATAATTAGAAAGTTCAAAGCAAATTAACAGCTTTTTAATCAATCTATCTCCGACAGGTTAAGACTGATGATTAAAAAGACTTAAACCGTAAAAAAATGACAAATTTGTTAGACGAAATAATAAATCTGCTAATCAGTGAATTAATCAGTTAAATATAAGGTTATTTTTTTTTAATAATATCTAACTAAATTATAAGCAATTACTTATGGTAACTAAACTTTTTTTATTTTTCAAAACACTAAAGGAATTTACTCAAAGAAAGCGTAATATCCCTTTACATTTTTTAGTTTCTAAGTTTCGTCGCGAAAATGGTAATATTATAGTATATTTGCCGCTGTATTAGGTTAAAAATGTAGCTGTCTTCCCTAATTTAAGCTTATTTTTTAACGTTTCGTCGTAAAAATATGCCGTTGATGGATGTTTTTTAGTCGAATTAATTTTGTTAGCTCAGTTTTTTTTATACTTTTACACCTTATTTAATAGAATGCAGAACAAGTATATATTAGCCTCAATATCAGTTTTCTTATTAGGTTTCGTATCTATGGCGCAAGGTAGCACACCTCCTCCACCTATGCCGCCTCCGCCACCTGGACTTTCAGTTGATGGTGGAATTGCTGCATTATTTGCAATTGCAATGGCTTACGGTATATATAAAGCCTTCAAATTATCTTCTAAACAAGCGTCTTAATTTCTAAGATCATTAAGTCGTTTTACGTATTTTCCGATCACATCGAATTCTAAATTTACCAAATCTCCTGTTTTTAAGTTTTTAAAAGTAGTATGATTATAAGTGTAAGGTATTATGGCTACTGAAAAACTGTTCAACTCAGAATTTACAACTGTTAAACTCACACCATTTACAGTGATAGAACCTTTCTCAATGGTTATATTATTAAGGTCTTTATCATATTCAAACGTAAAAACCCAACTACCATCTTTTTCAGAAATTGCAGTACATTGAGCTGTCTGGTCCACATGGCCTTGAACAATATGGCCATCTAATCGATCTCCAAGTTTCATGGCGCGCTCAATATTTACAGTGTGGTTCTCTTTAAGCAAACCAAGATTGGTTTTATCTAACGTTTCTTGTATGGCAGTTACAGTATAATTGTCGCCTTCAATATTAACGACGGTTAAACAGACGCCATTATGCGCCACACTTTGGTCAATTTTCAATTCATTTGTTATGGACGTATTAACTGTAATATGCAAATTGCCGCTATCTTTTACCAATTTGTTAATTGTACCAAGATCTTCAACTATACCTGTAAACATAAACTGTACTTTATTTAGTGAACTCAAATTAAGGTTTGTAACTTTGTAAAGAGATTTGAAAATACAATAAAACAATAAATTTTGAGGTAGTTTCTTATCGTAATTAATTTCACAAAGCTTATTTTGGTTTAAATTTGTGGTCGCAAAGTTAAACCCAAATTATGGAATATAACTTCGTTTAGCGTATAGAAATGGTACTAACATTTAATTCTGTTATCATTTCATGACAAATAAGATAATAAAAATCTATGAAGCAAAAAGAATCCGTCATTGTCGGAATATCAATTGGAGACCTCAATGGTATAGGGCCAGAAATTATCATTAAATCTTATGAAGACCCAAGGTCCTTAGAATTGAACACACCAGTTATTTTTGCATCTGATAAGACCATGCAGTTTTTTAAGAACCATTTTAAAAGTAAAATCAACTTTTTTAATATTGATTCACTCGAGAAAGTAGCGCTTGGAAAAGTTAATGTAATGAATGTTTGGAATGAACCCGTTAATATAGACTTCGGAAAAGAAGATAAAAAAATGGGTGAATACGCTATAAAATCACTGGAAGCGGCAACGAATGCCTTGAAGGAAGGAACTATAGACGTTTTGGTAACAGCACCAATTAATAAGCACAACATACAATCAGACACCTTTAATTTTCCTGGTCATACCGATTATTTAGCAAAAGCATTAAATGGTAAAAGTCTAATGTTTATGGTCTCAGACGAATTGCGTGTTGGACTGTTAACCGATCATGTTCCTTTGAAAGATGCTAGCCAAACCATAACTGAAGATCTGATAAAAGAGAAACTAGCAACAGTTATAAAATCGCTAAAACAAGATTTTGGAATTAGAAAGCCGAAAGTTGCTGTACTAGCTATTAATCCGCACGCAGGTGATAATGGTGTAATTGGCAATGAAGATGATACCATTTTGAAACCGACACTAGAAAAAATAAAAGCTGATGGCGATCTGGTTTACGGTCCTTATTCTGCAGATAGTTTCTTTGGATCTAACACCTACAAAAGTTTTGATGCTATTATAGCATCTTACCACGATCAAGGTTTAATTCCGTTTAAAACCATAGCTTTTGGACAAGGTGTAAATTATACGGCTGGTTTAGATAAAGTAAGAACATCGCCGGACCATGGCACAGCGTACGAAATTGCTGGAAAAGGAATCGCTGACGAAAGCTCAATGAAACAAGCCATTTTCACGGCAGTCAAAATTTTTAAACTTAGAAAAACGTATGATTTCTATGGTAAAAACCCATTAAAGAAGACCTCTAGATAGTTATAAACAAAATTTGTTGATATCTAAGCTTTAAGTAAGGAAAAATTTATATATTTGCACGCTCAAAATGAATGTGATAATGAAGGCATTAAAATCTTATACAATTCCTTTCGTAGGACTAAAAATAGGAGAGCACCATTTTGATTTTCAGATTGACAATACGTTCTTTGAGCATTTTGAATATGATGAATTTAATGCAGTTGATGTAAAAATTGACCTAAAATTCGAAAAAAAGTCAACACTTTTAGAGTTGCATTTTTCTGCCGAAGGTATAGTAAACATCGATTGCGACATTACAAGCGAACCTTATGACCAGTCTATTAGAGACAGTTTTAAATTAGTCGTTAAATTTGGAAACGAGTATAATGATGATAATGAAGATATATTAATTGTACCACATGGCGAATATGAAATTAATGTGGCACAATATATATATGAATTAATTATTTTAGCTGTTCCTGTCAAGCGTGTTCATCCTGGTATTGAAGACGGCACATTACAGTCCGATATACTTTCAAAATTAGAAGAACTTAGTCCAAGTGAGGACATCAAAACAAAATCATCAGAGGATATTGATCCTCGTTGGAATAATTTAAAAAAACTATTAACGGATAAATAACATTTAAAATGGCACATCCAAAGCGTAAAATTTCAAAAACAAGAAGAGATAAAAGAAGAACACATTACAAAGCTTCTGTACCTCAAATAGCAACTTGCCCAACAACTGGTGAGCCACACTTATACCATAGAGCTCATTGGCACGAAGGTAAATTATATTATAGAGGTCAAGTTCTTATTGACAACTCTGTTGAAGAAGAAACAGCTGCATAAGTATTATGCATGCATACAAGAAAACGCTCCTTAGTGAGCGTTTTTTTTGTTATTATTTTTTCAATAGCGCAAAAACCACTTACTTTGCGTAATAATTTGCCAAAAAATGCGAAAAATTGAATAAAACATATCAGTTTTTGTCATTTTTCCATACTTTTAATTATCAAAATCCTAATAATGAGTAAAATCACAGCGGCAATTACAGCTGTCGGAGGCTACGTACCAGACTATGTTTTAACCAATAAGGTTTTAGAAACTATGGTTGAGACCAACGACGAGTGGATTACCTCTAGAACAGGTATTAAGGAACGTAGAATTCTTAAAGAAGACGGAAAAGGAACATCGTTTTTAGCCATTAAAGCTGCGGAAGATTTAATTCAGAAAAAAGGATTGGACCCAAAAGAAATAGATTTGGTGATTGTTTGTACGGCAACTCCAGATATGAAAGCGGCAGCAACGGCATCATATACAGCAACACAAATTGGAGCAGTCAATGCCTTTGCTTACGATTTGGAAGCCGCTTGTTCTAGTTTTCTATTTGGCATGTCAACGGCGTCAGCTTACATTGAATCTGGTCGTTACAAAAAAATTCTCTTAATAGGCGCAGATAAAAATTCATCTTTTATTAATTATAAAGATAGAGCTACTTGTATCATTTTTGGTGATGGCGCAGGTGCCGTACTTTTTGAACCCAATGAAGAAGGTTTAGGACTACAAGATGAATTGTTAAAAAGTAATGGCGAAGGTCGTGAATTTTTGCAAGCGACTTATGGAGGTTCTTCATACCCTATAAATGAAGACACATTTAAGGAAGGAAAACATTATATTTTTCAAGATGGGAAAACGGTATTTAAAAATGCTGTTTTTAATATGGCAGATGTATCAGAAAGGATAATGAAAAGAAATAATCTTACCAATGACGACATTGCCTGGCTAGTGGCACATCAAGCTAATAAGCGAATTATTGATGCAACGGCGAGCAGAATTAATTTAGAAGATGAGAAAGTAATGATGAATATACAGAGGTATGGAAACACCACTTCTGCAACTTTACCATTATTATTATTCGATTACGAATCGCAGCTTAAAAAAGGCGATAAAATAATATTCGCTGCCTTTGGTGGCGGATTTACTTGGGGCTCCATTTATTTCAAATGGGCTTATAATTCCTAACAATTACACTAACTAACAAATATTTAAATATTATGGATTTAAAAGAAATTCAGAACTTAATAAAATTTGTAGCTAAATCTGGCGCAAGTGAGGTTAAGTTGGAAATGGATGACATTAAAATTACCATTAGAACAGGTTCAGAAAACGACACTACTATTGTACATCAAGTACCGATGCAAGCGGCTCCTGTTATGCAACAACAGGCACCTGCACAACAAGCTGCACCAGCCCAGGAAACCTCTGCTGGAACAGCGGCACCTGCGGCTACTGAGGATTCAAAATACATCACTATAAAATCACCAATAATTGGTACTTTTTACCGTAAACCATCTCCAGACAAACCTGTTTTTGTAGAAGTGGGTACTGAAATTAAAGAAGGCGACGTACTTTGCGTTATTGAAGCCATGAAATTATTCAATGAAATTGAATCTGAGATTTCTGGTAAAATTGTTAAAGTACTTGTAGATGATTCATCACCAGTAGAGTTTGATCAACCATTATTTTTGGTAGATCCGTCATAACCCGATTTAAAATTCCAAAGTATAATTCCCAAGTTGTTGGAGTTTGGAATTTGAAATTTTAAATACTTAAAAGTTATGTTCAAAAAAATACTAATTGCCAATAGAGGAGAAATAGCACTTCGTGTTATTAGAACCTGTAAAGAGATGGGCATACAAACTGTGGCTGTATACTCTACAGCAGATGCAGAGAGTCTTCATGTGAAATTTGCGGACGAAGCAGTTTGTATCGGACCTCCTCCAAGCAGTGAGTCCTATCTTAAAATATCCAATATCATCGCAGCTGCAGAAATTACAAATGCAGATGCTATTCATCCAGGTTATGGATTCTTATCAGAAAATGCAAAGTTTTCAAAAATTTGTGAAGAGCACGGTATAAAATTCATAGGCGCTTCCGAAGAAATGATTGATAAAATGGGAGACAAAGCAAATGCTAAAGCGACCATGAAAGCTGCGGGCGTACCTTGCGTACCTGGAAGCGAAGGAGTTATCAAGGATTTTGAAGACTGTAAGAAAGTTGCTAAAGAAACTGGCTATCCAGTGATGCTTAAAGCGTCTGCTGGAGGAGGTGGTAAAGGAATGCGTGCGGTTTGGAAACCAGAAGACCTTCAAAACGCATGGGAATCTGCACGTTCAGAATCTAAAGCTGCATTTGGAAATGATGATATGTATATGGAAAAGCTCATCGAAGAACCTCGGCATATCGAAATACAAATTGTGGGTGACTCTCGTGGAAAAGCATGTCATTTATCAGAAAGAGATTGCTCTATACAAAGACGTCATCAAAAATTGACAGAAGAAGTGCCTTCGCCTTTTATGACCGATAAATTGAGAGCTAAAATGGGCAAGGCTGCCGTAAAAGCTGCCGAATTTATTAAATATGAAGGGGCAGGAACCGTTGAGTTCTTAGTGGATAAGCATAGAAATTTCTACTTTATGGAAATGAATACACGTATCCAAGTAGAACACCCAATTACGGAACAAGTTATTGATTTTGACTTAATTAGAGAGCAAATTTTAGTCGCAGCAGGTGTGCCAATTTCAGGCAAGAACTATACGCCAAACTTGCATTCCATAGAGTGCAGAATTAACGCCGAAGATCCGTTCAATGATTTTAGACCTTCACCAGGAAAAATCACTACGCTTCACGCACCAGGAGGACATGGCGTAAGATTAGATACACATGTTTATGCCGGTTATAGTATTCCTCCAAATTACGATTCTATGATCGCAAAATTAATTACAACAGCTCAAACCAGAGAAGAAGCTATTAATAAAATGAAGCGTGCTTTGGATGAGTTTGTTATAGAAGGTATAAAAACCACGATTCCTTTTCATAGGCAGTTGATGGATCATCCAGACTACTTAGCAGGCAATTATACGACCAAATTTATGGAAGACTTTAAAATCCAAAAAGTAGTTGAAGAATAATTATAAAACCCAAACTGAGAAGTTTGGGTTTTTTCATTTGAACCCATCTTATCTTCTTCTTTGCCCTAAAAAATGGAATATGCTTCTCATTCCTCCCTAACTTCATGCAGGTTTGATTAAAAATCAAACGTTAAGATGAGTTTCTTGAATCGATCCAACAAAAGTTAAATTTTGAAGGGGAGGTTTTACTTTTTTTAATTTATAAAATAAATACACTAAATTTATGAGTTTTCTAAAACGATTAACTATGAATAAAAATTACTTACTAAAAATAACAATGCTGGTATTCGCATTTTTTTCTTTATCTGCTATTTCGCAAAACTCAGACCAATTGTGGACTAGAATTAATGCATCAAAGGCAAAACAATCTGAACAAGTTTTAAGAAAAATAGAACTGAAGAAAGAGACATTTTTTCAACTAAATATAGAAAAGCTTAAAAATGACTTACATAATGTTGGGAATAGTGAGAACATGGGAAATACAATTATTTCTTTTCCTAATTCTGATGGCAAACTAAATAGATTTAAAATATTCGAATCATCTATTATGGAACCCGAACTGCAAGCTCAATTTCCTGATATAAGAACTTATGCAGGTCAAGGAATCGATAATCCTGCGGAAATAGTAAGGTTTAGCATCACACCTAAAGGTTTTCATGGAATGTTTTTAGGAACCTCAAATGGTACACAGTTTATCGATCCTTATACAGTAGAAGGACATATTTACTCTGTCTATGCAAAGAAAAATTTAGAAGCGAGAAATTTTGATTTTGAATGTGGTGTTAATGATAACCCAATACTCAATAGAGCTTACGATGAACCAACAAATTTGGCTAGAAATGCTGATGATGGCATGTTAAGAGATTATCGTTTAGCTGTTGCGTGCACAGTGGAGTATTCTGCTTTTCACGGAGGAACGGTGGCAGGCGCTATGGCGGCAATTGTAATAACAATTAACAGAGTTAATAGTATTTATCAAAGAGATTTATCGATAAAACTTACTTTAGTTGCTGATAATAATAATATAATATTTACAGATGCTACAGGAGGGGATTCGTTTAATAATAACAATGCAAATATTTTATTAAATCAAAGTCAAAGTGTGATTAATAACATAATAATGTCTGCTAATTATGATGTTGGACACACATTTAGCACAGGTGCTGGTGGACTAGCCGGACAAGGGGTTACATGTGATACAGATAATAAGGCCAGAGGAGTCACAGGTTCTGATCAACCAATAGGTGACCCTTATGATATTGATTTTGTAGCACACGAGTTAGGACATCAATTTGGAGCGTCACATACTTTTAATGGAACTGAAGGGTTTTGTTCTGGTGGAAACAGATCCGCAACAAATGCTTATGAACCAGGAAGTGGGTCAACAATTATGGCTTATGCTGGTATATGTGATTCTGATAATATTCAAAGTAATAGTGATACTTATTTTCATCAAAATAGTTTAAACCAAATTTGGTCTCATGTTACAAGCACAGGTGCTTGTCCGGTAAATAGAACAACAACAGGTAATACTGAGCCAGTAGCAAACGCAGGCGCCAATTATACCATACCTCAAGGCACACCTTATAAATTAGACGGAAGCGCTTCATCTGATGTCGATGGAATGGCAACATTAACCTACACATGGGAACAATACGACTTGGGACCAGCAGGATTACCGACAGAAACCACAGTTTCTGGACCATTGGTAAGATCTTTTTTAGGCACGGGAAACCCAGTACGTTACGTCCCAAGACTTTCAGACGCACTAAGCAATGGAGGTACATCAACAACATGGGAAAAATTAGCAACGGTAAACAGAACTATTAATTACAAATTAACCGTAAGGGATAACGATGCTAGTGGAGGCCAAACAGACGATGATCAAATGACAATTACCAATGTTGCTGCAGCTGGACCGTTTATGGTAACCTCACAAAATACAAATCAAATTGTGTGGACACCAGGACAGACAGAGACGATAACTTGGAATGTAGCTGGTACAACAGGTAACGGAGTTAATACTGCAAATGTTAACATATTATTATCTATAGATGAAGGCTTAACCTACAACACGGTTTTAGCATCTAACGTACCAAATGACGGTTCCCATGCCATTACGGTGCCTAATATTACTGCTCCAAAATGTAGAATTATGGTAGAAGGTGCTGGTAATATATTTTTTAACCTTAACACGTCTTTCTTTGCTATTGGTAATTATGTATACGAAAATGTGGATGTGTGCGAAAGTTATACTTTTGATTTTGGTGGTTTACCTGTACCAGAAAGTATTGACGCATACACTGGATATACACTAAACGTGCCAGCGCCATTAACTATGACAGATGCCAATATATCAGTAGATATAACTCATCCCAATAGTGGTGATTTATTATATGGTTTTAGGCATCCAGAATATGCAGGTTCATTTATAATTAGATTAGTCACACAACAATGTTCAGGCAGTGCCAATCCTAATTTGGTTTTTGACGATGAAGGATCGGCAATAAATTGTGCCACTATTAGTAATGGAGATAGTATTATGCCAGAAGATGCATTATCTGCTGTAGATGGTACCAATTCACAAGGGGATTGGTTATTCTTTATTTTTGACAGCACAGTTAATGGAACGCCCAGTGCAATTAATTCCGTAACAATTGAAGTATGTGAAAATTCTGTCGAACCAGTATTGTCAGTACTGGACAACGAATTAGATAATCTCAATATTTATCCTAATCCTAATAATGGAGTATTTAATATCGGTTTCAACCCAAAATCTGGCGAAGCAATAAACATAGAAGTTTATGACATTAGGGGACGGTCTATCTATACTAAAAGTTTTAATAGTGTCAGTAGATTTGAAGAAACTATTCAACTTAACGATGCGCAATCTGGCGTTTATTTAGTGACTATTGCAGATGGAGCAAATAAAGTAACCAAGAAAATCATTGTGGAATAATAATTTAATTTATATTTGAAAAGCTCCTAATTTTAGGAGCTTTTTTTTTATGCTATGAATTTATCGTATTGGGAAATAAAAACGTGGTTAACTAACATTGATTTTACAATTGTTGGCAGTGGCATTGTAGGTCTTAATTGTGCATTGCAATTAAAAAATCGTTTCCCAAGAGCTAAAATTTTAATTCTTGAAAAAGGAATGCTTCCACAAGGGGCAAGTACAAAAAATGCTGGTTTTGCTTGTTTTGGAAGTTTAAGTGAGATTAAAGATGATTTAAAAAATCACTCGGAAGCCGAAGTCTTAGAATTAATTAAAAAGCGCATCAACGGTCTTAAACTACTTCGAGAAACATTGGGAGATAATGCCATAGATTATCAAAATTTAGGCGGTTATGAATTGTTCTTAGAGTCTGACGACACACTTTATAATTCATGTTTAGAAAAGAAAGACGACATCAATCAGCTCTTATATCCAACTTTCAATGCTGAGGTATTTTCTTTTAAAGCGAATAATTTTGATTTCAAAAAGATAAAATCGAATTACTGTTTTAATCCCTTCGAAGGACAGATTGATACAGGAAAAATGATGGAAGCGTTATTGATTAAAGTACAATCCTTGGGAATAAAAATCTTGAATAATGCAATGCTTGAAGATTTCTCGGAAGGTTCAAATGCGGTAAAACTTAAAACCAATCATTTCGATTTTACGACGAAAAAATTGTGCATCGCAACAAACGGATTTGCCAAACAACTCAACATTCTGGAAGTAAAACCAGCCAGAGCCCAAGTTTTAATTACAAAACCAATAGATAATTTACATATTAAAGGCACGTTTCATCTGGACGAAGGTTATTATTACTTCAGAAATGTTGATAATAGAATACTGCTTGGTGGCGGACGAAACTTAGATTTTAAAACTGAAGAAACTACGGAATTCGGTCAAACAGAAATCATTCAAAATAAGCTCGAAGAATTGCTTAAAACCATTATTTTGCCAAATACAAATTTTGAAATAGACCAGCGATGGAGCGGCATAATGGGCGTTGGAAAACAAAAGAATACGGTTGTAAAACAACTATCAGACCATGTGTTTTGCGGCGTACGATTAGGTGGAATGGGAATCGCAATTGGTAGTATAATAGGCAAAGAACTAGCAGATTTAGTAGAATAATTGATGAAAAGGGTATTTCGTTTTTTAGGAAAATTAGTGCTTTGGTTTATCGTCTTGTCGGTCGGTTTGGTGGCGTTATATAAGTTCGTTCCTGTACCAGCAACGCCTTTAATGGTTATTCGTTATTTTGAAAGTACTAATGAGACCAAAACATGGAAACACAAGTGGGTTTCCATGGAAAAGATATCAAAGAATATCCAGCTCGCCGCTATCTGTAGTGAAGACCAAAAGTTTATGGAGCACAATGGTTTTGATATTGAAGCCATTGAGAAAGCTTACGAACACAACAAGAGAGGAAACCATATTAGAGGCGGAAGCACCATTAGCCAACAAACTGCAAAAAATGTCTTTCTATGGCCACAACGTTCTTGGTTGCGTAAAGGCTTAGAAACGTATTTCACCTTTTTAATTGAGACTATTTGGAGCAAAGAGCGCATTCTCGAAGTCTATTTAAACAGTATTGAAATGGGTAACGGTATCTATGGTGCAGAAGCTGCCGCACACTATTGGTTTAAAAAATCTGCTGCAAATTTAAATGCAAACGAATCCGCAGCCATTGTTGCCGTTTTGCCAAATCCAAGAAATTACAAGGCAAATCCCGCGTCAGCATATATCCAAAGACGCCAACAATGGATTGTAAAGCAGATGCGATATTATGGTGAATTTAATTTCAATACTGAAAAATGACCATAAAAGAAAAACTATATAAGCGATGCTTAGAATTTATTGATGAACGATTGACAACTGTAAATCATACCATTTCAGAAATTCAAAGCGCCTTGCAATCCGAAACTAAAAGTAGTGCTGGAGATAAGCACGAAACAGGACGAGCGATGCTACAATTAGAACGAGAAAAAGCAGGTCACCAATTGGCAGAAATTGAAAAACAGCAGCAAATTCTTCAAAAAATAAATGTGGAATCTAAACATCAAACAGTGACATTAGGTGCTGTGGTAAAAACAACTGAGGCTAATTATTTTATTGCCATTAGCGCTGGCAAAATTGAAGTAGAAAAGGATTCTTATTTTGCTATTTCAGCAGCAACACCAATAGCACAATTATTAATATCTAAACGTGTTAACGATACAGTTCGATTTAGGGAAACCGTATTCAAAATTATAGAAATACATTAGAAAAACGTTAAACCTATTTCATTTTTCTCATTTCTAGCTTAACTTCACAAAACAATTATAAGTTATGAGAATTGGTTTACTTTCATTTTTTATCCTTTGCTTTTCAATCACTGCAGTTGCTCAAAATACATCTAGCATTGATTTTAAGATTAAAAACTTTGGCATCAATGTAGATGGTCATTTCAATACATTTTCTATCACAGTTGAATTTGATGAGGCAAACTCGGAATTAGAAAGTCTTTCAGGAACCATAAAGGTATCTTCTATAAAAACAGGTATAGATAATAGAGACGAACACTTGAAAGAAGAAGAGTATTTTGATGTCACAAACCATAAACAAATAACTTTAAAAAGTGAATCAATTACTAAGTTATCTGACAATCAGTATAAGGTAAAAGCAAATCTTACTATTAAAGGGATTACCAAGGAGATCAATATTAAAGTTAATGTCGCTGAGGTTGATAATAGTTATAAAATAACCTCTAATTTTGAGTTAGACCGCAGAGATTTTAAAGTTGGAGGTGGCAGTTTCATTATGAGCGATACGGTAAAAATAAGTGTTGTACATTTTCAGGATTTTTAAACCACAATGAATAAATTCGATGTAATTATTATTGGAGGAGGTTTAGCAGGATTAACAAATGCCATCCATTTATCAAAAGAGAAATTAAACATTTTACTTATAGAAAAAAACGCGTATCCAAGGCATAAAGTGTGCGGTGAATATGTGTCAAATAAAGTTTTACCATATCTAAATCATCTAGGGTTCAATCCTTTTGAATTTGGTGCAAAGCAAATCTCAAAGTTCGAATTAACCACGCATAACAATAAAAGTATTTCTTCGAATTTACCACTTGGTGGTTTTGGGATGAGTCGTTATGAGATGGATTTTCAATTGTATCAACTCGCACTAAAAAATGGCGTTGAAGTATTTCAAGATTCAGTGACTGATGTAAAATTTGAAAATGATAACTTTCAAGTAGAAACAAAATCTCAACAACGATTTCATTCTAAAATGGTGATCGGCGCTTATGGCAAGCGTTCAAATTTAGATATACAATTCAACCGAAAATTTATCAAGAAGAAGTCGCCGTATTTAGGCGTTAAAATTCATGTGTCGGGAAATTTCCCTGAAGACAAGGTCACTTTGCATAATTTTAATGGTGGCTATTGTGGGGTTTCAAAAGTGGAAAACAATCATATTAATCTTTGTTATATAACTAATTTTAAGGCTTTCAAAAAACATAAGGATATTGAAACATTCCAAGAAGAAGTGCTTTTTAAAAATTCAGAATTGAGATCAATTTTTGAAAATTCAAAATCAGAATTCGAAAACCCATTAACCATAAGTCAGATTTCATTCGAAACGAAAAAGCCTGTTGAAAACCATATCATTATGTGTGGAGATACCGCTGGAATGATTCATCCGTTGTGCGGAAACGGTATGGGAATGGCAATTAGAAGCGCGCAATTAGCATCAGAGTTGATTATTGATTATCTTCATGGAAAAATTGCATCACGTCAAAAGTTAGAAAACCAGTACACCAAACGTTGGAAAAAAACATTTGGTTTACGGTTAAAAGCAGGACACAGTATCGCCTATTTATTTAGGCAAGACTGGTTAGCACCAAAACTTTTAAAGGTATTGCATTCGTTTCCGTTCTTGATGCCACAAATTATAAAAATGACCCACGGTAAACCTATGACTGCTAAATGAACCTATTTATAAACACTACTTATCGGAGTAATAAAACTGAACTCATGGACGATTTTACCATGAAAGGCGAGTTGTTGCGAGATACCTTAGATAAGTTAGGACGCATAAATAAATGGCTTGGTGGCAATCGTATTAGTATTAATGGTATTGATGCGCTATTAAACGGGCGACCCAAAACACAGACCTATACTATAGTAGATTTAGGTTGTGGTCATGGAGATATATTAAGATTGGTAGCTGATTTTGGTAGGAAAAACGGCTATAATTTCAAGTTAATAGGAATAGATGCTAACCAAGACACGGTTGATTACGCCAATGAATTATCCGAAAGTTATCCAGAATTATCCTTTAAAAATGAAGATATATTTTCTGAAAAATTTCAAGAAAAGGAATGCGACATTGTTTTAGCAACGCTTTTTTTACATCATTTTAAGGAAGAAGAAATTCTAAGATTATTATCAAATCTTTCAGATATGGCAAGTATTGGCATCGTTGTAAATGATTTGCATCGTAGTGAAATTGCCTATGGTTTATTTAAACTATTAGGGATGATTATTTCAAATTACATGATAAAACAAGATGGGCTGACCTCTATTCTTCGCGCTTTTAAACGCGAAGATTTAGAGCGTATGTCAGAAACATTAAAACTCAAATCAAAAATCAGTTGGAAATGGGCTTTCCGTTACCAATGGTTAATTAAAACTTAGATGTCAGTAAAAATAACAGCAGTTGCAAAACAACTCCCAAAATATACTAGGGAAACTAAGGATATTTTACCCTTTGTAGAATTATGGTTAGAAGACCAAGAGGAACGTTTTAAACGAAAAGTCCTCAAGATTTTCGAAAATGCTACGGTTGATAGACGGTATTCTATCATGAATCCTGAAGAGGTCTTTTTAAAAACATCTTTTGAAGAAAAGAATGAGATTTACACCAAAGAATCTATAAAATTAGCGGAAGCAAGTCTGCTCAAAGCATTAGATAAAGCCAGTTTAAAAGCCACTGATATTGACTACATCATCACGGTAAGTTGCACAGGCATTATGATTCCATCACTGGATGCCTATCTGATAAACAGCTTAAAAATGAAACAAGATATCGTGCGTTTGCCAGTTACCGAAATGGGTTGTGCGGCAGGCGTATCTGGAATATTGTATGCCAAGAATTTTTTAAAAGCTAATCCGAACAAACGTGCTGCAGTCATTGCTGTAGAGTCGCCAACCGCAACCTTTCAGCTCGATGATTATTCGATGGTCAATATCGTCAGTGCTGCCATTTTTGGCGATGGTTGTGCTAGTGTCATTTTATCGTCTTACGAAGATGAAAAAGGTCCTGAAATTAAGGACGAAGCCATGTACCATTTCTTTGATGCCGAGCACATGATGGGTTTTAAATTGAAAAACACAGGATTACAAATGGTTTTAGACCAATCGGTACCGCAAACCATTGCCGATCATTTCCCTAAAATTATCCATCCATTTTTAGAACGAAATGGATTGACCATTGAAGATATTGACCATTTAGTTTTCCATCCCGGAGGTAAAAAAATAGTACAAACAGTTGAAGATTTATTTGGCGATTTAGGTAAAAATATAGAGGACACAAAGGAAGTTTTAAGACTATACGGAAATATGAGCAGTGCAACGGTTTTGTACGTGTTAGAGCGTTTTATGGATAGGGATTTACCAAAAGGCGACAAAGGAATCATGCTCAGTTTTGGACCTGGTTTTTCGGCGCAGCGTATTTTGTTGGAATGGTAATATGGATTGTTGAAGTTAAAACTTAAGTCAACCTAAGATTGTTTTATGTAAAAAATGAATTGAAACGAAGGGTTAAACAAAAATCGTCGTTTCGATAATTTCGCGATATAATGTGATGTTAAATGTTTACTAGATTAATTTTGAATTCCAATCTCTTTATTTTTGTGCCGTAGTGAAAGATATTTTTAATAAAACAATGTTCAGTTTTGATTTTTTTGTTTCGTTTTTTTATCAAGAAAAAAATGAAAGTAAACAGTGTAACAAACCAGTTTAAAATATTAAGTTTTAACAATCAGAAATGACAAATAAAAACATCATAAAACTTTTACCCTATCAAAAACCATTTTTGTTTGTTGATGGTATCGATACGGTTTCAGAACATGGAATCACAGGACACTATACATTTAAAAAAGACGAATCATTTTATAAAGGTCATTTTAAAGACAACCCAATAACACCAGGCGTTATTTTAACGGAATGTATGGCTCAAATCGGTTTGGTTTGTTTAGGAATATATTTAATGAAAGATGAATTAAATGAAAGCATAAAACCGCAAATAGCATTAACATCCCATCAAATTGATTTTTATTTACCTGTTTTGCCAAATGAAAAAGTAACGGTAATTTCTGAAAAAGAAGTTTTTCGGTTTAATAAGATGAAGTGTAAAGTGAAGTTATTCAATGAAAAAGACGAATTGGTTTGTAGAGGAAATATTTCAGGAATGATACAAATTCCTGCGAAAGCAGGAATCTCAGACTCGAAAAATCAATGAAGTAATTCATTTTGAATGAAAAATCATTATAAAAGTAATATTTAGTGTTTAATTAATAAGATTCCTGCCTTCGCAGGAATGTGTATGAAAAGAGTAGTAATAACAGGATTAGGAGTCGTATCACCAAACGGCGTTGGAATAACCGATTTCACTGATGCCTTAAAACAAGGTAAATCGGGAATCACGTTTCATCAAAAACTAAAAGACCTTAATTTTTCTTGTCAGATAGGTGGCATTCCTCAAATTTCAGAAGAAAAAAAATCAAAATATTTTACCGGTTTACAATTGCGCGGATTCAATAGTTCAGGCATACTTTATGGTTGTATCGCAGGCATTGACGCATGGAAAGATGCTGGTTTTGAAATGAATCCTGAAAGCGAACTCGATTACGACACAGGGTTAATTTTCGGAACAGGAACGTCCGGAATTGAAAAATTCAGAGAAGCCATTTATAGTTTGGATGAAGGCAATGTACGCCGTTTAGGAAGCACAGTCGTTTTACAAACCATGGCGAGTGGAGTCAGTGCTTACTTAAGCGGTATGTTGGGTTTGGGTAATCAAGTCACTACCAATTCATCGGCATGTTCCACGGGAACTGAAGCTGTAATCATGGGTTATGACCGTATTTCTAGCGGAAAAGCCAAATGCATGTTAGTTGGCAGTTGTAGCGACCATGGACCCTATATTTGGGGAGGATTCGATGCCATGCGAGTGATGACCTACAAGCACAATGACGCACCAGAAAAAGGCTCAAGACCAATGAGCGCTTCTGCTACGGGATTCGTGCCAGGAAGTGGCGCAGGAGCTCTAGTCTTGGAATCCTTGGAAAGCGCTTTAGAGCGTGGCGCAACCATTTACGCTGAGGTTTTGGGCGGCGAAATCAATTCTGGTGGTCAGCGACAAGGCGGAACTTTAACTGCACCAAATGCTGAAGCCGTTCAACGTTGTATTACACATGCCATTGCCAATTCGGGAATAGCGTCAAATGCAATTGATGTTATTAATGGCCATTTAACGGCAACCTCAAAAGACAGCCTAGAAATTGAAAATTGGACTAAGAGTTTAAATAGAAGCGGAGCGGATTTTCCGTATATAAATTCCACTAAATCCATGATTGGTCATTGTTTGGCTGCCGCAGGAGCAATTGAATGCGTGGCGAGCGTCATACAACTTAAAGAACAATTTGTAGCACCAAATATCAATTGTGACGACTTACATCCCGAAATAGAAGCGCTGGTAAGTTCAGACAAAATCCAAACTCAAAAAATTGATTTTAATTTTGAAGTGATGGCGAAGGCAAGTTTTGGTTTTGGCGATGTGAATGCTTGTGTTGTGTTTAGGAAGTTTAGAAAGTAAAACAGTTTCGGATAATTGTCCTTGCAGTCCCGAAAACTTTCGGGATTAAAACCTAGCAGGTCTAATATTGAAATGACTTTGCTTAACTTTACAATAAATCATTGAAGTATAATTAAAAAGATTCCCACTTTCGTGGGAAATGAATATGACAAACGAAGAATTAATCCCAAAACTAAAAACCATCATTGCGCCTTATATCCAAGATGAGGAGGCGTTTAAAAACCTGACTGTTGATACGGATTTTGTAAATGACTTAAAAATCAATTCCGCCAATTTGGTGGATATTATTCTTGATATCGAAGATGAGTTCGACATCAGATTAGAAAATGAGGACATGGAAAAAATGCTCGATGTTAAATCTGCCATTGACATTGTAAACACAAAATTAAGAGCCTAATGGTTGGTAACGACATTGTTGATTTAGAGGAGGCTAAACGAGATTCCAATTGGCAACGCCCTCGTTTTTTGGATAAATTATTTACGCAAAAAGAACAGCAGCTAATCTATAATTCCGAAGATCCATTTTTTATGGTGTGGCGACTTTGGAGCATGAAAGAAGCGGCATATAAACTTTACACCCAACAAAACCCAAGCCGATTTTATAAGCCTAATGGTTTTGAATGTCAAATTGAAAATGAAAAAGGAATCGTAAGATTCAAAGACTTTGAATGCCGAACTAAAACTAAAAACACTTCAAAATATATCTTGTCTGAAGCACGACTATTAGATTTTAAAATGGCTTCAAAAGTGATTGAATTTGAAGAGGATTCAAATATTCAAAGTGAAGTTACCAAAGCGGCTTTATTGAATGAATTTTCTAAAACTTACCAGATATCATTAGAAGATTTAAAAATTGAAAAATCTGAATTTGGTGTTCCTGCTGTGGTTTTTAATTCTGAAAAATATCAGGTTAGTTGGAGCCATCATGGTGGTTTTGGAGCTTATATGGTTTAATCCATAAATATTTAATATTTTCACTTCTTTGCCAATCCAAACGTTATAGAGGTAATATTTTTTTAAAGATACTAACCACTCAATAATACATGGAATTTATTTTTTTAATGAAATTCCAATCAATAGAAGTATGTCAATTAAGGGATTGCATAGAAACAAAAATAAGCCTTTTGAAAAAAGATGAATATCATTATTTGTATATAACAATTCATAGTTATTAACCAGTCAGGTGGTAAATTAATCATTTTCGCTCTAGACAGAATGTCTCAAATTGTTGTTAAGCTTGAAAATGTAACTTATGAGGATTTGCAAGTCGATGGAGATGATTATTACAAAGAATTTGTAGGTGTAACAGTTTCAAATTCTAAAGCCCAACGTATTGAGTTTAAAATCGACAATAAAAATGCACCTTTTGTAATTACAAAGCCATTTCATACATCTCAACGTATAATTAAGAAAACAGATGATGGTGTTATTTTCAATATTTTTGTTCAAATTAATTTTGAATTAGAACGTCTTATTTTGGGCTTTGGAGATCGTATTGAAGTTATAAAACCATTATCGTTGAGAAACAGAATGCTGAAAGAATTAAAGAATTCCGTACAGCACTATGAAGATACTTCGAAGTAGATATCTGATTTTTTTTCAAGATTGGTATCGTGTTCAATAAAAAGAGATTCCGACTTATATTCAGCTTCAATCAACCATGAATTCCCATTAAAATATGAGGTTTTTACGGTGGCTTTTAAATCCGATTTTTTAACAATCTTTATCTGAGTGGCATATACAATACCAAAAGGCACAATGAAATTAAACTCGCCGAAAAAAGAAGCTATTATTGGTAATTTAGGATTTTTGTAAATTTCTTGAGGTGTATCTTTAGCTATGATTTTTGACTGGTGAATGACCAAAAGTTGATCTGCAAAACCGAGAACATCGTTTTTATCATGCGTAGCAACAATGCATGAAATATTATTTTCTTTTAGATATTTAAAAACGCTACGTCTTAGAGATTGTTTCTTAAAATTATCGATATGACTAAAGGGTTCATCCAATAACAAGATTTCAGGTTGTTTTGCTAAAGATCTGGCAATGGCAACGCGTTGTTTTTGTCCGCCACTTAGAAGTTTTACTTTGGTTTTGGCAAAGGCCTCGAGTTCTACTACTTTTATAAGTTCCTTGGTGCGTCTTTCTTTTTCTTCAGGATAAAATCGAGACAGATGTTTTCCTATATTCTCTTCAACTGAAGTGACAGGCATGAGATCAAATTCTTGGGTTACGTATTTCATAAAGTCGTAACCAATGACCAAGTTATATTTTGGGCCGCGGATTTCTTCATCTTTCCAAAAAATGCTTCCTTGTTTTAAATCGTATTCGCCATAAATCAACTTTAACAGGGTGCTTTTTCCAGAGCCGCTTTCACCAATAATGGCAAGGTTTTCTCCAGCTTTAACCTTAAAGTCAATTGCTTTTAAAACCTTGGTTTTAGTATATCCGAAACTGACGTTATTTACCTCTAACATGCCACAAAAATACCATAAAAAAACTGCTTGATTTCTCAAACAGTTTATAATATTTATGTCATTTCTTTGATTACATGAATCGATTTCTTTATAACATAACGTTTCATGATTTCTCCTTCAGATACAAACCTTATAAAAGCCTTTAATTGGTCACAAAATGACTAATATCTGCCAGACGGCGAGATAGGTTCATTAAAACATAAGAAGTCTAAATGAGTTTATTAAACCAACCTTAAAGTCATATTATAAAATTCAACTATTTATTAAAGATGTTATACTTCAACAAAAAGAAACGATTTAAAATCTTAAATCTGATATACTTATTAATGCCAAAATAAAGATAGATAAGAGACATTGGAGTAAAAAACGCTATAACCTTATTTTTCTTATAAAGCATTGGCTCTAGCTTAACCAAATATCTAAAGAACTTTTCGGGAGTTAGTAAAAATTGAATGCCCATTTTTATCGGGTTTTCAATTTTTGGTGGTTCATATGTAATTCCAACTTGGTTATGACCAACATTTTGATAAAACCCATGACTTAGCGTATCTAAAAATTTGAGCTTTCTAGAACCTTGGAACATTCCGGATTTTAGGGCTGTTTTAGAAATTGCGTTTTGCATTGTCTTTTCACTATAACATAAGGGTTCGAGACTTTTTAATAGTGATTTATGGAAACCGAACATCTGTTCTTGATGCGCCTTTATATGATTGTCATATAACCATTTCTCTTCAGGTTTATGATATTCTATAACGTAACCATCCGCATCTTCGCTATAATCAAACGCACTTCCATGGTCTGCTCCAGAGAATTGTTCGTATAGCTGTTGGTTGGCCATTATAATATGATCGTAATAATCGGTATATGGCATAATAGAAAAAAGAAGCCCGAAGCGTTTAGTATGAGGTTGAATATTATAAACGTTACCAAGACCTAAATAATAACCCGTAACAGGAATTTTATGGTCAAAAAATTCATAAATCGCCTCTTGCATTGTTCCTCCCCAACCAATGTCTACAAGGTTAATTCCTTCTTTTTCAATATTTACATTAAAAGATGAAACATAAGATTTAAAGGCTTTATTACTTTCTTTTCGGTGTTTGTCATAATAATCCTTTAGGGCTTTATTTTGTTTTATGGCTTCAAAAATTGATGAATTAAAGAAACCCTCAATTTTAGTTTTACCTTCAACATTGAGTTCTGTAATGATTTGAGTTCTTAATTCTTCTGAACAATTAAGTGCAATTAGAAAATCATCCACAGCAAGATTATTATACTTGGTACTTAGAAAAGTGAAAGGTTCTTCTTCTATAGGTTTCAAAGACATTTGAAGCGCTGCATGCCGCGATATCTTTAAATAATGGGTGTTTATTCTTCGGCTTTCATCAATAATTGTAAATTCTTGATAAGAATCAAATAATCTTTTTAAATATTGACCTTCTCGAGACAAGAAGAATAAATCTTTAATGTTCTTTCTTCTAGCAGTTTCATACATACGCTCAACAAACGTATGATATTGAATAATAAATTCGGTATAGGGAAAAGAAGCTTCTTTTTTACAGGTTTTGTAAACGTTATTAATAATTTGTTTTAAACGCTTTTTATCATTTCCGAAGTTATTCCTTTTATTCTTTTTAAGATATTTTTTGTGTGGTAACTGATAGGCGTTAAGTCCATTTTTTATGGCATTGTTGTAATCGCTTCTTAGATTATCGCCAATCATCATGCCCTCTTTTGGATCAATTGACAATTCTGAAATAATGGGAGCATAAACCGCACCACTATGTTTACTTTTTTCTAGTTCTGCTGAACTGTAAATACCATCAAACAAATCCAAGATACCATGATGTGACAGTAATTTTTCAAAAAGTGTTCTAGATCCATAAAAATCTGATATCAAGTACACTTTTCCACTATTGGCTTTAAAATACTTCAAAGTATCCAATACATCTTGGTTTAAGTATTGAACGCTCGATTCCGCTCTTGCATCAACAGCTTCAAAAAGAGTCATAAAATCTGCTTTGTTTTCAATCGATATAATATCTGCATTGATAAGGCGTTTACAAATTTCACCCTTTAAAGTATCATATGGGATTTCATCAGTAGTTTTGTTTAATACTTCAACTAGGTATTTACTAGATTCTTGTCTGATGAAATAAAGTTCGTCAATTGTTGTCGGTAAACCCAATTCCCTTATCATCAACTTAGCCCAAATTCTTTGCACGTAATTTGGGTGCACATGTCTATGTACAATGGTATCGTAGTAGTCTGTGAAAAGAAATTTTATATTCTTTTCCTTCAGCTGTTTGTGTAGTTGGTTAAGTGACAAATACTTTGGTTTGGTTAATAGCTAAATAATGTTATCCTTTTATTTTTTCTTCGGTCTTTGTGGGTAAAACTTCAAATCCCATGTTATAAAATGTAAATCCAAAAATATCGGCATACTGTTCAATAGTTTTGCTTACAGGTGTACCTGCCCCATGACCAGCGTCCGTTTCTATTCTTATAAGTGTTGGGTTGTTGCCCGGTTGTTTGTCTTGTAATTCTGCAGCAAATTTAAAACTGTGTGCAGGCACCACTCTATCATCATGATCTCCTGTAGTCACCATTGTTGCAGGATAGGCTACACCTTCCTTTACGTTATGGACAGGTGAGTAACCTTTAAGGTAATCAAACATTTCTTCGCTGTCTTCTGCAGTACCGTAATCATAAGCCCATCCAGCACCAGCAGTAAATGTATGGTAGCGAAGCATGTCTAAGACACCAACAGCTGGTAAAGCCACTTTCATCAATTCTGGACGTTGTGTCATGGTCGCTCCGACTAATAAACCACCATTAGATCCTCCTCTAATCGCTAAGTAATCTGAAGACGTATATTTTTCTGAAATCAAGTATTCTGCGGCTGCGATGAAATCATCAAATACATTTTGCTTTTGAAGTTTTGTACCAGCAATGTGCCATGCTTTTCCATATTCGCCACCACCTCTTAGATTAGGTACCGCATAGATGCCACCTTGCTCCATCCAAACCGCATTGGCGATACTGAAACTTGGGGTTAAGCTGACATTAAATCCACCATAACCGTAAAGAATCGTTGGGTTTTTACCATTAAGCTTTAAGCCTTTTTTATGGGTTATAATCATCGGTACTTCAGTACCATCTTTAGATTTATAAAATACTTGTTTGCTTTCGTAATCTTCTGGGTTGAAATCGATACTCGGTTTTCTGTATAATTCTGAAGTGCCTTTTTCTATATCATATTTATAAATACTACCAGGCGTTACATAATTTGTAAAAGAGTAATATAACTCTTTCTCTTCTTTCTTTGCACCAAAACCGCCTGCGCTTCCTACACCAGGTAATTCTACCTCTCTAACTAAATTACCATTATAATCATATTGTAATACTTTTGAAACGGCATCGACCATATAATTGGCAAAAAAGTAGCCTCCTCCTGTTGATGGACTTAAAACGTTTTCAGTTTCTGGAATAAAATCCACCCAGTTTTCAGGACTTGGGTCAGAAGCATCAACTGTTACAATTTTTTTATTTGGAGCATTCAAATTGGTTACCAGAAAAAGTTTTGTTCCTTCGTTTTCTAGAACACCTGTATCGCTATCCGTATGGTTTAAAACTGTGGTAAAATTGCTATTTGATTTCGTTAAATCTTTAATAAAAAGCTTATTTCCAGATGTGGATACGCTTGCTGATATCATAAGATATTTGTTATCTTCAGAAACTCTACCGCTAACATATCTGTGTTTTTCTTCCGGTGTACCACCAAAAATTAATTGATCTTCAGATTGTTTTGTGCCTAATTTGTGATAATAAACTTTATGCTGATCTGTTTTTGCAGAGAGTTCGCTTCCTTTTGGTTTGTCGTAGCTAGAGTAGTAGAAGCCTTCATTTTTGTACCAAGACATGCCACTGAATTTGATATCAACCAGAGTATCTTCTACGATTTCTTTGGTGTCGGTATTCATAATCAGAATTTTTCTCCAATCACTGCCGCCTTCAGAAATGGCATAAGCTAAGGTTTTACCGTCTTTTGAAAAACTGGTGCCTCCTAAAGAAATAGTACCATCTTCTTTAAACGTATTAGGATCCAAAAATATGGATGCTGTACTTGGGTCATCTCCAGTTTTGTATCTGTAAATGACATATTGGTTTTGTAAACCATCATTTTTATAAAAATAGGTGTAATCTCCTTCCTTAAATGGCGAACCGATTTTTTCGTAATTCCAAAGTTTGGTCAGTCGTTCTTTTAATTCTTCTCGGTAAGGAATGTTTTCCAAATAGCCAAAAGTCACTTCGTTTTGTGCTTTTACCCAAGCTTCGGTTTCTTTACTTCGGTCATCCTCTAACCATCTGTAAGGGTCATCTAAAGTCTTACCGAAGAAAGTATCAGTAACGATAACTTTATTGGTTTCTGGATAATCTACAGTAATAGTTTTCAAAGTTTCAGCTTCGTTTTTACAGGAAACAAAAATACTTAGTACTAATGCCACAAGAAGTAAATTTTTCATATTTGGTTTTTTTTTGAAATAAATATCATTTACTCCAAATATAAGGCTTTCGTTATTTGACTAATATCAATAAACAAAAAACTTAACGGTAAAACAGAAGGGCAATATAGATACTATAACAACTAACTAAATAATTAATTAGTTGAAATACACAAATTTATCGCTATTTTGAAAAATATACTTTTACTCTAAACGGCTTTATACTAAAGCATTATCAATAAGATATTCAGCTATCTGAACGGTATTGGTTGCAGCGCCTTTTCTAAGATTATCACTAACAACCCACATATTTAACGTGTTTGGTTGTGAACCATCACGTCTTATACGACCAACAAATACATCATCTTTTCCGTTGGCATACATTGGCATAGGATAGACATTGACGTCTAAATTATCTTGAATGGTAACACCATCAGCTTCATCGAGCAATTGTCTTACTTCGGTAATGTCGAACTCATTTTCAAATTCGACGTTAATCGCTTCGCTATGTCCACCAGCTGTTGGAATCCTAACCGCAGTTGCTGTTACAGCAATAGTACGATCATCTAGGATTTTTTGGGTTTCGTTTACCAATTTCATTTCTTCTTTGGTATAACCGTTGTCCTCAAAAACATCGCAATGAGGTATGGCATTCTTATGAATTGGATGTGGATAAGCCATAGCGCCTTTTTTACCTAAAATCTCATTTTCCATCTGTTCTACAGCTTTTACGCCAGTACCAGATACGGATTGATAGGTAGAAACCACAATTCGTTTGATTTTATATTTTTTATGAAGTGGCGCTAAAGCCATTACCATTTGTATGGTTGAGCAGTTTGGATTAGCGATTATCTTGTCGTTTTTAGATAATTGATGGGCATTAATTTCTGGAACCACCAATTTTTTGGAAGCATCCATTCGCCATGCTGAAGAATTATCGATAACCGTTGTACCAACTTCTGCAAATTTAGGAGCCCATTCTAAAGAGGTGCTGCCGCCTGCAGAAAACAATGCAATATCTGGACGTGCTTCAATCGCACTTGGTATACTAATGACACTAATGTCTTTCCCTTTATATTTTATTTTTTTACCAACAGAACGTTCTGAAGCTACTAATAATAATTCATCCATTGGGAAATTACGCTCTTCTAAAACTTTGAGCATCACATTTCCTACCAAACCTGTTGCACCTACAATTGCTACTTTCATGTGTGTGTTTATTTATCGTTATTCAAAAATTACATTCCTAAAATCACTGTTCTAAATGATTAAGAAAATGGGTGTTTTATAGACAAAAATTTAAAGTTGTCAAAATTATAGTATTTCTTTAAGGAAATCAGATAATTGGGTCTTAAAAATGTGATAAAAATTAAGGGTTTATTTTATTAGATATGTAATTCTTAGTGAATTTCGTACCATGAATAGACGAATTTTGTGTTAAGTATAGGGTGAATTGTTACGAGTTCTTTCTTCTTTCTCATTCAGAGCAAATTCGAAGTATGAAAGAGTAAAGGGTTGAAAAATAAAAACCCAAACGTTTCCGTCTGGGTTTAGTTAAAATAATAGTGTAGCGATGATGCTAAACGTATTTTATTTTTTCAATGAATCTCTGATTTCCTTTAAGATATCAAGTTCAGATGGTCCTGCTGGTGCAGCTGGTGCAGGTGGCGTTTTTGTTTTGTTATAAGCCTTTACAATCATAAACAATACAAAACCAACAATAATCAAGTTGATTATAGTATTAATCCACTTACCATACATAATGGCATTTTCCGGTTTAGTAACTACACCATCAGCTCCAACAACTGCAGGAGATAAAACATGCTTCAGGTCTGCGAAATCTACGCCTCCAGCAAAATTTCCAACAATAGGCATCATAATATCAGATACAAACCCGTTGACAACCATACCTACAGCTCCTGCAAGTATTACAGCGACTGCCAAATCAATGACATTACCTGTCATTATAAAATCTTTAAATTCTTTTAACATTGTTAATGTGTTTTAATAGTTAGTAATTAGTAAATAAGACACTAAGGTAAATAAAAAAGTCACATATTTGTTAAAAAATAGTATGTTTAGGGTATAAAAACACGCTTAACACGCTGGGAAACGGCAGTAATAATTTCATAGGAAATAGATTTTGCCGATTCCGATAACGTACTCGCTTTATATTCAGAATTAAAGATAACTACTTCGTCACCTTCTTTACAATCTATATTAGTAACGTTTACCATGATCATGTCCATACAGACATTGCCAATTATTGGTGCTTTTTGTCCGTTGATAATTACAAAACCATTGCCTTTACCATAAATTCGGTTAATGCCATCTGCGTGACCAATTGGTATGGTTGCCGATTTTTCATGTCCATTGGAGGTATAAGCTCTATTATAGCCTACTGTTTCGTCTTTTTCGATCTCGTGAATTTGAGAAATTACAGATTTTAAGCTGGCTATGGGTTTTAGGTTTTTGTCTTCTTTAGCAGAATTACCAAAGCCATAAAGTCCAATACCGCATCTAACCATGTCAAAATGTGCTTTGGGATAATTGAGAACACCAGAAGTATTGCAAAGGTGTAACCAAGGTTTTATGCCTGATTTAGTTTCAAACGTTTTTGCTATGGCATTAAACCTTTCAATTTGAAGCTTGCTAAAGTCTAGTTCGTTAAAATCTTCACTCGCCGCTAAATGAGAAAATAAAGATGTCACTTTAATTGAATCGTTGTTTTTAAGTTTAGAAACTATCCCATCAATATCATTCTCTTTAAACCCAAGTCTATTTAATCCTGTATTGAATTTTAGGTGAATTGGGTAATTCTTTTGGGATTGTGCTACAGCAATTGTTCTAAATTCATTTAAAATATGAGTACTATAAATACTGGGCTCTAAGCAGCGTTCTATAATAGTTTTAAAATTTATCGGTTGCGGATGAAGCACTAAAATAGGAGTGGTAATTCCAGCATCCCTTAAAATGACACCTTCTTTGGCATAAGCCACAGCAAAATAATCGACATTTAATTTTTGAAGATGCTTGGCGATTTCTACCGAGTCACTGCCGTAAGCAAAGGCTTTTACTACAGCTAAAAATTTAGTTTGCGGTTGTAATTTCGATTTTAAATAATTGAAATTATGGGTCAGTGCACTCAAATCAACTTCGAGAACAGTTTCATGGGCTTTAGGCATTCCGTTTTTGGTCTTTAGAATCTATTTCCTCGGCATCATTCACTTTCATTTGTCGTACTTTATCGCGTTGCATACTTTTATAATAGGCAGCTCTGCTCAAAGGTTCGTATTCATCCACTTCGCCAAGTAACACCAAATCGTCGCTCAATGCTTTTCTGTAACTGTATTGCGCTAAATTTCCTGTTTTGGTGCAAACCGCATGTACTTTAGTGACGTATTCTGCGGTTGCCATAAGATTTGGCATTGGACCAAACGGATTGCCTTTAAAATCCATATCCAAACCAGCAATAATAACTCGAATCCCCTTGTTTGCCAAATCATTACAGACACGTACAATCTCATCATCAAAAAATTGCGCTTCGTCAATACCAACGACATCACAACCATCTGCTAAAATCGGGATATTAGCAGCTGCAGGCACTGGCGTGGAGCGGATTTCATTGGCATCGTGAGAAACCACCATGTCTTCATCATAGCGTATATCTACGGCTGGTTTGAAAATCTCAACCTTCTGTTTAGCAAATTGCGCACGCTTTAGTCGTCGGATTAATTCTTCGGTCTTTCCTGAGAACATGGAACCACAGATGACTTCAATCCACCCAAATTGTTCTTTCTGATTTACTGTATTTTCGAGAAACATTTTGTAATTTTAGCACTAAATGAAGTCGGACTTCGTTTTTTTATAAAGGTCTCGCAAATTTATTAAAAATCAAAAGTAAAATTCAGGAAAAGATGAAAAAGAAATTAGAATCAGAATTAGTTAGTATAGCGCATAGAATTCTGAAACTGACAGGTCGAGAAGATGTTGATCAACTGCACGAAGAAGTGTCTAAACTTTACGAAAAATTGACAGTTTTGAAATTTGCCCAAGAAAATTTTGAAGATAAAATGCCAACTATTGGTCATGATTCTTCGTTTTTTGATATGTTGGATACCGCTTTTAATAATAAAGTAAGCGACAATATTGAAGTTGAGGATAAAACCTATATTAACTTAGATGAGGTAGAAAATGATGACATTATGGAACCTGTAATGACAAAAATCAAGGATATGTTTGAACATATGCCTAAAGAAACCAAACCAGTTGATCCTGTTTTGGAAAAAGCCCTCGCAAATAAAACAGAATCATCTTCGTCTTCCACAGAATTTGAAACGATTACATCAGGCTTTGATTCGATCCCAGAATTTGAACCTATTGAAGCCGCTAAAAAGCGTGAAGCAGAATCAGAAAAAAAATCCCTTAACGATAAATTAAAAGGAAAACGTTTAAATATTGGACTCAACGATAAATTGGCATTTATAAAACATTTATTTGAAGGTAAAAGCGAAGATTACGATCGTGTAATTTCTCAGATAAACACGACGAATTCTTTAGAAGACGCAAGAAAATTAATCTTCGACATGGTAAAACCAGACTATAATAATTGGGAAGGAAAGGAAGCATATGAAGTGCGCTTTATTGAGGCTGTTGAGGGACGGTTTAGTTGAATTAGTGAGTCCTTCCATTCGCGTTAAATAGTTCAATTTTTTTTAATTGACTATTTGTTATTTTGCTATCATATTTCAGGATAAGCCCATTAAAGTCTAAAGTTAGAATATTATAAAAGATTCCCGCTTTCTCGGGAAATTAATATGAGTAAACTTTATATCGTTCCAACACCAATAGGAAATCTAAAAGACATCACATTTAGAGCCATTGAAGTGCTTAAAGATGTGGATTTAATTTTAGCTGAAGACACCAGAACTTCGGGAAAACTGTTGAAGCATTATGAAATCACTACGCAAATGCAAAGCCACCACATGCACAACGAACATAAAACGGTGGATGGCTTAATCGAAAAATTAAAATCAGGATTAACCATTGCCGTAATCAGTGATGCAGGAACACCTGCCATTTCGGACCCTGGATTTTTATTGGTTAGAGCTTGTGTAGAACATAACATTGAAGTCGATTGTTTACCTGGAGCCACAGCATTCGTGCCAGCATTGGTCAATAGTGGTTTGCCCAATGATAAGTTTGTGTTTGAAGGTTTTTTACCTGTAAAAAAAGGAAGACAAACCAGATTATTTTTACTTGCCGAAGAAACCAGAACCATTATTTTTTATGAAAGTCCACATAAATTAGTAAAAACCTTAGGACATTTTTGCGAGTATTTTGGAGAGGACAGACCTGTTTCTGTATCAAGGGAAATAACCAAACTTTACGAAGAAACCATTAGAGGCACCGCCAAATCCGTTTTTGAACACTACACCAATAAACCACCAAAAGGAGAAATCGTTATTGTGGTTGCTGGAAAAAAGTAAATGGGTTAACCTTTAAGCCCACAGCATCATCTTTTACCAATAAGAAGTCATAATTTACTGTTCAAATTAAAATTATGAAAACCAAACACTATAATGTCTTTGTTATTGGTAGCGGAATTGCAGGTCAGACGGCAGCAAAAGCTTGTGTAGAAGCAGGCTTGACAGTTGCCATTTCAGATAAAAGAGAATTTGGAGGAACTTGCTCAACTAGAGGTTGTGACCCTAAAAAAGTACTCATACAGTTTGCAGACTTGATGCAAAACTCAAAACAACTTGAAAGTTTAGGGATTAAGAAAACACCAAAAGTTAAATGGAAAGCGGTTCAAAAATTTAAAAAGTCATTTACCAAACCCGTACCAGTAAATACCGAAAAAACTTTAAAGGCTCTAGGCATTGATTTATATCATCAATCACCAAAATTCAAAAATGAAAACGAATTGGTGGTTGAGGGCAAGACCATATCTGCAGATACATTTGTGATTGCCACAGGTTATGTACCAAGAGATTTAGAGTTTAAAGGTGCAGATTTATTAAAAACGAGCGATACGATTTTAAAGTTAAAAAAGATTCCGAAGTCGGCCATATTTATAGGTTCTGGTTATGTTGGTATGGAGTTTTGCTTTATGCTCTCCACAATGGGTTGCAATGTGACGATGATTGAAGAAGGCGAAAGAGCACTTACGCAATTTGATGCATTTTTAGTTGAAAAACTGACCAAGGTTTTAGAAAAGAATGGTGTAGAATTTATATTCAATGCAACACCTACAAAAGTTGAAAAGCTAAAGAAGAATAAGAAATTAACCTACGAAAAAGGCGGTAAAACAAAAACGGTTAAAGCCCGAAAAATATTTAATACGGCTGGTAGAGTTCCAGCTATTGACATGCTAGATTTAGTAAATGCCAATATAAAAGCAGATGAAACAGGTGTGTTGGTCAATGATTTTATGCAAAGCGTAAGTCATAAAAAGGTGTATGCTTGTGGCGACGTATCCAGTAAATCGTTGCCATTAACTCCTCTCTCTGGATTGCAAGGTTATATTGCAGGCTATAATATTGTGCATGGTAATAAAAAAGAATTTAAGGATCCATTAGTACCATCCGTAGTATTTACCAAACCGCAATTGGCGAGTGTTGGCTATTCTGAAGAAGAAGCGAAAAGCAGATATAAAAAGGTAAGCGTGTATAAAGGCGATGCTTTAAATTGGTACAATGCCAAAAAGGAAAACGCAGAAGCTTATGCCTATAAAATTTTAGTAAATGAACGTACACAAAAAATTGTAGGCGCTCATTTATTGAGTTCACAGGCAAATGAAACCATAAACATTTTTGCGACTGCGATAAATAATGACATGACTGTCGGTGATTTTAAACAAATGATTTTTACTTATCCATCTTATGCCAATGATTTAAAGAGTATGTTGAAGGATGAAGACTAGACCATGCAGGATTTTCTCAAGGATATAAGAAATTGTACTATTTGCAAAGCAAATCTACCATTGGGACCTAACCCAATTGTAAGCGCACATAGGAATTCTAAGATTATATTATTGAGTCAAGCGCCTGGGCGCATTGCTCATGAAAAAAGTAAAGCTTGGGACGATCCTAGCGGAAGACAATTACGCCAATGGCTGAATGTTTCTGAAGAACAATTTTATAATCCTGAAAACTTCGCTATTGTTCCTATTGGATTTTGTTATCCTGGCAAAGCAAAAACAGGAGATTTACCACCAAGACCAGAATGTGCGCCGCAATGGCATCAACAATTATTGGATAAAATGGGGCATGTTGAGTTGATTATTTTAATAGGTGCGTATGCACAAAATTATTATTTGAAGGATAAAAAGAACTTGACAGAGCGCGTTGGAAATTATAAAGACTATTTACCAACGTATTTTCCAATTCCGCATCCTTCGCCGACTAATCGGTTTTGGAGAAGCAAGAATCCTTGGTTTGAAATGGATATTATCCCAGTTTTACAAGATAAAATTGAAAGATTATTAAAAGTTTAAGTCCTTTTAAAACAAAAACCTCGCAAATACACGAGGTTTAAACATTACATTGGGAGTAACCAACTATTCCTTCTTAGTCGTTATTATAATTACGCCATTTGGCGAATTGTATTTTTCCAGTGCTTGTTCTCCTTTTAAAACCTCCACTTTTTCTATTTGTTGTGGTTCAAGCTCTTCTAATGCTGCTTGGGAAGCTATTTCTCCATCAATAATTACAATTGGTTTTTTTTGATTTTCAGACTTTTCATCTGTTACGGAAAGGCTCATTTTATCATTGAGATTTGTTGTAATTAAAATCACACCATTTGATGTGTTATATAATGCTTCAGCTTCTTCACCTTTTATAACATTAACCGATTCTATTGTACTCTGATCTATTAAATCCATTGAAAAATCAAATTTTTTCCCGTCAACAAAAATTAATGGTTTTTTGTCTTCCTTAACCTTTACCAGCAATTCTGTTTTATTCTGGTTTTGAGCAAAAATGCTAAAGCTACATAATGCTAGAAAAGTTAAAGTGAATGCTATTTTTTTCATAATATTTAATTTTAAAGTTTAAGTTTATTCCTTTGTTGCATATACGGTAACTAAATCACTGTCAAAAATTATTTCTCGATTCGCGTTTTGTTCAATGTCAGAAAACATACTTTTGGCTTCCATTAATAACGCTTCCTTTTCCCAAAGACTTTGAGTGTTTTCTTGCTTATTTTTGTTGTATAACGTAAAAAGTAATACAATTGAAGCTGCAGCGATTACGACTCTTTTTAATAGCCTTGTCTTGGGTTGTGTTTTTTTCTCAAAGGACTGCCAAAGCCTTTCATTGAAATCATCTGTGATTTGTTTTTTATTTTTTTTCTCAAATTTTATCCAATCCAATAACGGAAAATTAAAATTAATAGAAGCGTTCTTAAGTAAAAACCGCTCTTCTTCCAAAGACGTTAGTCCGTTTTTATATTTTTCAAAAATTTCTTTAGTATGCTCCTTTTTCATAATCATATGTTTTTAGAAGTACGCTACCTATTTGTTTTCTTGCTCTAGAAATTAAAACTCGTGCATGCGTTTGTTTAATGTTTAATGCTGCGGCAATTTCTGTAAATTCATAACCATCTATATCTCTCATTAAAAAGACTTCTTTCTGTTGTAATGGTAAAGTTTTTAAAATTTCAGTTATAATTTGATTAAGCTCTTGCCATTCAATACTGTTTTCGTCTTTAGACGTCATAATTTTTAGATGTGCTCCATCATAAGGTTCAATTTTCTTTTTTCTAAGAACATCCAAGCAATAATTACGAGCAGTTAAAAAAACAAAGCCATTGATATTCGGATGATTTTTAAGTTTCCTTCTTTTTTGCCATATTTTAATCATTATCTCTTGGATGGCATCTTCAGCCTTTTCATGAGAACCTAAAATTCTTGAAACCATTGGAAATAGCTTTTCTGATAAGACAAAAACAGTATTTTTAAATTCTAACTTGGTCATCTTACTTTAATAACGTTATAGAAGTGGAATGTGTAACAGTAAAAGGTAATTATTTAAAAAATTTGAGTCTATCGTAAACAGAAACAGATGACAAACTTTATTTGATAGTCCCTATTTTAAAGACAAAATAGTTTAGGTATGAGCAAAAAAACCTCACTATCACTAGCAAGGCTCATTTAATTTTTAAAACGAATTATTAGTAACAGTGAGCAATTGATCCCGATAGCTATCGGGAGCGACTGAGACTGTAAACTAATACTGTGACCCATCATGCTTACCAACCTCAAATCCATGTTTCCCCAAATATTGATTCCCACTTTCCACAGCACCTTCTTCGATATCAGTTCCCATAGAATCATTCCAACGGTTCAAATAGCCAAAGAGTGAAATCACACCTAACATTTCAACAATTTCACCTTCATCCCAATGTTGATATAAGCGCTCTTTAATTTCTGCATTTACAGCGTTTGGCACTTGCGAAGCAGCCAAACTAAAATCCAATGCCGCACGTTCGGCTTCATTAAAAGCAGGATGTGTTTTATAGTCCCAAATATGATCCAGTTGGTCTTGTTCTGCACCATAGCGGTCCGCAGCTCTAATGGCATGTGCTTGGCAATAACGGCATCCCGTAGAATTACTACTGACCCAAGCAATCATGCGTTTTAAAGCTGAGGTCACACGACCTTCATTGGCCATAACGGCTTTATTCAAATTGATAAACGCTTTACTTATTGCAGGTCTACGTTGCATGGTCAATACCGAATTTGGGCAAAACCCAAGCGTTTCGTTAAAGAATTCTGCAAGTTCTTTGGTTTCTAAATCGTGTTCTGCAGATAAAGGAGTTACTAGTGCCATTTTATAAGGACTTAAAAGTTAGGAGTGCCTAAAATACTTAAAGTTTATAGAAGTGCCTAAAGTGCGCTAAAGTTATAAGTACTTAAAGTTGATGGTAAATCACATTTATTATTCATATGCAGCTAACTTTAGTGTTTCTAAGTACTTGTAATTTTTTAAATGTTAAGCTAACTTTAGGCACTCTAAGTACTCTAGGCACTTTTAACTTCTAAAGATGATTTTAAAGTAAAAATAAAACCTGTCAATTTAATCAGTTATAGTTAACTTTAGGCACTCTAAGTACTTATAACTTTCTAACTTCTGAAACAATTTAAAACTTCAAACATGGCAGATAAAATAACAACACATTGGAAAGGAAACATGGTTTTTGAATCTGATAATCCAAGATGGCCATCGATTATGATGGATGCTTCCGAAGAATTTGGTGGTACAAATTCGGGAATGGCACCTAAAGCGATGATGTTATCGTCTTTGGCTGGTTGTTCTGGATTGGATGTCATCTCAACACTCAATAAAATGAAAGTCGAAATTGACGATTTTAAAATGGATGTTTCTGGCGAATTAACTGAAGAGCATCCTAAATATTACCATTCGGTCGTTGTGGATTATCATTTTTATGGTTCAGATTTAAATAAGAAAAAATGTGAGCGCGCTGTCAACTTATCGGTTGAAAAATATTGTGGCGTTATGGAAATGTTTAGACGATTTGCTAAGGTTGAAACTAACATTCATTTTCATATTATTTTAGAGGGATAATTGTCAATATTTACCTGACCCATAAGCTTTTTATCTCGAAAACTTTCGGGACTACAGGTCTAAAATTTTAGAAAAAAGAGAAATTAAAAGGGGATTATGCGTTGGACACTTAAACCAAAACCACAAGCATCAAAAGTTGAAGAACTAAAAACGACACTTCAAGTCGATGACATCATTGCTACCTTATTATTGCAACGAGGTATCGATAGTTACCAAGCCGCCAAAACATTTTTCAGGCCCAGTTTTGAGGACCTTCATGATCCATTCTTAATGAAAGATATGGCCATTGCTGTTGCTCGAATCGAAAAGGCTATCGAAAACCAAGAGAATATTATGGTTTATGGTGATTATGACGTTGATGGTACAACCTCTGTGGCTTTAATGTCTTCCTATTTAAAAACGAGAACCCAAAATGTGGCAACCTACATTCCAGATCGTTATGATGAAGGTTATGGGATTTCATATAAAGGTATTGACTTTGCTGACGATAATGGCTTTTCATTGATAATTGCATTGGATTGTGGTGTAAAAGCCATTGATAAAGTCGCTTATGCCAAAGAAAAAGGTATTGATTTTATTATCTGCGATCATCATAGACCAGGAGAAACTATTCCAGATGCTGTTGCGGTATTAGATCCAAAACGAGACGATTGCGACTATCCGTTTAAAGAATTATGTGGTTGTGGAGTAGGTTTTAAATTAATAACCGCTTTGGCTTCAAATCAGGGACAAACCGTTGAAGATTTAGTGGAATATCTCGATTTGGTGGCTACTGCGATTGGTGCGGATATTGTTCCTATTGTGGATGAAAATAGAGCTTTGGCATATTTGGGGTTACAGGTCATAAACACCAATCCAAGACCAGGCATGAAAGCTATAATAGCTGAAGTGAAAAAAGACGAACTCACGATTACAGATGTCGTTTTTATCATCGCTCCAAGGATCAATGCCGCAGGACGAATGAAACACGGTAATCATGCTGTGACACTTTTAACTGAAACGGACTTTAATCTTGCCGCTGAGTATGCGGTTGATATTGATCAATTTAATACAGACCGAAGAGAAACAGATAAACGCATTACGCAAGAAGCTTTAATTCAAATTGAAGAAAAAAACGAACAAGAAGGATTTACCACAGTCGTTTATGACGAAACTTGGCACAAAGGTGTCATTGGAATTGTGGCTTCGCGTTTAATAGAAACCTATTACCGACCAACATTGGTATTTACTAAAAGTGGCGATAAATTGGCGGCATCTGCGCGTTCGGTTTCTGGTTTTGATGTCTATAATGCTTTGGAAGCGTGTTCGGAACATATAGAGCAATTTGGTGGCCATAAATACGCAGCAGGATTAACCTTGTTGCCAGAAAATTATGAAGCGTTTAAAGCAAAGTTTGAAAGTGTGGTAAAAGAAACCATAGATCCAAAATTATTAACACCAGAACTTAAAATCGATTTAAATATTGAGTTGAGCCACGTTAATAATAAACTATTACGCATTATCCGCCAGTTTGCACCGTTTGGTCCAGGCAATATGTCGCCTGTATTTATGTCGCAAAATATAAAAGATACGGGTTGGGGAAAATGTGTTGGTGAAGATGATAAGCACCTGCGCTTAACGGCAACACAATCATTTAATGATAAAATCGTCTGTATTGGATTTGGTTTAGGCGATAGAATAAACATCATAAAGGATAAAAAATTATTCAGTGCAGCCTATTCCATAGATGAAAACCATTGGAATGGTAATGTGAGTTTGCAGTTAAAATTGAAGGATATCAAGGCTTGAAGATATAAATTTGACAAGACCTTTCAGGTTTTTAAAACCTGAAAGGTCTTGTAAATAGAACCTCGAAGGCATTTTGTGTGGAATTAATTTCAGTATCTAGAAACTGACATATTCAAAATATAATCCACTATCTTTAAGTTGATTATAAACCTTATGAAACGGCTCATTTTATTTCTCTTCAGTCTTAGTTGTCTTATTTCAACAAGTCAAAATTTGGTATTAAACCCAAGTTTTGAAGAATTTCATGACTGTCCATTAGAAGTGAGTTTGTTTGATCAAAATGTTACAAACTGGACCATACCCAATAGCGGAACAACAGATTATTTTAATTCGTGCAGTGAAAAAATGGCGTTTAAGAACTTTAATGGGTATCAAAACGCTAGAACAGGACAAGGATATGCCGGAATTTATATGCATTTCAAGAATGATTATAGGGAATATATTCAAGGCACCTTAAAATCGACCTTAAAAAAAGGGGAAAAGTACCAGGTTGCATTTTATATCAGTTTAGCAGAAAATTCGAGATATGCCCTTAAAGAATTTGGGATAATGATGACGTCTGAAAAGTTCAATACTTTTAAAAGCAAGGTTAATTTAAATGCTAAATTACTTGCTAAGCGAATTCCCAATTTAAAATTCCGTCCAACGTTTAATAAAACGTTTTATGATAGTTCTAAAGATTGGATGGAAGTTACATTCACTTATACGGCAGATGGATTTGAAAACTATTTTGTCATAGGAAATTTCAACACCAATGCAGATACTAAAAAAAAGCAAACCAGAACATCCAAATATGAGCCCTTTTCATATTATTACATCGATGATGTTTCAATTGTACCACTTAAAAATTTAAAAGAAACCATTGAGACTAATGCCATTTATACCGTTAAAAATGTTTTGTTCGAATTTGATAAAGCTGAATTATTAGAGGTTTCTATAATAGAACTCGATAAGCTTTACGAGCATCTAAAGGAAGAATTTATTTTAAATATTGAAATTTACGGTCATACGGATACTATTGGTCTAGAAATGAGAAACCGAGAATTATCAGAAGAAAGAGCAAAAGCTGTCGCTGATTATTTAATTGCAAAAGGGATCGATTCCAAAAGAATTAAATATTATGGTTTTGGAAGTACACAACCTATTTCAAGCAATGAAACAAAAGAAGGCCGGCAATTAAATAGACGTGTTGCATTTAAGTTGATACAAAACTGAAATAAGACCACAGCTTATTTTACATTTGCAGTAAACTAACGTAAGACCTGTCAGGTTTTTTGAAACCTCACAAGATCTATTAACTGGAAACAAAATTGTCAAAAAACGACCCATACGCAGCACTGAGAATTAAAGAATTCAATATTTTTTTATTGGTACGTTTTGCTTTGGTTTTTGGGTGGTCTATGCAATTTGTGGTTATAGAGTGGCAAGTGTATGCGCTTACTGAAAATCCGCTAGCTTTAGGAATAATAGGACTTTGCGAGTTTTTACCAGCATTTTTGCTTGCACCTTTTGCAGGCCATATTGTAGACAAAAAAGAAAAACGAAACCTGTTTACCATTTGTATTGCGTTATTTTCATTAATTAGTTTTGGATTGTTTTGGTTAACCTCTGAACAAATTGAATCCTCTTGGGAAACGACTTCTATTTTATATGGAATTTATACATTGGTATTTTTTGGAGGTGTTTTAAGAGCGTTCTTTGGTCCAACGATTTTTTCGCTAATAGCACTTATTGTACCCAAAAAAATATATCCTAATGCAGCTACATGGAGCAGTAGTACATGGAAAGGAGCCAATGTTTTTGGTGCCTTGTGTGGTGGGTTCTTAATTGCTTGGATAGGTGTTCATTATACACTGGGTGTCATATTTTTTTTAGTGATGATGGCATTTGTTTTGGTATTCCGGATAGGTAAAAAACCGATTCTTAATAAAGGATCCATAGAGTCAGTAACGGAAAGCCTGAAAGCCGGTATTCGTTTTGTGTTTAATGATAAGGTCATTTTAGGAGCATTGACCTTAGACATGATTGCGGTTTTGTTTGGTGGAGCGGTCGCTATTTTTGCCGTATTTGCAAAGGACATTCTGGATGCAGGACCTAAAGGATTTGGTATATTGAATGCGGCTTTGTCTTCAGGAAGTATTTTAACTATGTTGGCAACAACCTATATTCCCATTACAAAAAACACAGGAAAGAAATTATTGGTTTCAGTTTTCGGATTTGGATTTTGCATGATAATTTTTGGAGCTTCAAAATTGATGTGGCTTAGTGTTATAGCACTGTTTTTTTCAGGTGTTTTTGATGGTATTTCAATGGTAGTGCGCCAAACAATTCTTCAACTTAAAACACCAGATCACATGAGAGGTCGCGTAGGTGCTGTAAATTCCATGTTTGTTGGATCGTCTAATGAGCTAGGAGCATTAGAAAGCGGAATTGCAGCAAGAATTTTTGGTGCGCCTTTAGCTGTTATACTTGGTGGTACGGCAACACTTATAATTGTTTCCATAATAGGTTTAAAAAACAAGCCGTTGCGAGAACTTGATTTACGTAAGGATATTGCGGAACATGAAAGGGAAGAATAGGTTGATTTAATATTTCTTCAATTCAAAAGACTTTCCATCAAAAACACCATACGTATAATACTGAATCCAATCGCCAAGATTAATGTATTTTGATTTCTCGTTCAATTGAATTTCCAAAGGCAAATGTCTGTGCCCAAACACAAAGAAATCGCGATGCTTTTCTTCAAGTTTGCGTTTGCTATAAATCGCTAACCATTCGTTTTCTTCGCCTAAAAATTTTGCGTCGTCATCGCCAGAAATCATTTTATTTTTTACGGACATATATTGACCAATCTTAACGCCAATATCTGGATGAACCCATTTGAATAACCATTTAAAAAGCGGATTGGTAAACACTTTTTTCATACGTTTATAGCCTTTATCTTTTGGTCCTAAACCATCGCCATGCCCAATAAAAAATGTTTTATTGTGTAATGTAAATTCCTTTGGCTTATAATAAACAGGAATACCTAGTTCTTCTTCAAAATAACCGTTCATCCATAAATCGTGATTGCCCACAAAATAATGAATAGGAATGCCTGAATCACTTATTTCTGCAAGTTTCCCTAAGGTTCTGGTAAATCCTTTTGGGACCACAGTTTTATATTCAAACCAAAAATCAAATAAATCGCCTATCAAAAAAATTGCTGCGGCATCATGCTTAATGTCATCTAACCAAGCCACAAATTTTTTTTCACGAGGTTTTGAAGCATCATTTGTTGGTGCCCCTAAATGATTATCTGATGCGAAATAAACTTTTTTTCCTTTGGGAAGATGTATGTGATTTGGATTAGTCATTATCACTAGCGTACCATTCTGCGAAAGAAGATGCCGTTTCTTGAAGTTTTAATGAAAATAATTTTATGTTATTAGGTAATCGTTTTTGTATTTTTTCAGCAAAATCAATAACCATCATTTCACTAGTGGGTTGGTAATCGACAAGTAAAACATTGTGGTCTCGGGCTTCTAGCTCTTTAGCCAATTCAACATGTGGTGTGTTTTTATTGAAAACGGTAGCATGGTCAAATACATCTACAATTTCTTCTTTTACAATTTTTTTTAAATCGCCAAAATCAATGACCATACCGTATTTCACATTGTTCGAATCAGAAATAGGCTTGCCAATTACCGTAACATTTAAGCGGTAGCTATGGCCATGAACGTTTTTGCACTTGCCATCATAGCCGTAAAGCGCGTGACCTGTTTCAAAAGAAAATTGTTTTGTAATCCTAATTTTGCTCATCCTATTTTATTTGTGTTGCAAAGATATTATAAATGTAAAACGAATTGGTTTTTAAACTACATTTGCCTACTTTTTTTAGAGACTATGATCTATAATTTTTACCCTAGCCAAACGTGAGCAGGCTATTTGAAGCTATTCCGTTTGTTGAAAATGTACTGTATGAAAAAATCATTTCAGATATTTCGACTCAAAAATACAGTATTATAGACAATTTTTTTACCAATGCTGAGGTTTTAGCATTGCGTGAGTCTTTGCTACATAAATACGAGGAAGATACCTTTAAAAAATCTGCAATAGGTAATAAAGTAAATGAGGTGGTCAAAAAAGCGGTAAGAGGCGATATTATTCTTTGGATTGATGAACGTTTTATTAATGCTGCTGAGCAATTGTTTTTCAACAAAATAAATGATTTAAAAGACTATCTTAACCGAACCTGTTTTTTGGGCATTAACCAGAAAGAGTTTCACTATGCCATATATCCTAAAGATACATTTTATAAGAGGCATTTAGATACTTTTCAGAATGATGACAGACGCAAATTATCGTTTGTTTGTTATCTTAACAGTGAAGATTGGAAACCTGAAAACGGAGGAGAATTAGTTTTATATTTAGATAAAGAAGACAAAATTATTTATCCTTTTCCTGGTAAGATTGTAATTTTTGAAAGTCAAATTATTGAGCACGAAGTAAAACCAGTAAACACGCCAAGAATGAGTATAACAGGCTGGCTAAAAACACGTTAAATAATCTTTTCGTCTCTTATTTCGGCTATGGATATAGACCACAATAAGAATAATTTCTAAAATCAGGAATAAGCCGTTTTTCGCCTAAACAGACAAGAACATGCATTTTAACTGTCTTTATATCTGTTTTTGTTATATCTATAAATTACAAAAGCTATGATGACCAAAACCACAAATGGTAGAAGTGTACCAATAAAAATACCAATACCATAACTGCTGTCTGGCGCTTCCTTTAATTTTTCGTTTATATCAACGTCCTGAAGGATGGCAATTAAAAAGTTCATTTACAATAATAGAATTTTATCAAACAAATTTAAGTGTTTTGAGCAAGGGTATTAAATGTTTTACGGAATTTTATAATTAATGGCAAGCCACGTGCAACCATCCAAAGCGTAAATGTTATAAAAATACCGTAGAGTTTATAGTCTAAACTATCTGTCCAATAAATAACGGGAACAAAAACTATAAGTGTAGAAAAAAGAAGTACGTTTCTGAGATATTTCATTTTACCAAGCCCTTTAAAAACACCATCGAAAATAAAGGCTAAGGCACATAGAGGTTGCATGGCCAGAATAATCCAAAATATGTCGTAGAATTTAGAGAGCACCTTTTCGTCATTACTGAATATGTTTCCTAGTGGGTAATAAAAGATAGCACCTATTAATCCCATAAAAACTCCAATCAGAATGCCATATTTAATCAATTTATTACTTAAATCAATAAGGCTTTTGTAATCTTTTGCTCCAAATAATTTTCCTGATAAGATATTACCGGCACTTGCATAACCATCTATAAGAAAAGCCCCTAAAAACCAAAGGTTAATGGCAATAGTATAGGCTGCAATATAACTTTCGCCATATTTTGTGGCAAAGCTAGTTCCAAAATACAAGGCAATATTTAAGGCTATGGTTCTGACGAATAAATTAAGAATCATTAAAGTAAAACGTTTCATTTCTGTATTGAAAGGCAAGGTAACCAATAAGGGAATTTCTGTTTTTTTAAGTAAATAAAAAGCCGAAAGTACGGCCATAATCAGTTGCGCAATAACACTTGCATAAGCAGCACCTTTGATGTGCATGGCAGGTATAACATCTTCAACACCATAAACAAGAATGACATCTAAAGCTATATTGGAAATCGCACCAGAAATCGCAATCAACATGGGATAGTAGGTATTTTGAAGTCCTCTAAACGTGCCAAATACAGCAATGGTAAATAAGGTAAACGGAAAGCCAAAAACCCGAATACGATAATAATCCACACTAAAATCCAAGACACTTCCAGAAGCATTGTAAAGTTTGAAAATCTGTGATGCTAATGGAAAAGTAACAGCTATAATAATGAAGCTCAAACCTGTAATGACAAAAATTGCTTGGGCAGGTAGATTTTTGACGGCTTCAACATTTCCTGCACCTAAATATTGTGAGATAATGGAAGAAATGGCACTGCGAGTTTGTCCTAAAACCCATATTAACATGGATAGAAATGTGGTAACAATGCCTACTGCAGCTAAAGATACTGTGGCATTCTGTTCCATATTACCAATTATGGCAGCATCGGTTAACGATAAAATAGGTTCCGACACTCCAGAAATCAATGCAGGAATAGCGAGTTTGTTGATTTGTTTTAAGGTTATAGTTGTGCTCACAATATTAACTCGTAACAATGAAAAGGAAACTTACTTTGCTTTGGAAAGAAAATATCACCTAATCGTTTATAACCGCGAAGTTCGTAAAACTTTTGGTTTCTTTTATTCTGTGAAAAGGTGTCTAATCGAATGAAACTATAGTTGTTATCTATAGCAAAATGCTCGGCAAAGGCCATAAGTTGTTGCGCATAACCCAATCCTTGATACTTTGGATGAATAGCCAAACGATGAATGTAAATATTGTTTTTATTTGGTGTTAACCATTTCATAGGAACATATTCTTTATCCATTACAGTAGAAATCACAATGCATCCAGAAACGTGATGGTTGATTTCCAATACATAAAGCTCATTTCTTTTTATATCTTTTTCAAATGCTTTTGAAGTGGGATAATATGCGTTCCATTGATAAATTCCTTTGGAAATCATACGTTTAGCACAGGCTTTTGTGATGCTTATAATACAATCAATATCTTTATCTTCTGCCTTACGAATCATTTATAATGTTTACTTTTGTGCCAATATAAACTTCAATTTTCTAATTATGAAAACGATATTAGTTCCTGTTGGTTCCTCGAAAAACGCACAATCGCATTTACAATATGCTGTAGATTTTGCAAAAGCGTTTGGTGCAAAAATATATGCAGTTCAAATATATAATGTTTATACTAAAGCTGGTACAATGATTAAGATAGATCATATTTTAGAAGCTGAATCTAAATCGTTTTTAGAAAGTCATATTGCATCAATTGATAAAAAAGGTGTGGAGGTAATTGCTAGAACGTTTAAGGGGAAATTAGTAGACACGTTAGAAAAGGTGTGTAAAGCATTGGAAGTTGACTTAATTGTTTTAGAACCACGCACCAACTCCATAAAAGAGGAAGTTTATTTAGGAAAAACGTCTGGTAAGATTATAAAGCAAACGCAGATTCCGGCTTTAATTGTTCCTGAAGGTTATACGTTTAAACCATTTTCAAAACTTTTGTTAGCCCTAAAATCCGCAACGATTAAAAAAGAAAATGTCTTATATCCTTTGCAAGCTATTAAAGCGCAATTTAAAGCTGATGTCTCACTACTTTTAGTGAAAACACCATATCATAAAAAACATGATTTTGATATCAATGATGAATTGAAATCGCTCATTACTACAACTTCAAAAGCAGAAAGCCCTACAACATTCATGGCTTTTTTAGAGCATTACAAGGAAAATAATCCTGATTTGTTGTGTGTAGTAAGGCGTAAAAGAGGATTTTTTACTAAGCTTTGGGAAAAAAACACCATTTTAAAGAAGGATTTTCATAGTACTAAAATGCCTGTTTTGGTTTTAAGTGGGTTGAAATAAGTTATATTTACAAAATTATTTGGGGATGTAGCTCAGTTGGCTAGAGCGCTTGACTGGCAGTCAAGAGGTCGTCGGTTCGAGCCCGATCTTCTCCACAAAAGCGTGTTTCGGCACGCTTTTTTTATGCCAATAATTTTGGTTTACTGACTATACTAATTTTGGAATTGGAAAGTATCCTAGAATAGTACCAAACAATATTGATGTTAAAAACATGTTCACCACTTTTTATGATGTTAAATTACAAGTCAGATTCCAATTTTGTATAAGGTGATGAATAAATTAATTTTTAGGATGTAGCCCGCCTGAATGAATTCATTCGGGCAGGCTCAGTTGGCTAAAGCGTCCCGATGACATCGGGAAGGTTCGTCGGTTCGAGCCCAATCTTCTCCACAAAAGCGTGTTTCGGCACGCTTTTTTTATGTCCAAATATCAGGAAAAAAGCTAATTAGATTATTTTTTTTGTATGTTAGCATCAGTTTAATGCCCCAAACATGAAACGAATTTTACTACTAACCTACGTATTAGCATCAGCTTTGTATGCTCAAAAACCAGCTTTCGATCCTAAAAGTTCATCTGGTCAACTCTTTGAATATTCTGAATATGCCCATGTAGATAAAGCAAATTACTCCATTGAAGAGGTTTTAAATAATGAACAGTTATCCTATAAAAAACTGGAATCCGCCAACCATGATTTTGGTTTTACCTCTGATAATTATTGGGTAAGATTCCGATTGAAAAACACCTCGGATTCTGAGAAATCTTATTATCTAAAAACAGGACGGCCAGTAACCGATGTTATTAATTTGTATGAAATTAAACCTGAAATTAGAACATTCAAAAATGGTGACCTAAATGCTTTTAGCGAGCGTGATGTAGAACATCGTGAGATTATTTTTAAAATAGATTTGCCAGCACAAGAAGAGCAGTTGTTTTATATGGAAATTTCGAGTGATGGTGAAGCCATAAATCTCCCACTTACATTATATGATGAATCCTCATTTTTTATTAATAACTATAAGCAACAGTTATTTCTAGGTCTTTTTTATGGTGTTTTATTATTAGCAGGTTTTATATACCTCTTTTTTTATAGTAGTTTAAAAAACAGAACTTTTTTATACTATGGTATTTACGTGTTTTCTATTGCATTGATGCAAGCGGCTTTAGATGGTTTCATCTATCAATATTTATTTCCAAACGGTGGATTTTTTAATAGCCGAATGGTGCTTATAACAGCCATCTCATCAAATTTCTTTTTGCTTAAATATTGTGAACATTTTTTAAAGGTAAATATCAACTTAGCCCATTTTAAAAAAGCATACAATGCAATTTATGCAAGTTTAGCTATGGTGTTTTTCATGATTTTTATGAGCCCAAAGACCTTTGAGTTGGCTTATCCAATTAGTAACATCAATGGTTTGTTCAGTTTATTGCTCATTTTAGCTACTGTATTTACGATGTGGTACAAACGAATTTCTGTAGATATATATTTCAGCTTGGGCATATTGTTTTTGGTTATTGGATTACTTGGTTTTGTAATGAACAATTTAGGACTCTTACAAAGTAATTTCTACACCTTAAACAGTTCTAAGTTTGGTTCTGGTATAGAAGTGGTTCTATTATCACTATCAATGACCAATCTTATTAAAAAATTAAGGCAAGACAACGAAAAATCCCAAGCCTTAGCGCTGAAAAAGTCTGAAGAAATTAGTGAGCTCAAAACGTATTTTATGTCTAATATTAGTCACGAATTACGCACACCTATCAATGCCATTATGGGAATGGCAGAATCCGCACTTTCTGATACAAATAATGACAAAGAAAATATAGAGAAGTATCAAATCATTAAAAATGCTTCCATGAGTTTGCTTAGTAATGTAAATGATGTTTTAGATTTTGAACGTATTGAGAAAAATGAACTTCAACTTAAGGAAGAAGAATTCAACCCTGTTTCAATTTTAATGGACATTAGTAATAATTGGAAGTTTGAAGCACAGAAAAAAGAATTGAATTATATGTATGTCCCTAGTATAGGTTGACCACTTTAAACAAAGTGTAAACTTATGAAAGCAAACATTAAACTATTAAAAAAGAAACGAATTTATTCTGAAGAATTTAAACGACAAATCGTAAAAGATTTTGAATCTGGTCAATTTAGCGTGCCTCAATTGGAAAAATTACACAACATAAGCAATACATCAATTTACAGTTGGATCCATAAATTTTCTACCTTTAACGAAAAAGGTTCAAGAGTTGTAGAGATGAAAAACAGTAGTGCCCAAAAGATGAAAGAACAACAAGCCCGAATAAAAGAGCTTGAAGCCATAGTTGGGCGTAAACAGATAAAGATAGATTATTTGGAGAAGCTAATTGATATTGCAGAAGACGATTTAAGTATAGATATCAAAAAAAATTCCAACACTCCGCAATCAACTGGTTCAGAACACATAAAGAAACACTAAGTTTTAGTATGAACCAGCTTTATAAAACCATAGGCATCAGTAAACAAGCCGTTAACCAGTATGCAAAGCGGCAAGCGGTTTTCGATAGTCGAGTGTCTCAATTAATATTAGAGGCAGATGATCTTCGGGAGGATCATCCTGGTTGTGGAGTAGAAAAGATGTACAATATATTAGATCCGGATTTTATAGGTCGAGACCGTTTTATAGAAACCATGATGGGTCTTGGTTACAGAATTAAAAAGAAAAGGAATTATAAACGCACAACAATAGCAGGTAAAAAGTTTTATCCCAACCTAATAAAAGGTCTAAGGGTAAACGCACCAAACGTGGTATGGCAATCGGACATAACCTATCTGCCGCTCAACGGAAAACACTATTACGCTGTGTTTATAATAGATGTTTATACAAAAAAGATTGTTGGGTTTATCGTATCTGATAACATGAGAGCGCAAGCGAATGTAGAAGCACTTAAAATGGCAATCAAGGAAAATAATGCACCCGAGATCCATAACTCGGACAGGGGAAGCCAATACACTTACAGTAAATACATAGACTTACTGGTAAGCAATGGCACTAAGATAAGTATGTCTTTAAGTGGACTGGACAATGCATATGCAGAACGAATCAATAGAACTATAAAAGAAGAATATTTAGATTATTGGAAACCAGAAACCTTCTTTCAATTAAAAAAATGTGTAGCAAAAGCAGTTAAGAATTATAATGAAAAAAGAACACATAAAAGTTTACCAAAAATGAGCCCAGACAATTTTGAGAAATATTGGTCAACCTTAAAACCAAAAAATAGACCCATAATTACTATTTTTAACAATGAAGTAAATAACTAAAAAACGGTCAACTCTATTCAGGGAAGTACAATAGTTTTGAAATGGATTCTGAAATTCCGCTAAAAGTTTGTGGTGATGCAGATCGTTTTGCCCAAATTATAAATAATGTTTTAGCGAATGCAGTAAAATTTACAAATGAAGGCCATGTATATTTAAAATTAAAATGTTTAGCACAACCTAACGATATCACTCGATTTTATTTTCAAATTTCAGATACAGGAATTGGAATGGACGAAGAAAGTAAAAACCATATTTTTGACAGTTTTAACCAAATGCGCTTAAACAATAAACGTCAATTTGGTGGCATAGGACTTGGGCTTACCATTTCAAAGCATTTAATAACCTTGTTTAATGGAACACTACAAGTAGAAAGCGTTGCGGGCGAAGGAACTGATGTCTTTATCGAAATTCCTCTAGAACGTATAGCAAGTGAATTAGTTGAAGATACATCTAAAGTCATAAAAACTATAGATACTAAGTTAAATATTCTTATTGTTGAGGATAATAAGCTCAATCAAATGGTCATAAAAAAATTGTTGAGCAGTTACCCTGACGCTAGCTTTACAGTGGCTGAAAATGGAAAAGAAGCTATTACAGCACTAAAAAATGATGTTTACAATTTAATTCTCATGGATTTACAAATGCCCATTATGGATGGTTATGAAGCTACTGCTATAATTAGAAGTGGTGATTTAGGGAAGTCAATTACTTCTATTCCAATAATTGCCGTGACTGCAGACGCAACCGAAGCAACCAAGAAACGTGCTTTAGCCTTGGGAATGAATGATTACATGACCAAACCTGTAAGAAAAGATTTGCTTTTTGAAAAAATCAGTTCTTGTATCAATACGCATAATTTAAACGTGGCTTAAAACAGTCATTTTCATTTTAAAAAGCTTATAACAGCATCAACGGTTTGGTGTAGTTCAGTTGAAAGCTTATTTTTATTCCAAGGATGTTTGGTATTAAAAACATGGTCTGCATCTTCAATAATCTTCAATTTACTATCAGGATTCCATTTATGTAAGGCTTTTGCTTCACTAATACTTACGGAAGTGTCATTCGTTCCATGAATTATTAAATGTGGAATTTTCAAACGTTTCTCGGCAGATTCAATATGAAGCCGATCTTCGTTGACTTTGAAATCTTCGTAAAATTGATAGAAGTGTGGCATTTGCTGTTTGGTTCTGCCATTTAAAACATACTTAACACCTTTTTCTTTCCAATCTTTTAAATCACCAATAGTTGAAGTGCGACTACCAAAATCGCTCACACTTGCTAGAGAAATAAGCTTTTTGACGCTCTGGTCTTCCGATGCTTTAAGAATTGTAATTCCGCCGCCACGACTATGACCAATTAGGTTGATGTCTGAGATGTTGATGTTTGGATTCGTTTCGAAATGATTTTGGGACCAATTGATAATAGCATCTAAATCTTCAAGTTCCTTAGTGTAATTGTTGTTTCCAAAAGCTTCCAAATCTGGAAAATCAATGGGATTTTCCATAGTGCCGCCATTGTGTGAAAAATTAAACTTTATAAAACAAAATTCAGCTTCAGCAATGCGTTCTCCCATAACGTTCCAAGCGCCCCAATCTTTAAATCCTTTATAACCATGGCAAAATATGACGATTGGTTGATCTGTTTTTTCTTCAGAATAAAATGCGTCAATTAAAATGGGCTTTTTATCCTTTCGTTTTAAAATTATGTTTTTGTTTATATTCATCTTTCCAGTGCTTTTTCAATAAAATTAATTTTTGGATTACAGATTTCCGAGATGAGTTTTTTTAGTTCAATTTCAAAATTATCTAAAGTTTCATCAGTTATTAATTGGTCTTTTATTCTGGCATGGGACGATGGTTTTTTTCCGAATTTTAAAAAGCCTCCATTTAGGTTTTTAAAGGATATAATGCCTGCTTCAATCGGTAAATTGATGAGATTCTTTTGGCGCATCATATACGCATAGCACAAAATCTGAAACGATTTACTGTATTTATCATAATCTGTGGTTATAGCTTCCCAATCAATAATTTCTACTTTGTTTTGCTCTACTTTTCCAGATTTATAATCAATTACTCTTATGACGCCGTTAAAGCTATCGATTCTATCTACTTTTCCTTTTAATTTAATAGGGAAATCTAAACCTTCAATATTTATTTCTATAGTTTCATCGGCTTCAATCAACAAGATTTTAATCTCATTACCGCTTTTAAGACTCTCAATTTCTTGATTCAGGAAATTCGAAATGTAACGTTGAGCGATTTCAAAAATGATCAGGTTTTTACCGCTTGAAAATCCACCTTTGTTATAAAGCTTTTCAAAATGCTTGGTAACCATACCCTTGATTTGACTTTTAAAGGCTTTGAGATGTTCAACTGTTAGAATGGAGCCTTCCAAAGGTTTGTAAAAATCTTCCAGCGAATTGTGAATAACGGAACCTAAAGTATTAGCTGCAATATTTTCTTCGACTTCTTCAAACTCTTTAATACTCAATATTTTTTCATAATAAAAATCGATAGGGTTTCGCATATAGTTTGTTAAAGAAGAAGGCGAATAACCTTTTTTAGAAAGTACCTTTATTTCTTCAATAACTAAAGGTGTTTTAATAATTTCAGTTAATTTTTGTTCTATTATCGGAATTTCTGGCGTGATAATTTTGTGATTAATATCATGAATACCTTCAATATCAAGCTGTGTGATAAACCTACTTTTTTCACCTCCTTTTAAGGCGTCTATTTCTGTGTTGTATAAAATATAAACATTTTTCGCACGCTGAAGAAGCCTATAAAAGTGATAGGTGTATACAGCATCCTTTTCTTTAAAAGTTGGTAGCTTATTTTCAATTTTAACATCAAAAGGAATAAAGGAATTATTGGTTTTTCCCGAAGGCAAAATACCTTCATTGACGGAACTGATTATCACGGTCTCAAAATCCAAGACACGGGATTCTAGCATACCCATAATTTGAAGTCCTTCTAACGGTTCGCCTTTAAAATCTAAAGTTTCTGAACTCAACAGTTCTTTGTAAATGGTCTGTAAAGCTGCAATTGAATTGAGATAGTTATAATTGATATTTAATTCAGTCAATTGATTGAATAAGGTATGGAATCGGTAGAGATATTCTAATTCTAGACGATGACTTTGTTTGTCCTTATCAAAGTGGGCTTTCATTTCAAAAATGAGTTCCGAACACTGTTTTAAGGCGATTTCAGGTTGATCCTTCCAAGATTTAAAAATTAAATTGATGCAACCTGAATGTGAGTTAGCAATTTGATTGAGCTCAGAAACCGTTAGATAAACTAAATTATGTTGTTGAATATGGGCAATAATAGCGCTTGAAACATTATGAGTATCAGTATCAAATAATGGATAAATAGAAGGATGAGAAAGCAAACTTATGACATCTTTGAAATAAAACTGGCTTGGATTATTTTTATGGGTGACAAACAACTGTTCAAAGAATGAGGCCAAAGGCACAAACTGCAAAGCTAAACCCATAGTTACATTGAGTTTAGTAATAGTTTTAGGGATTGAATTAAGAACAGGAAGCAAAAGTTGTTCTTCTCCTAAAACGACCGCAATTTTTGACAAATTGGTATCTTTCTCAGTTAATTCTTCTAAAATCTGACCAATGTATTTTGCTTGTCCAATCAGTTTTGGGATACCAATAACTTGTATGTTTTTTTCTTCCTTATAATGGGAAGTTACCCAATTAAATGGTTGAGTTTTAAAATAAGGCCATTGCGTTCTATGCTGTCTGGTAAACCATCCTGCATCGTGGATAGTATCATCAATAAAAGAGGTGTCAATATCCCAATAAATGTGGGCTAAATCATTATTAAGTAAGCCTTGTATAATTTCGGTTTCAGCGGTATTCAAAGCGTTGAAACCTAAAAATATATGGGTTTTATCATTGGGTTTATCAATATAGGGTTCTAAGTTTGAAACCGCTTTTCTATAAATAAGACCTTGATAGCCTTGCTTTGATTGTAACAGGTTTGCTGTAAATGCAGTATAATAGGTTTTAAGTTGTTTCCAAAACTTAAGATGGTTCTTTATGAGTTCCGTAGGGTTGTTGGTTTCTAAAGACCAATGATTAAGCTCTTTAATGGCGCTTAAATAATCGAAAATATGTTCTTGTGGAATAAGGTATCGATCAATTTCATTAAAATCCTGTAATAAAATTTGTGCCCATTTTGAAAAGGACTCGAAAGTTTCTTGTTCATTTTCAGGAGTGAGGCTTTTATAGGTTTCGTAAAGTCTAAATATTAAATCTGTATTAGGTAATGTTTGTAAACCCGAAAGGTCTTCCACAAATTCTTCAATACTGAGTATTTGCGGTGTAAAAATGGGTTGGGTTATTAATGTTGAAAGATGGTGTTTTAGAAAAACACCAGCACGTTTACTGGGAAGTATAAAATATAAATCTTCTAAATTCAACTTTTTAGATTGAATATCTAGAAGTACGGTTTTTATAAAAGCTATCATTTTATAAAAATAAAAAACGCTCCGAATTTCGGAGCGTTTTTAAAATATATTTTAGAGGTGTTTGTGATTAGTTTTTCAACTTCACTTCTACACGTCTGTTTTCTTTTTTACCAGCTCTAGTTTTGTTAGACGCGATTGGATTTTCCTCACCGTAACCTTTAGCTGATAATCTATCTGAATTAATACCATTAGCAATTAAATAGTCTCTAACTGCATTAGCTCTTCTATCAGATAACGCTAAGTTCATCGATTTAGAACCATCACTATCTGTATGACCTTCTATTGTAAAGTTAGCTTGTGGATATTCTTTAAAGATAGCCACCATTGATTGTAATACTTGATCTGTTTGCTTTTGGAAAGTTGCTTTACCTGAATTAAACAAGATAGATCTTGAATACTCGTTTAAAGTAGCCATCACTTCTTTAGTTGGCTCAACTTTAGGACATCCATTATTTGAAACTTCTCCAGCTTCATTAGGACACTTATCATCTTTGTCTAAAACGCCGTCACCATCAGTATCAGGCCAAGGACAACCATTATTTGCAGCAGGACCGGCTTCGTTAGGACAGTTATCGTCGCCATCAGCAACACCGTCACCATCAGCATCAGGACATCCCATTAATGCTTTTAAACCAGCAACATCTGGACATTTATCATCTTTATCAACAACGCCATCACCATCAGCATCTGGACAACCATTAAATTCAGCTAAACCAGCAGTGTTAGGACAGTCATCTTTTGAATCTTGGATACCATCGTTATCAGAATCTGGACAACCATTAAAGATTTCTAAACCAGCTTCTTCTGGACATGCATCGTCTTGATCATAGATACCATCACCATCTGTGTCAGTACCACCAAACTTAAATGTAAGACCAACTGAATGTTGGAAATGTTTTGGTAAATAATCTTCAAAAGCATGCTTGTATGTAGATTCAAGTGATAAACCTAAATTTTCTGTAAACCAAAGATTTAAACCTACGGTTCCGTTTAAAGTTCCAGCTCCAATTTCATCTACCCAAGTGTAACCACCACCAACGCCTAAATAAGGGTCGAAAACTTTACAGTCCAAAGCTTCCATAAAGCTGTAAGAAACTCTACCGTCAAGTCCGTAATAAGTTAAATCATCAACATTGTTTGTAGTTTCTACACCTGTTACAGGATCGAAATTAGAACCAAACTTGTCAATTCTATTGATAGAACCTTTAGCAGTAAAGGTGAAACCATCACTAAGATATCTAGAAATTGAGACCGTAGAAAGCGAAGGAAGAATGTTCCAATGGTCTGATACATTAAAGTACTCGTCAAAATAGTCACCTTGTGGTGTGTCTTCTCCTACTGGGTAAACGTCAACTGCGTTAGCTCCAATTGTAATAGCCCAGGGATTGTTCTTGTCTTGAGCATTAGAAGTGCTAAAACTTGCGATAAGCACTGCAACAAAAAATAATCTGCTAAGATTTTTCATATTCTAATTAATTTTAATTTTTAAGTGTTAATTGTTGGTAAAAGTAAGATGTTAAATTTTATTAACAAAGACAAATATATAAAATTATTGGGAAATCGCCCTAAAATGGCGTGTTTGAATCAATAATTATATGATATCAGATAATATTAAGTGATTTTCCAACTTTAATGAAAGCAGAAATCGCTTTATCCAACTGATCTTGGTTATGTGCAGCGGATAATTGTACCCTAATTCTAGCTTTATCTTTTGGCACCACAGGATAAAAGAAACCAATAACATAAATACCTTCTTCCAATAACATGTTCGCCATATTCTGCGATAGTTTTGCATCGTATAACATTACTGGGACAATAGCAGAATCGCCATCTATGATATCAAAGCCAGCTTCTTTCATGCCTTTTTTGAAGTATTTTGTATTCCAATCTACTTTATCTCTCAAGGTTGTATCGTTTTTGAGCATATCAAATACCTTAATAGATGCGCCAACAATTGCTGGAGCCAAAGAGTTTGAAAATAAATAGGGTCTAGAACGTTGACGCAATAACTCTACAATTTCTTTTTTTGCTGTAGTGTAACCTCCCATCGCACCACCCATTGCCTTCCCTAAAGTTCCGGTAATGATGTCAATTCTGCCTAAAACGCCTTTTTCTTCAAGTGTACCAATGCCAGTTTCTCCAATAAAACCTGTGGCATGACATTCATCTATCATAACCATAGCATCGTACTTGTCTGCCAAATCACATATTTTATCTAAAGGTGCAACCAAACCGTCCATAGAAAATACACCATCGGTTACAATAATTTTGAATCGAGCACCATTTGCATTTGCTTCAATTAATTGCGTTTCTAAATCCGTCATATCATTATTTTGGTAACGATATCTTGCGGCTTTACACAATCTAACACCATCTATTATAGAAGCATGGTTTAAAGAGTCTGAAATTATAGCGTCTTCCTTCGTTAATAAGGGTTCAAAAACACCTCCATTGGCATCAAAAGCAGCAGCATATAATATCGTGTCTTCAGTGCCATAGAAATCAGCAATCTTTTGTTCCAATTCTTTATGAATATCTTGAGTACCACAAATAAAACGAACAGAGGACATCCCGAAACCGTGTGTATCCAAAGTGTCTTTTGCGGCCTGAATAACCTCTGGATGTGAGGACAAGCCTAAATAATTATTAGCACAAAAGTTCAGTACTTTTTGACCTGTGTTTAGAGTTATTTCCGCGCCTTGAGGCGAAGTGATTATACGCTCTTCCTTAAAAAGCCCAGCGTCTTTTATAGATTCTATTTCTTGTTGTAAATGATTTTTTATATCTCCGTACATCTTTTTAATTTTGATTGTTAAGCAAAGATACTAGGATTATTTAGACTTCAAGAACTTCAATTGTATCATTTATATAAACCAATAGTTTATGAGTCACCGTTAAATTCATCTTATTTAAAATAGCTTCATAATCGTTAAGTTGATTTGCATGAAATTCCTTAGCATCACCAGTTTTGTAGTCAATTATTATCGCTTCATTTTTTGAATTGATATTTAAACGGTCAGGCCTGAGAAGTTGACCGGAGCTGGTAATAATATCTCGTTCATTATAAACCTTAAAATCATCTTGAAAATAAGGTTCTAATTTAGGGTGTTTTATGACCTCTATAACTAAGCTTTTTAAGGCTTCACTATTTTCAGAGGTCACATCACCTGAAACCAATAAATTGTTAAACGCAACATCGAGATCTCCAACCGTTTTGATTTTCGATAAAATTAAATGCACCAAATTACCACGTTCAATGGCTACTTCTTGTTGTGTATTCCAAAGTAAGCCAGATTTAGTTACAATATTCAAATTATGGTCTTCTTTCGGAACTGAAATTAATTTTAGGGCACTTGAAGTAATTTCTTTTTCTATGATAGTTTCATTTGTTTTTAACGTACCATAATTATAATTCAATTGGTTATCGTTCCATTTATTGTCCTTAATCAAAAAATTAATAAACTTGCCTGCATAGGTGTTTTCATTCACAAGGCCTTTTGAACTCATATCCTTTTTAGAAATGATATACAATTGCTCAACAGCTCTAGTTAAAACCACGTAAAGTAAATTGAGATTGTCTAATTCTAATTGCGATTGATGTGTTTTGTAAATTTGATTTCCTAAATCCCCAAAATGTTCGACATCCTTATTATAGTTAAGTAGCAACATATCGAAACCATTATAATCTTCAGCTTTAACAGGAAACCAAACCTTAGGCTCCAGTTCTTTATATATATTAAGGTCTGCATAAGGAAAAATAACCACTTGAAATTCCAAACCTTTCGATTTATGAATGGTCATAATCTGAACCGCATTCATATTTTCTGGAGTTACTACAGTTAATTTGTCCGCTTTATTTTCAAAATAATTGATAAACCCGCCAACATCTGCATTTTGCTTTTGTGTGAATTCCAAAACGACATCTAAATAAAACTGAAGATAGGCATCGGGCTCAGTATTCAAATTAAATTGTCTAACGACATGTTCTACCAATTCATAAAGCGGTAGTTGAAGACATTGGTTTTTGTCGATATAAATATTTAAATGCTTTAGTTCTGAAAACATCTCGTCAAGATTTTTCTTGAGATACGCCATGAAAAATTGATGTTTATCTCCAACTTGATGTTGTTCTGCTAAATAGGAAAGAATGTCGATTTTTAAACTATCATTTGTAGGTTGAATGAGTAGTTTTAAAAACGAATTAATAAAATTAACCTTATCCGAATTCTTTAAGAGCAAGGTTTCCGAAGAGGTGATTTTTATGCCATTTTCATTCAAATAATTCGCAATGGCAACACCTTCTTTTCGTTTTCTGACCAAAACACAAATGTCATCTAGTGGAAAACCATTTTCTTGACATTGTTTTATGGTGTTTAAAACTTCTTTAGCATATAATTGATGGATATCGTCGTCTTTCTGAACATCTAAAAAATTAAGATTCACATAACCTTCGGAAGCATTATGATTTTTTTGCTTTGCTTTTTTGAAAAGGTCAGCGTAAGCATCTTCACTAAAAGCAGTTTCACTGAGATAGGCGAAAAACGAATTATTAAATTCAATAATCGCTTTTGCACTTCGGTAGTTGGTTTCCAATGGCAATACTTCAGCTTCAAGTTGAAAAGGATTATCGACCTTATTATATAGTTTAATAAATTGTTCTGCTTCGCCGCCTCGCCATCTATAAATCGCTTGCTTGGCATCACCAACCAACATGGCATCACCATTGGCTGCTGAAAGTGCATTATCTAATAGTGGTACTAAATTGTCCCATTGCATTTTTGAGGTGTCCTGAAACTCATCTATAAAATAATGTTTGAATTTCTCACCCAAACGTTCATAAATGAAAGGTGTAGGTTGATTTTTAATTTCTTTACTTATGATGGTGTTGAATTCTGAAATCAACATTTTATTTTGGTCAGATTTTAAAGTATCCAATTCAAGTTTAATGGCATTTAGAACTGAAAGTGGTGTGATATTTCTATAAAATCCTTTTTTAAGCTTTACCTCGAAAATAGACCTTTTTGAATTAAAAAAATGGTCCGCTAATTGTGGTTGAATACTTTCTATGGTTGAAGCAACATGTTCAGAAACACGTTTTGGATACAGGGAATTGCCTTCAATTAGATCATTCTGCCAAGCGGCTTCAAAACCAACCGAAAATTGCTTATCACTTAATTTCTCAAAATGCTTGGGAAGTGAACTTCTGTTGAAATCATCGAATTGTAAGCCTGATTCCTGAATAAGCGTTAAGGCTGTATGGGCAATTTTTACGATAGCTTCTTCTAGTTGAAGAATTTCTTTTGATAGTTGTTGTTTTAAAACCTTAAAATCTTCTAGCGTTTTGGAGCTTAAAGTATTAATAGCAAAAAGATCATTTTCATTGACCAATAATTTCGAAATTTTATTAAAGTCATAACTAATGTCCCAGCTTTTATCGTCATCGGCTTTTTCAATCGCAAAATCTACAAGGACTTTGGTTAAGGTTTTGTCACTTCCTGCTTTAGCTATAAGACTATCAACGGCTTCGTTTAATAAACGCTCTTGATCTAATTCGACTTCAAAATTTACTGGTAATTTTAAATCGTGAGCAAAAGTTCTAATCACTCTGTGTGTAAAACCATCGATGGTAGAAATATCAAAAGCTCCATAATTATGAATGATATGTTTGAGGATGTGTTTTGATTTATTGTGAAGAATTTCTGGTTGAATGTCTAACTCTTCACAAATCGCAACAAACATTGGATGTGGATTAGTTAGGCTTTCTTCTGAAGAAAAAGATTTCAACATGTCTATAATCCGTTCTTTCATTTCACCAACGGCTTTGTTGGTAAACGTTATGGCTAATATGGATTTGAATTGGTCGTAGCTTTTAGACTGAATAAGTATTTTTAAATAGGCTTTGGCTAGTGTAAATGTTTTTCCACTACCGGCAGAGGCATTATATATTTTGAAGGCTGAATTTAGCAAAAGATAAATTTTATACCAAAATAAGGAATCTTAATAGTTTATTAAGAGAAAATTATGGACAAAATTGTAAATTTGAATTCAAACAATTTATTAACCAATTAAAATAAAAATATTATGGCTTTCGAATTACCGAAATTAAAATATGCTTACGATGCTTTAGAACCTAACATTGATGCTCGCACAATGGAGATTCATCATACTAAACATCACCAAGGCTACACAAATAAATTAAACGATGCTATTAAAGGCACGGATTTAGAAGGAAAAACAATTGAAAATATTCTTATCAATTTGGATAAGGATAACAAAGCTGTTAGAAATAATGGTGGTGGATTTTACAATCACTCGTTGTTTTGGGAGGTTATGAATCCTGAAGGAAAAGGACGTTTGTCTGGAGACTTAAAAGATGCAATTGAATCAAAGTATGGTTCATTTGAGGCGTTTAAAGACGAGTTTTCTAAGGCGGCTGCAACACAATTCGGCTCAGGTTGGGCTTGGTTATGCGTACACAAAGGCGGAAAGGTTGAAGTTTGTTCGTCGCCAAACCAAGATAATCCATTAATGCCAGGCGTTGGTTGCGGAGGCACACCGATTTTAGGACTGGATGTTTGGGAGCATGCTTATTATTTAAAGTATCAAAATAAAAGACCAGAATATATTGAGGCGTTTTTTAATGTCATTAATTGGAACGAAGTTGAGAGACGATATGCTGAAGCTAAGTAACAATATATAAAAAATATTGCTGTAAGATTTTTTAATCCTTGCAGTTATCTTGAAACAAAAAATCCGAGCCTAAATAAAAAGGCTCGGATTTTTTTATAGTATGAATTTGAATTTTTACGTGAAATTAATGAGACACCTATTTTCGTTGGTATAAAATGAAAAAGGGCGAACAGATGTTCACCCTTTTTGCCCCAAATCTACCATAAACTTAACCTACTTATGTTATGGTGAGTCAAATATAAGAGGACATTGTGAACGCATTCAATTTTTTGGACAAACGACCTATAAATTAGTCTAAGCGTGGAAAGTACCGTGTTTATGACTAAATAACTGTAAGATTAGGTCTTAATAGAAATTATAACTTAAAGTATTACTTTAATTAAAGGGCATAAAAAAAGGTGAAACAAGTTCACCTTTTTTTGCCCCAAATCTACCATGAACTTAACCTACTTATGTTATGGTGATACCAATGTAGATGTAATTTGTTAAAATGAATCAAAAATCGGACAAAGTGCATTAAAATCCGATGATATACGTATTTTATCGGATAAAAAGCTTTTTTTATGTTAATATCTAGTAGGCACGCTCTTTATTCCCTTCGTAAAAATTAATAAAAGCTCTATTTACAACTCTATTACCACCAGGAGTTGGATAATTCCCTGTAAAGTACCAGTCGCCTAAGTTTTTTGGACACGCTGTATGTAAATTTTCAACAGGTTGAAAAATAATTTTAACTTCGGAGTTTATATCTTCTCCACCAAGTAATTCAGAAATCTTATCTGAAATCTCTTCATCTGAAAAACTATCGTATATTTCTTTTACGTAGTTAACCACATTTTTGTCTTTCATGTTTACTTGTTCGAGACATTTATTATAGACCTCTTCAACAATATGGTATTTGTTATTGTCTTTTAATAATTCCAAAGCTGCCCTAAAAGCGATTAAAGTTTCTAGGTTTGCCATATCTATACCATAACAATCTGGATAGCGTATTTGAGGTGCAGAAGAAACCACTACTATTTTTTTAGGGTTTAATCTATCCATCATTTTAATGATACTTTTTTTCAACGTTGTACCTCTTACAATACTATCGTCAATAATCACTAGGTTATCGGTCGGTTTAATTACGCCATACGTTACATCATAAACGTGTGCTACCAAATCATCTCTACTGCTATCTTCAGTAATAAAAGTTCTTAGCTTAACATCTTTAATGGCTATTTTTTCAATTCTCGGTCGTTCAGATAAAATTTCGGTAACCTTTTCTGCCGAGAGTTTACCACCTCCACTGAGAATGGATTTCGTTTTTCGTTGGTTGAGATGTTCTTCAACCGTTTCAATCATACCATAAAATGAGGTTTCTGCAGTATTAGGTATATATGAGAACACGCTATTCTTGGTGTCATTATCAATGGCCTCAAGAACTTTTGGCATTAATAATCGACCTAGCTTTTTTCGTTCTTGGTAAATTTCGGCATCACTACCACGAGAAAAATAAATACGTTCAAAAGAACAAGCCTTACGCTCTAAAGGTTCTAATATTTTCTTGATTTTAGTAGTACCAGATTTTTTAGTGATAATCGCATGACCAGGATCTAGTTCTTTTACCGATTCAAAAGGCACATTAAAAACTGTTTGAATAACAGGACGTTCTGAGGCAACCACAACAATTTCATCGTCTTTATAATAATAAGCTGGTCTTATTCCTGAAGGATCCCTTAAAACAAAAGAATCACCATGACCTAATAATCCTGCCATGGCATAACCACCATCCCAATTCTTTGCTGCTCTTTTTAATATTTTACCAACTTTTAAGCGCTCTGCAATTAATGGAGAACATTCGTTTTTATTATAACCCTCTTTTTTTAAATCTTTATAAATTTTTGAAACCGCATCATCTAAAAAATGACCGATTTTTTCCATTACAGTAATGGTATCGGCCTTTTCCTTTGGATGCTGACCGATTTCAATAAGGTTGTCAAAAAGCTCGTTAACATTGGTCATGTTAAAGTTACCAGCCACAATGAGGTTTCTGTGCATCCAATTGTTTTGTCTTAAAAACGGATGAACACTTTCTACACTGTTTTTTCCAAAGGTTCCATATCGTACGTGACCTAAGAATACTTCACCTATATATGGAATGTTCTTTTTTTGTAAATCAACATCGTCTTGGTATTCCGGATTTTTAGTTAATTCATCATTAATCCGTTCATTGATTTGGGCAAAAATATCCTGTATAGGTTGTTGTGCTATAGAACGCACCCGACTGATATAACGTTCCCCAGGTTTTACGTCTAATTTTATACTTGCAAATCCAGCACCATCCTGTCCACGATTGTGCTGTTTTTCCATCATTAAGTACATCTTGTTAACACCATAAAAAGCACTTCCATACTTTTCTTTATAGTAATCTAAAGGTTTTAATAGCCTAATAAGTGCAATTCCACACTCATGTTTTAACGCGTCACTCATTGTTTTTCCCCTCTTTATTTTAGAGATTCTGAAACTAATTCAGAATAAAAAAATGCGCTCAATTATGAGCGCATAGGTTTAATTTAATTCGATATCAAATTGTGTTAGACTCTTAAATTGGTCTAATCGTTTATAAATTTCTTTATCTGTTAAGTTTTGCATGCGCTCAGTTCCAAACTTTTCAACGCAGAAGGATGCAAGTGTTGAACCATAGATGACGGCTGTTTTCATGCTTTCAAAAGAAAAATCGCCTGTTTTTGCCAAATAACCAGCAAAGCCACCAGCGAATGTATCACCAGCTCCAGTTGGATCAAAGACTTCTTCTAACGGAAGGGCAGGAGCGTAAAATACATTATCATCATGAAACAATAAAGCGCCATGTTCACCTTTTTTGATTACTACATATTTTGGTCCCATATCATGAATCTTTCTAGCTGCAACGACCAGTGAATATTCACCGGTTAATTGTCTAGCTTCTTCATCATTTATAGTGATAACGTCAATATGCTTAATTGTGTTGTGTAAATCTTCTAAGGCACAATCCATCCAAAAGTTCATAGTATCTAAAATGACCAATTTTGGTTTTTTAGACATTTGGTTTAACACACTCATTTGTGTACTTGGATGCAAATTACCTAACATGACCACTTCGGCATCTTTGTAGTTTTTGGGCACTACAGGTTCAAAATCAGCGAGTACATTTAGTTCCGTGGCCAAGGTATCGCGAGAATTCATATCGTTATGGTATTTCCCGCTCCAAAAAAACGTTTTTCCTTCCTTTACGATTTCGATACCAGAGACATCAATTTTTCTATCAGACATTAAGTCTAAATATTTTTGTGGAAAATCGCCTCCAACTACAGAAACAACTGCAGCATCTACATTAAAATTTGAAGCTGCTAAACCTATAAAGGTGCCAGCCCCTCCAAGGATTTTGTCTGTTTTCCCAAAAGGGGTTTCAATAGCATCAAAAGCTACCGTACCAACAATCACTAATTTACTCATCACCTAATTTTGTATTAAGTTGCAAAAGTACGTGAATTTTTTTATTTGAAAATTCTTAACTATCAAATTAAAAAAAATCACATATTAACAAAGAGGTTCTTTAAGTAAAAGAAAATTTCTTGCTTTTTTAAAGTGAAATTTTGTCCTTACAGAAAAAATTTACGTAAAATTAAATTCTTGTGAAATATTGAATTTTCTGAGGTACAAATAAAATTAAAGATGCCTTAAATAAGCGTCTGGATTATTCAAAAAAGACTTCATAACCATATAATGTTCTGTATCTTCTAAATTGGTTTTTTCCATGCTATGCGGTGTGATTTCATAAATTGTTGCATCAGGATAAGCCATCAACAGTGGTGAATGCGTGGAAATAATAAATTGTGAATTATGTATTTTTAAATGTTGGTTCAAAAACGAAATAAGGGTTAATTGCTTTGCAGGCGACAACGCTGCTTCAGGTTCATCCAATAGGTAAATGCCTCTGGAGTTGATCATTTCATTCATAATATGAAGATAAGCTTCGCCATGCGAAAACGCATCGAGTTCTTGTCCATAATTTTGGCGCATTCTCCGTAATTGATAATTGGCGCTATCTTTCATGTCTTTAATAATTTGGCTAGGGATGTCCTCTCCAATATCTCCCATTTGGTATTCAATTGTGGTACCAACACGATGCACGCTGTTGAGATAATCCCCAAAATCTTCAGCCCTAAAAAAGAAACCGACCGAACGTTCAATTTGCCAAGTTAATTCTAAATATGGCAATAAGGTTTTTGCGCCATCGAAACTGTTTTTAGAATAGCCAACACCATCCATGTGCGGCAATTGCAATCTGCAGGCAATAGCTTCTAAAAGGGTGGACTTACCAGAGCCATTTTCGCCCACCAGAAAACTGATTTTGTTAGAGAAATCTAGATGCTTAGCATGTTTAATGGCAGGAATATCGTACGGAAATGGATGCGTACGATCGGTATTGATATTTAGGGTTTTTAGGTATGGCAATTTTAGGTGTCTAATTTACGATAAATATACGTATATTTATCGTAAATATTCTGTTATGAAAACAAATAATAAACGAAAAGAAGTTGTATTGGATGAACAAACCATTACCATTCTTAAAGAAAAGGCGAAGCAACAAGGTAGAAATTTAAAAAATTACATGGAGTTTATACTTAAGGAAAATGCTTATGCTTTCGAACCTTCTGAAGACTATAAGTTGATGATGGATAGGATGATTGATGACCATGAGAAAGGCAAAACAAATTACACACCTTGGGAAGATGTGAAAAAAGAACTTTTAAAATAATGGGATTTGAAATTGAATTAAGTCATTTCTCAAAAATTGATTTAAAAGAAGCACGTGATTATTATTTTGTGATATCTCCAGTTGTATTAAAACGGTTTGATAATGAGTTATCTGAAACAATGGAAAGAATTGCCATAAACCCTCAACATTTTCAAAATCGTTATCGCAACATAAAAATTGTGTTTACTAAAGAATTCCCTTTTGGTATTCATTATTTGGTTGACGGAAACACAGTTTATATTCAAAGAATCCTACATCAAAAACGATATTATCAATAAAACACCATAAGTTTAATTTTAAAAATTTTAAAAAGTGTATGGAAATTCCAAATACTTAATAGTGCTATATTTTTTCAATAAGCGTCCCAAACTCAATAACCTAATACTCTTTTTATAAAATTACTTCCTCCCAAAATCAGCAGGTATTTCTCCCCAAGCCTTAGTTTCCCATTTTACAATTGTTGTGGAATAGTCATTAGTCTTTAACCATTGTACAGCACGATCTACCAAATCGTAAACAGGTTTGTTTTTAGCATTACGTTCTAGCTTAGAATTACATGTTTTTTTCCGCACCCAACTCATAGCGGTTCTAGAATCTGTGTACATAATACGGTCGCTATTGTGATTTTTTAAAAAAGCTAGGCCGTGAACCAAAGCTAAAAATTCGCCTATATTATTGGTGCCTTGTTCAAAGGGTCCTTGAATGAAAAGTTGCTTTTTAGTTTTGGTATCCACACCTCTGTATTCCATGATACCAGGATTGCCACTCGAAGCTGCATCAACAGAAATAGAGTTGAAGTTGGGTTGTCCTATTTTTTTAAGTTCTGCTTCGGAAAGTCCGCTGGTAAATGATTTGTTTTTTCCAGCGTAGTCAAAATAATTTCCTTTTAGTGCTTTTTTTGCGGTTTCAAAAGTTGAAAACGATTTATACTGTGCACCATCAAAACCTTTGATTTGGGCTTTGCAGTCGTCCCACTTTTCAAAAACTCCTGTTTTATGGCCTTTCCATACGGTGTAATATTTTTTTTTCTTTTTTTTTGACACGTGTTTCACGGATTTTTACTGTTTACTAAAACTCCTTAACCAATCTCTTACATAAATATCATTGTAATAATACCATTGTGTTGAAATGGCATAAGAAAAACCGTTTTTATCAATTTTATATTTCCAAGTCCACCTATTGTTATTAGTATGGATAATAGCTTCTTTTCTTTTAATACTGTCCCAATGCTTAGGAACCTTAATTAAAATCGGAAAATTATTATTAAATGTTTTTTTACTGAAATCTTTATCGCAATATTTATCCAATTCTTCAGAAGTCAAGTTTTCTAGGATATTATGTATTTTCTGTTGTATTTCTTTATTGGAAAACAGTCTGTCTTTCTTATTGGAATTTGGATTTTGAGATTTCAAAACATCCTCAACAACTTTAGGAAAATGCTCCATCTCCAACAAATGAATCTTTCCAGCGACATCTTCTGCCGAATCCGTAGCTAAAACCTCACATTTTGCTTGAAATATAATAGCTCCTTCATCATAATTCTCATTGACATAATGAATGGTTATGCCTGTTTCGGACTCTTTATTTTTAACTACAGCTTCGTGCACATGCATGCCGTACATCCCTTTTCCGCCATATTTTGGCAATAGTGCAGGATGGATATTAATCACTTTATTTTCAAATTCTTTCAAAATGAATTCAGGAAATTTCCAGAGAAAACCCGCTAATACAATGAGGTCTGGTTGTGATGCTTTTAAAATATTCAACACATCTTCAGACTTAGAAAAGGCGATTCTATTAAAAGATAATGCGCTAACATTCAATTTTTTACAACGCTCTAAAACTTTGGCATGAGGATTGTTAGTTAGTACCTGAATAACAGTCGCATTATCGCTGTTGTGAAAAAACTTTATTAAATTTTCAGCATTACTCCCACTTCCGGACGCAAAAATTACCACTCGTTTCATTTTACAGCTATATAGGTTTCTATTTATTCAAACAAAAAAAAGAATAATAATTAACAATTAGTGCAAAACCAAAATACTTTATCTTTATTTTTACTAAATTACAAACACATTTTAACGGTAAAGATGAATATTCAAATAAAGTTTTTTATTTTTGCCATCTAATTAAAACTTAAAATTAAAAAATTATGTCAGACATTGCATCACGAGTAAAAGCGATTATCGTAGATAAATTAGGTGTTGATGAAAACGAAGTTGTAACTGAAGCTAGCTTCACTAACGATTTAGGAGCGGATTCATTAGATACTGTAGAATTAATAATGGAATTTGAAAAAGAATTCGATATTCAAATCCCAGACGATCAAGCTGAGAACATTGCAACAGTTGGTCAGGCTGTTTCTTATATAGAAGAAGCAAAATAATAACTCTATTTTTATGGAATTAAAGCGAGTCGTAGTAACGGGTTTAGGTGCACTTACGCCAATAGGTAATACCAAAGATGAATATTGGGATGCTCTTGTTAGTGGAAAAAGTGGTGCTGCAACTGTCACACATTTTGATCCGGAAAAGTTCAAAACACAATTCGCTTGCGAAGTAAAAAACTTTGAAGTTACTGACTTTATTGATAGGAAATTAGCGAAGCGAATGGATAAGTTTTCGCAGTATGCAATGGTCGCTTCTGATGAAGCTATTGTAGACTCAAAACTAGATCTTGATGCCTTAAACAAATTGAGGGTCGGAGTGATTTGGGGAGCTGGTATTGGTGGTTTAGAAACGTTTCAAGAAGAAGTGTTAAACTATGCTGCTGGTGACGGAACACCTCGTTTTAATCCGTTCTTCATTCCAAAAATGATTGCTGATATAGCACCTGGAAACATATCTATTAAATATGGTTTTATGGGTCCTAACTATACCACAGTATCTGCATGTGCTTCCTCTGCAAATTCAATGATCGATGCCTTAAACACTATACGTTTAGGTCATTGCGACGTGATTATTACAGGTGGAAGTGAAGCTGCAGTAACTATTGCTGGTATGGGTGGATTCAATGCTATGCATGCGATGAGTACTCGTAACGATGATCCAAAAACAGCCTCTAGACCATTTGATGCTAACCGTGACGGTTTTGTGTTAGGTGAAGGTGCTGGCGCGATTGTTTTGGAGGAGTATGAACACGCTAAAGCAAGAGGTGCTAAAATCTACGCAGAAGTCGTAGGTGGAGGTTTATCTTCGGACGCGTATCATATGACAGCGCCACATCCTGATGGGATAGGTGTTGTTGCAGTGATGAAAAACTGTTTGGAAAATGCTGGTTTAAATCCGGAAGATGTAGATCATATTAATACACACGGTACATCGACACCTTTAGGTGATGTTGCCGAGTTAAAAGCTATATCTGAAGTATTTGGCAAACACGCTAAAAACATAAATATTAATTCCACTAAATCTATGACTGGTCACTTGTTGGGTGCTGCTGGAGCTATTGAGGCAATTGCTTCAATATTGGCGATGGAGCATGGTATAGTACCACCAACAATAAACCATGAAACGGCTGACGAAAACATAGATCCAGAATTAAATTTAACGCTCAATAAAGCTCAGAAACGAGATATTAAAGTCGCAATGAGTAATACCTTTGGATTTGGCGGTCACAACGCTTGTGTATTATTTAAAAAACTAGATTAAATCCCGAATGAGCTTCATTCGTAACATATTAAATTCCCGCTCTCATGAGAACGGGGATTTTTTTTTGCAACTCAAAAAAATTCTGGGGTTTAAGCCCAAAACAATATCAATTTACATTAAGGCCTTTACACATCGTTCCATGAATATAAAGGACGATAAAGGCAATGTTATTAACTACGAGCGCCTAGAATTTGTTGGTGACGCCATTCTTGGTTCTGTAATTGCTGCCTACTTATTTGAAAAAGTGCCACATGGTGATGAAGGTTATCTTACAAAAATGCGTTCTAAAGTGGTCAGTAGGGAACATCTTAATAAGTTAGGTAAAGAACTGGGTCTTATTGATTTTGTAGAAAGTAAAATTCCGAAGTCAAATTTTGGAGACAATATTCATGGCAATCTTTTTGAAGCTTTAGTTGGTGCTATTTATTTAGATAAAGGTTACAGTTTCTGCGAAAAATTCGTCTATAAACGTGTTATAAATCCGCATGTGGATATTGAAGCTTTAGAAGGAAAAGTAATTAGTTACAAGAGTTTACTGATAGAGTGGTGCCAAAAGGAGAAAAATACATTTGATTATCAAGTCTATGAAGATACTGGTAATGACGAGCTAAAACATTTCTCTGTAAAGTTGTCCATTAATGACAAAGTGGTTTCAAAAGCAAGAGCGACTTCAAAGAAAAAGGCCGAAGAAAAAGCGTCAAAACGTGCTTTTTTTGCCTTTCAAAATGAAATAACAAGACTACATTAACATAAGATCAATTCAAATTATAGAATTTCCTCTACTATAACGTTTTCGTAAATATTTGCACTCAATCTTAACCTATTCTTAATAAAATTGCCCTTTTATTGTACTATATTTACGAATTATACAAGTTAGATTTTCAAATTTTCATGCAACGTTTAAAATTTAATTGGTTTTAAGGTTATAATCGTATGGCTTTACACAAACTTCAGGTTGATGATTTTTATGATGATTCCTTTAAGCTAATTGCGATACATTGTAGATTAGAAGATTATCGATTGGCCTATTTGCTAAACAAACATTTAGGGCTTAAGTTAGAACGTAATGATAAGGACATAGACTTAAAATATTTAGAGTCATCTTACAGTATTTTTGAATGGGATAATGAGACCGAATACGTGGTTTGGAATTTAATTTCCAACATGTGCAAGAAAGAAGAGGATGGTTTATCCAGTACAGGAACTTTATTTAACGAGAGTGAGAAAGTACTGAAAACATTCAATTTAATATCTGAATTCAAAAAAGTGGATTATTTCATTAAGATTTCAGACGAAATACAGAATGTAAATGAAAAACTTATCGTAAATAAATTACAAGCCATTCCACAAATAATTACAAGTTATACGGTAGATCCGTTAAAAATAAAGTCGAAAGACCATTTAATTTTTTGAATTGATGTCAAACAAGAAAACAAAAATAGTAGCGACCTTAGGTCCTGCAACAAGCACAAAAGAAGTATTGAAAGCGATGCTAGATGAAGGTGCAAATGTATTTAGAATTAACTTCTCACATGCCGATTATGCAGCCGTTGAAGAGCGCATAAAAATGATAAGAGAACTCAATGAGGAGTTTGGCTATAATGCGTCTATTTTAGGTGATTTACAAGGACCAAAATTACGTGTCGGCACCATGAAAGGTGAAGTGATTGTGAATGAAGGCGACGAAATTATTTTCGCTACAGGAAAGCGTTTCGAGGGTACAAAAGAACGTGTTTACATGACTTACGACAAGTTTCCTCAAGATGCGCAGCCTGGAGAACGTATTTTATTAGATGACGGAAAATTGATTTTTGAAGTCGTTTCTACAGATAAAAAATCTGAAGTTAAAGCTAGAGTGATACAAGGTGGACCATTAAAATCCAAAAAGGGGGTAAACTTACCGAACACTAATATTTCTCAACCAGCATTAACTGAAAAGGATGTCGAAGATGCTATTTTTGCATGTAAACAAAAAGTAGATTGGATAGCCTTGTCTTTTGTGCGTCATGCAGAAGATTTAATGGAGCTTGAACAGTTAATAAGTGAACATAGCGACCATAAAATTCCTATTATTGCAAAGATTGAAAAGCCAGAAGCGGTTGAGAATATCGATAAAATTGTGGCGTACTGTGATGGTTTGATGGTAGCTCGTGGTGATTTGGGCGTTGAAATTCCTGCTGAGGAAGTGCCGTTGATTCAAAAGCAATTGGTGCTTAGAGCAAAACGAGCTAGAATTCCTGTAATTATCGCTACCCAAATGATGGAAACCATGATTACAAGTTTAACACCAACACGTGCTGAGGTAAACGATGTTGCCAATTCTGTAATGGATGGAGCAGATGCTGTAATGCTATCTGGTGAAACCTCTGTTGGGCAATATCCTGTTCAAGTGATTCGTCAAATGGCAAATATAATTCGTAGTGTTGAAGATTCGCCTTTGATTGAAGTGCCGCAATCGCCACCACACATTAGAACTAAGCGTTATATCACAAAGGCGATTTGTTACCATGCCGCCAATATGGCGAATGAGATAAATGCAAAGGCGATATCCACATTAACCAATAGTGGTTATACGGCCTTTCAGATTTCGGCTTGGAGACCCTCTGCACATATTTTAGTATTTACGTCAAATAAACGTATTTTGACCCAATTAAGTTTGCTTTGGGGAGTTACAGCATTCTATTATGACAGATTTGTAAGTACGGACGAAACCATTGAAGATGTAAATGCCATTGCATGTAAAAAAGGCTATTTAGAAGTTGGTGATATGTTGATTAGTTTAGCGGCAATGCCAATTCAAGAAAAAGGAATGGTCAATACGTTGCGGGTTACTGAGATAGAGAGTTGTAGTTTTTAGGAAGTATTTTTATCTTTTTTATGCGATTGAGTATAAAAAGTAATTAATCAGGTTTTTAAGAGGATAAGTGTAAATTTTATGTGATATCCAATTTTGCATACTTTCAAAACTCAAACTTTAACTGTACACTAACAGCTTCTTTTTCCTCGTTTTTAATTTTTTTAGAATCTGTATTCAAATTAGATAACGAAATTCCTAATAGTCTAACCGAATTATTCAGTATGTCTTGGTACAATAAATCTTTTGCAGTTTCAAGGATAATGGCTTTTTCACCTACAAAATAGGGTAGGGTTTTGCTTCGGGTTTGTAAGGTGAAGTCGCTATATTTTATTTTAAGGGTAATGGTTTTTCCAGATACTTTACTTTTAGTTAAACGTCTTGAGACTTCTTCTGCTATATGCTCTAGTTTTTCTAGCATAAAAATTTCTGAGGACAGATTTTCACTAAACGTACGTTCTGCAGCTAACGATTTACGAATGCGATTGGGTTTTACTTCACTGTTATGAATACCTCTTACGACATCATAATAATAGCGACCTGATTTTCCGAAATTTTCGTCAAGATATTCAAAACTTTTAGCCTTTAAATCTTTACCAGTAAAAATGCCTTTTTGATACATTTTTTCGGCAGTAACTTTACCTACTCCATAAAATTTACGAATGTCCAAATCTTCTAAAAATTGGAGAACATCTTCTGGATTAACCGTTTTTTGCCCATTGGGTTTGTTATAATCACTGGCTACTTTTGCAATAAACTTGTTAATGGAGATACCTGCGGAAGCCGTTAAGCCAACTTCATCGTAAATCCTGGCTCTTATCTTTTGTGCCAGAATAGTGGCACTAGGCAAGCCTATTTTGTTTTCCGTTACATCCAAATAAGCTTCGTCTAAGGATAATGGCTCAACCAAATCGGTATAATCGTGAAAAATTTTACGGACTTGGTTAGAAATCGTTTTATAACGATCAAAATCGGTTTTAACGAAAATAAGTTCAGGGCATAATTTTATAGCCAATCGCCCAGACATGGCGCTTTTAACTCCAAATTTTCGGGCTTCATAACTTGCTGCACTTATGACACCTCTTGTGCCTCCGCCGCCAACAGCTATGGCTTTACCTCTAAGTTCAGGATTATCCATTTGTGCTACAGACGCATAAAAGGCATCCATATCTACATGAATTATCTTTCTTATAGGAAAATCGTTAAGCATGGTGTAAATTTAGGCATTAAATGCCTTTTAATAATTTATTTTTAATGTATATGGCGATAGAAATTGAACGAAAATATTTAGTGAAATCAAAAGCTTTTAAAAAAGAGGCGTTTAAAAGTTATACTATAAAACAAGGGTTTTTAAATACCCATAAAGAACGAACCGTACGTGTAAGGTTGAAAGAAGATAGTAGTTATTTAACCATTAAAGGAAAATCTACAGTTAACGGATTATCCCGTTTTGAATGGGAGAAAGAGATTACTAAAAATGATGCAGAACATCTCTTAAAACTTTGCGAAGAAGGTATTATTGAAAAAACACGCTATGAAGTAAAGTACGGAAACCACACGTTTGAAGTTGATGAATTCTTTGGTGCTAATCAAGGTTTAATCATTGCAGAAATTGAATTAAATTCTGAAAGTGAACATTTTGAGAAACCGAAATGGTTGGGTAAGGAGGTTACAGGAGAGACTAGATACTATAATTCTCAGCTGAGTAAAAATCCTTTTAAGGATTGGTAAAAAATATCAAAGTTTTTCGAAAAAAAAAGCCTATCCTTTTTTCAAAGGATAGGCTTTTTATCTTTTATATGTAAATTACTCTTCGTACATATTTTGCTTATCTTCATTTACTATTATAAATTCTGAACGTCTGTTTTCAGCATGTTGTTCTTTAGTACAACCAGATGAACAATCAATTTTAGGCTCTGATTCGCCTTTACCTATTCCAGAAATACGAGATTCGTCAATACCTTGAGAAATCACATATTGCACCGTAGTTTTAGCTCTGCGGTCAGAAAGATTCATATTATAAGATTCAGAACCTCTTTCGTCCGTATGTGATGTAGCCTGAATAACAAGTTCTGGATATTTCTTCATGACTTGGACGAGTTTGTCTAATTCAAAAGCAGCTTGCGCTGTTATATTAGATTTATCGAATTCGAAGAAAATTGGAGCTAAGACAATTTTTTCATCTTCCATTATGTTTTCAATTGGATCTAAAGAAATTTGAACGTTATTTACCTCGTCGTCTGTACCTTCGACAGGAACTTTTTTACTGTCGAATCCGTCCATAACAACTTCTAGTTCAGAATCTTTATCACATTCTACGATAAATTCAGCAATACCTTCGTCATCGGTCATTTTTGAGGATACTTTATTGCCTTCTTCATCAAATAAAGAGACCGAAGCACCTGAAATCGGTTCCCGGTTCTTATCGTCTAGAACAGTTGCGCTAATAACAACATCACATAGAGGTTGTAGTTTTTTGAACTCATAAATGTCATCACTTCCTTTACCGCCTTCCCTATTAGAAGATACAAAGCCATTATTGTTTTCCTCATCAATTATAAAAGCGAAATCATCGGCATTACTATTTATAGGGATACCAACATTACGCGCATTTGCTAAAGTACCATCGATTTCTTTAGTGTAAAATACATCAAATCCACCAAGTCCTAAGTGACCATTCGATGAAAAATATAGTGTGTTATTACTGCTTATATATGGGAAGCCTTCTTCGCCTTCAGTATTGACTTTTTGACCTAAATTTTCTGGTACGCCTAAAGTACCATCAGCGTTTATTGGAGCTTTGTAAATATCATAGTCGCCAAAACCACCTGGCATATTTGATGTAAAGTATAACGTTTTTCCATCCGCACTTACAGATGGGTTTTTAACAGAATAGTTTTCGCTATTAATACCTACATCTTCTATGGTGTCCCAATCATCTCCTAATTTTGTCGCTTTAAATAAATAAAGCTGACTAAAACGTGTACTACTCAGAGAATCCTTTTCGTAATCTTTTTCATAAAAACTTTCACGTGAGAAATACATGGTATTCCCATCAGGTGAGAAAGACACTAAACCTTCATGGTATTTCGTGTTTAGTTTTTTATTTGCTAAAGTAGCTTCTTGATACGTACTGTCTGAATTTTTAACAATGGTGTAAATGTCTAAAAAAGGCTGTTCGTTCCATCCATAAGTTTTACGACTATCATTACGAGCAGAAGTAATATATAACTTGCCATCATTTAGGGTACCACCAAAGTCGGATTGTTCAGAATTAAAAGAAGCATTCTGCACGTTGAACTTTTTACCTTGTTCTAAAATTTTAGGAAGATAATTTGGATTTTTCTTATATGCTATAGCTCTATTGTCTCCTGGACGCATAGAAGCAAATTTTTCCATTTGTTGATTGGATGCTTCATACTTTCCATTAGCTTTTAACATTTGTGCATACTTATAAACCATTTCTGGCTTATCGGAAGTTTCTAAAGCTTTAGCATACCAGCGTTCTGCTGCTTCTGTATTAAAAATGTTATAGTAGCTTTCGGCAAGTTGGCTATAAACATAGGTGTCTCCTTTACCTTCATTTACAAGTTCCTCGTAGTTTTCTGCGGCATCCACATATTGGTATCTAGCAAATTGTTTATCTGCTTTCTTTGTATCGCTATTTTGAGCAGTTAAGCATAAGCTACTCATCAACGTAATAAATAATAATGTTTTAAAGTTTTTCATAATTGTTTTAGCTTAACTGATTAAAAGTATCTTGGTGAACGTGAAACACGCTTAGGGAAATTAAGATCGAATAATAACATGATTTCATGTGATGCTGGTGCGTAAGCTTTTATATCCGAGGATATAGCATCGTATGCATAGCCAATTCTTAAACCATCTGTAAGTGCAAAATTTACTAAGCCAGAAAATGAATCATCTAAGCGATATGATGCTCCAATTTCAAACTTCTTAAAAAACCGTGCATTTAAGTTGACATCAAATGATGTTGGTGCATCAAATGCAGATTTTACCATAACCGATGGCTTTAACTCCGTATTTGGTGAAAGATCGAACACGTAACCACCAGTTAAGAAATAGTGCTGTGTTTCTGATCCTATTTTACGACCATCATTATCTAAATGTACCGATGATAATAAATTTGGAACGGACAATGACACATAATATTTTTCTGTATAATAAAAGAATCCAGCACCAATATTGGGTGTCGTTGAATTTATATTTTGATTGAGGAAGGGATCATCTTCATCAACAATATCAATACCAGCTAATCCGATATCGTGAAACGTGGCACCTCCTTTAACACCAAAGGCCAATTTATGTTCGCCACCTAAATTTAAGGTGTATGAAACATCCACATAGGCATTGGTTTCTTTTACGGGACCAATTTGATCTGAGATAACTGAGAGACCTAATCCAAGATTACTTCCAATTGGTGTGTGACCGAAAAATGTTCCTGTTTCTGGACCACCTTCAATTCTAGACCATTGGTTTCTGTATAGTAATCCAAAAGAAAGACCTTCTCTTGATCCTGCATAAGCAGGGTTTACTATATTCATATTATACATGTACTGTGTGTACTGAGGGTCTTGTTGCCCGTGCATTTGAAATGCTAAGAGCAAAACCGCTATAATAGAGAGTTTTTTCATTATATTAAGTTGATTCTGTTAGTTGATTATCTGTTAATGTACACCCAAGCACTTTTTGATTTTGCACCACCTTCGTAAATAACGGTATAGAAATAGGTTCCTACTGGTAATTCCTCACCATCATCGGTTTGTCCATGCCACTCGTCAACATAGTTGGTTTTAGAGTATACAAGTGTTCCGTTTCTATTGAATATTTCAAGTTTAGTAACGTTGAAACTACTTAAATCAAAAGTATCATTCATCATATCATCATTTGGTGAAATACCCTCAGGGAAGACGCAGGACTCAAGCTCCACAACTTCTACTGGGATCTGATTTAAACAGCCACTATCATTAAAGGTTATGGTAGCCACATATTCACCAGCGACTACAACATTATCCAATATTAGGCCACTTCCGCTAAAAGGATTGCCATCTAAAGTCCAACTTATAGATACTTCATCTTCCGTAAAGTTGGTTGGCACAATACCAATAGTTACTTCTCCTGTTGAAGGCGCAGGGCATACTTCATAATCATATTGTTGTTCATCTATTGTTGCTAAAGGCACTATATTTATTTCTAAGCCGAATGATGTGGTCTCATAACATCCAGTCGTAGCATTTTCAGCTCTTACATAAATGGTTTCTCCACTACTTGAATATGCCGAACTTGAGACATCACCAGTTCCAGCGTCAGCATCTTCTTGAGACGTATGATAAGTCACTGTATGTGTCGGGTCCGTAGTCACTTCACTATTGATAGATAATAAATCAAATTCCGTAACACCATCAACCGCACCATCCAAATCATCACAAACTATAAAATCCATTGGTTGGTCAATAATTATGGTAGGATTAACTACTAATGAAACCACTACTAACTCACGACAGCCAAAGTAATAAGGGTTATCGATTTGGTCCGTGTCTTCTATTCGCATAATTAAGTCTTCACCTGTTGAGGTATATGGTGAAGTAACAGGATTCATTGTGGAGTTTGCATCTCCTGTATTGGTATAGAAACTTACTGTAAATCCATCCGGTAAACCTAAGTTGTCTGAAAAAGCAACTAAATCGAACGACTCAGAACCATCATTTTCAGGTCCATCGCAAAGGTCAAAAGTCATTGGCGCCATAGCATCTGGATCTGTGTATAGATTAACAACAATTGGCTCAGAATCGGCAGTTGCCTCGCCACAATTGGTATTGTAAACGCGGGATATATACGTGCCGCTTTCCGTCACTAAAAGTGAGCTAGAGGTTTCGCCTGCTATTAGTTCACCATCTTTTAACCATTCATACTCGTTGGCAGCAAGTGAATTGGAGTCCAAGATTAAGGAATCAGCACAGGCATTTAGCTCATCTGGAGTTGCAGGATCATTATCTGTATCAAAAATAGGATAGCCTAAAAGGTTCACAATTTCTGTTTCTACAGTGGCATCTATCGCACCAGCACCTGTTTCATCTTCATTAGTTTGTTGTACCTGAATGATACCCGCATCTTGCGCAAAATTTGTTATTAATAAAAGATATATTTCACCCTGTACAGCTCCTGGCAGCACTGAATCTTCGATAGGAGCCGCAGAATAACTACAATCGACAGGCGCTCCTAACACACATAAATCGTCACCTGGTGCATAAGGACCCCAAAGTAGAAAATCGACATCTAATCCGTTACCAATAGGTTCATTATTTGCGTTAAAGGCACTATTTTGTGTCATGGTAATTAAAATATCACCAGATTCTACAATTGGCAATGTAAAGTAAGTAGGGTTAGGCGTTGAAAATAAACATTCTATAGTTCCATCTCCGGGAAGTAAATTTATGGTGTTGTTCAAATAAAGAAAATTACTATCATCAGAACTACCACTACAAAAGTCTTGAGCTGTGGTACAATCAATGTTGGTTGGAGCAATGTATGGTGTAATACAAAGATCAAAAGTAGTATCTTCCATATCTGTGTCGCCCGAATAAATTCTAATAAAATAGGTTTCTCCAATTGTAAGTTGAGGTGTAGCACTAGACGTTTCATCAAAACCATTTACACATGAGATTTCTGTTAAGTTATCACATGCACCTTCATAAATGCTGTGATTAATGTCCGTGGTATTACTTCCTGTTAAATTAGCTATAGCAATTAATTGGAATTCACTCTGTGCTACAAACTGAAACCAAACATCATCATCTGCATCACCTCCACAAGAAGGGTCAGCCACACCAGATGCAGTAGCACCTGAAAGGGTACCAAACGTGCTGGTCTCACAAAGATAGTTGTCGTTTACTGTAGCAACTGTTGCTGCACAAGGTACGTCATTTAAAGGCGGACATATGACCAGGTCGAGTGGTTGACTGCTAATGGTACATAATGTTTCTTGTTCATGAGCAACAAAAATATTTACAGCTTCAGTTCCAAAATCGAAAGGACCAGCTTGGAACGTACCTGTCGCTGTTACTGGTATAGTTGTAGCATCTAAACTATTAGATATTTCTAAAGAAGTAGCATCCCCTAAACTTGTTATCTCTACATCTACAAAGTATTGATAGTTTGGACAGTCATAAACAGGTGTATATGTTGCTTCAGGAAGTGTACACGGTAAGGTCTCAATATTTACCGTAAAATCTAAGGTTACACCAAAAGATCCATTATAACACGGGTTTGGTGTTGCTTGTCCACTATCAGCAGTTCCTATTCGCATTCTGTGTTCTCCAGGAGTTGCCGTTACTGGCATAACAAAGGAGGCGTCTAAAGTTGTGGGATTATCACCTAAAGATACACCTTGATACACAAGTTCTGTGTCTTCAAATACAAGGTTATCATTAAAATCTATCCAAATATTTGTCCCATAGGTAAAACCTGTGGCAAATGTAATCTGCACATTGGTATTTATTGCTGGAAAAAGATTCACTACAGTTGCCGTATGGTTTTCATAAGTTTCGTCTGGTCCAAAACTTGGAAAATCTGTTGTATCAATAGTCACGTTAGTTACACCATCACCATCATTACTTGATGGAATGGACTCACAATAGCCTGTAAAGAATTGAAACGGGCCTGACCATGTACTTTCATCTCCAGGACCACATACAGCCTGTACGTAAAATTCATAACTAGTGTCTGGCATTAAACCAGTAAGTACATAAGGGTTGGTTGTTACACCAGATTCAATGGTACCAGCACCTTGGGTAAAACCAGTGATACCGTATTCTATGTTCCAAGAAGATTGTGGTACGGCCTCTGTCCATCCTATTTCGGTTGATGTTGTGCTTAAATTGTTTGCTGTTAGCATGGTTGGTGCAAAACAACTTGGAGCCTCATCAAAAGTAACATCATCGATTGCAATATCGTCAGTAAAATCACCAGGTACGGTTTCAGAGATTATAAAACGTGCTTGCACGTCTCCTGTTATGGTTAAGATACTTAAATCTAATATTATAAGTTCCCATCCATCAGTGTTAGTATTGAAAGTACCCATAAGGTTCCAAGCTGCGCCATCCCATACCTCAACTTCTAATGTACTGTTGGCATCACCTTGATTATTGCTAATTTCATAGAATGAAAGTGCAGGTGCTGCCAAGCCACTAACATCTACGAAAGGACTCGTTAAAGTACTAGGACCATCATCTCCAGATGCATCTACCCAAGCAAAATAGTTATTGGTGGCAGTAGATCCGGTAATGACACCATCGTTACCAATATTATCAAAACCTGTATCATCAGCAAATTCCCATTCATTATCCATAGACCAACATAAAGGAATATCACCAGCATTTTCAAAACCTTCTGTATAAGGTGCTACAAAGGTGGTACATTCTGTAGCAAAAATCACCGGTCCTGTCCATGAACTAAGGTCGCCTGGGCCGCAATTAGCTTGGTAATAGACATAATAAGTAGTTGCCGGTGTAAGACCTGTTAGTGTGGTATTAGGCGTCGTGGTTACAGGTACCGAACCCTCTTCTTCCCCATTTCCAGGTGTAAAGTCAGCACCACCATTAAATTCAATGATCCAATCTGTTTCTACGTCACCTGCAAGCCAATCTAAAATAGCTGAATCTGCTGTAATACCAGAAACACTCATGTCTGAAGGTTCAGGACATGATGGTATATTTCTAACTTGAAAATTATCTACGAAGACATCTACATCTATACCAGTTGCAGCATTAGCAGTTCCTTCAGAAGCATAAATGGCAAACTGTACGGTTTGTCCAGAATATGCCGTCAAATCCACAACCGGATGAATGCCAGGAATTGGCACAACAGAAGTACTATCATATAATAATAGCTCAGTCCAAGTAGTTCCGTTATCGGTAGTTATTAATAATTGAACAGTATCATCAGCGTCTAAAGCTTCGGTAGAATCACTTTGATTCCATTCGGTTATTGCAAAATCAAATTCTACTTGAAAAGGACCACCAGTTAAATCGAAAAGTGGTGAAATAATCCAATCATTTAAATTTGCTGTACCAAACATGTTTATTTTATAGGCACCGTCGTCAGTTCCAATATTAAGAAACTCATCAGCTGTCCATGAACTAGCCCCTAAATCTGTTGGACCAGTTGTTATGTCTCCATTATCTGCTTCTTCCCAGCAATCAGGCGCAACCGTAAAAGTAACAGTTGAGAAATCTTCCAAATAATCTGGAATAAACACATCACAAAGTGTTGTGAAGGTAAAAGGACCAGCCCATAGACTAAGACCATCAGTTCCACAATTAGCTTGGTAGTATATATAGTAAGTTGTCACCGGTGTTAAACCTGATAACATTGTATTTGGCGTTCCTGTTACAGAAAATGCATTTTCTTCTTCACCGTTCCCAGGTGTAAAATCGGCACCACCATTATATTCAATATTCCATTCTGTTTCAGAGTCACCAGCAGTCCAATCTAGAGTTGCAGAATTTGAAGTTACACTCGAAGAAGTAATTCCGGTTGGCTCAAGACAAGTTGGTGTTTCAAACAATGTCACAACAATATTAGACCAATCGGCATCCGATCCAGTCCAACTTTGATTCAATATAACCTCTAAGAAGCCATCCGTCGCCGGCACATAAAGATCTGCGAAATCGCCTTCAAAGGTAAGTGTAGTATCAGCACCACTAGTAAGTCCACCTGCGGTAGCTGGATCTATTACAATGGAACCGCTTGTAGTGTTTACTGTAATATCTGCCTCAGAAGAAAATGGATTTCCTCCTCCAGCAACCCAATCGGCCGATACGGAAAAGGATTCATATGAACCTGTTGAAGAAGCTGGAACACCCGCTCCATTCGCCACATCGTTGAGATTAATAGTAACTGGTGATCCTTGGGCCACATTTGTAGGGCCTGCAATCGTAGGAAAATTATACTGAGCACTAGCCGTTAGGAAAAACCCAAGCATAATTAAAAATAGAGTAATCTTTTTCATTATTAATCGATTTGTTATAAATTATTTAATTCCCTTATAATCATTGGATTAAAAGGAGTTTTATAAGTGTTTTAATAAAAATGTGTTGTAATGTACATGGCTAGCGTTGGTTGGACGATTTGGCTATGCAAATTCGAATATATAAAAAATGCCTATTAACAAGAGCCTAACAATGTTATAATAGATTAACTACCTTAATAATCGACAAATGGTACAGGTGGATTTTTAGGTTGACTTCAATTGAATATAAACGGGCAAATGGTCGCTATATTCCCCTTTATATTTTTTACCGACATAGGTTCTAAAAGGCTGTCCTTTGTATCTACTGTGATACTGTTTTAGAGACTTGATATTAAATACTTTAGCCTTACTAAATACTAAGTTGGTTGATTGTGTGTTAAAAAAATTTGTAGAGAATAGTATATGATCAAAAATATTCCATTGAAAATTATGATTTTTTAAAATTTATATGGACAGCCACTAATTGCTTAACTTTGTACTTTAATGTATTTATGATAGAAAAAAAAGATATAGATTTAGAAAAAACAGTCTTAATAGGTATTATTACACAAGACCAAGATGAAGAAACATCAAAAGAATATTTAGATGAACTCGAATTCTTAACTTACACGGCTGGTGGTGAGGTCATAAAACGCTTTACTCAAAAAATGACTATGCCAAACCCTAAAACCTTTATTGGTACAGGGAAAATGGAAACAGTTACCAAATTTGTAAAAGAAAATGACATTGGGACCGTAATTTTTGACGACGAGTTATCGCCAGCTCAAGAACGAAACATCAGTAAAATACTGAATTGTAAGATTCTGGATAGAACGAATCTTATTCTGGATATTTTCGCACAACGTGCCCAAACAAGCTATGCAAGAACCCAAGTAGAATTGGCACAATGCGAATATTTATTGCCAAGGCTTAAAGGGATGTGGACACACCTTGAGCGGCAAAAAGGTGGTATTGGTATGCGTGGACCTGGAGAAACGGAGATTGAAACCGATCGACGTATTGTTCGTGATAAAATAGCTTTGCTAAAATCAAAGATCAAAACCATTGATAAGCAAATGGCTGTTCAGCGTGGCAATCGTGGAAAAATGGTACGTGTGGCGCTGGTCGGTTATACCAATGTTGGAAAATCAACATTGATGAATGTGATTAGTAAAAGTGATGTTTTTGCAGAAAACAAGTTATTCGCTACACTAGACACAACCGTGAGAAAAGTGGTTATTGGAAACTTGCCTTTTTTAGTTAGTGATACCGTGGGATTTATTAGAAAACTACCAACACAATTGGTAGAGTCTTTTAAAAGTACGCTAGATGAAGTTCGGGAAGCCGATTTATTGCTTCATGTCGTTGATATTTCACATTCCAACTTTGAAGAACATATAGATTCCGTCAATCAGATCTTAGACGAAATTGATAGTAAGGATAAACCCACCATCATGGTGTTTAATAAGATTGATGCCTATGAACCAGAACCTTTTGATGAGGATGATTTAGTTGAAGAACGTACCAAAGCCAATTTTACTATTGAGGAATGGAAAAAAACTTGGATGTCACGGTTAGATGGCAATGCGTTGTTTATTTCGGCTTTGAACAAGGAAAATATGGATGAATTTAGAAAAAGGGTTTACGAAGAAGTCAGGGAAATCCATGTGACTCGCTTTCCATACAATCATTTCTTGTATCCAGACGTTGAAGATATAGAATAGATAAAAGATATCAGACCGCTTCGCTTTTAGATGTTAGAATTTAGACTTGGTTCTAACTAGCTGACAAAAATTTGTATTTAAATTGAAAAATAATTTTTTCTTTTAGAATGATTTTCGAAAAAGTATGATTGACATAGAAATAGCTTCAATATGAATTCTAATTCAAATCAGATTACATCTAGATTAAAAAAAGTGTTGCAGAATAAGTGGATAAAATGGTCGCTTATTCTAGCTAGTATTGTTGTACTATTTCTTCTAGGGCTTTACATCAGCATTTATCTTGGGGTATTTGGAAAGCTTCCTACTTTAGAAGCTATCGGTTCCATAAAGCAAGAGCAGGCCACACAGTTGTTAGATAAGGATGAAAAATTAATTGGCAAATATTATATCTACGATAGACAACCCGTAAAATTTGAAGATTTCCCAAAACACCTTATTGATGCGCTCGTTGCTACAGAAGATTCAAGATTTTATAAACACGATGGTATTGATAATATCAGTTTGATGCGCGTGTTTGTCAAAAATTTAATTCTTCAGGATAAGTCAGCAGGAGGCGGAAGCACTATAACACTTCAATTGGCTAAAAATCTTTATGGTAGGAAGAATTATGCTCTATTCAGCATGCTCATCAATAAATTTAAAGAATCTATTGTTGCCAAACGTATCGAATCGGTTTATTCCAAAGAAGAGATTTTAACCCTGTACCTTAATACCGTTCCTTTTTCCGATAATACCTATGGTATAGAAAGTGCCTCCCGTAAACTCTTTAATAAATCGGTAACAGATATTTCATTGAATGAAGCTGCCACTTTAGTTGGCACCTTAAAAGCCAATACATATTACAATCCAAGAGTACATTTGGAGCGTAGTAAAGACCGAAGGAATGTGGTTTTAAGTCAGATGGTAAATTACAATTATTTGGCACAAGATTCATTAGACCATTATTCAAATCAAGATTTAAAATTAGAATACCGGTCGTTTAAGCATGATTTAGGTTTGGCACCTTATTTTAGGGCTGAAGTCAAAAAACAATTGGAATCGATTTTAGATACCTTAAAAACTCCTGAAGGAGAGCGATATAATTTATACAAAGATGGCTTAATCGTCCACACGACACTTGATTATAAAATGCAGGAATTGGCAGAAGAAGCCATGAAAGAACACATCAGCAAACTTCAAACTGATTTTGAGAATTCATATGGTAAAAGCGCACCTTGGGAAACCAACAAGAAACTACTCGAAAATGTCATTAATAATCTACCCAAAGTCAAATTATATAAAGAACAAGGTTTATCCGAAAGTCAAATCAACGACTCTTTGAGTCTTAAAAAATTGACTGATGTATTTAGTTGGAAAGGTGATACCATCAAAAATATATCGACTATAGATAGTTTAAAACATTATCTCAAATTTTTAAACACAGGAATGCTTTCAATAGAACCTGCAACAGGCGCTGTGAGAACTTATGTTGGAGGTATAGACTACAGGTATTTTAAATACGACCATATTTCACAAAGTGAACGGCAAGTTGGCTCTACCTTTAAACCTTTTGTTTATACAGCGGCTATCGAGAATGGCTTGGATCCGTGTACTTATTTTTCGCTAAACAAGGTGACTTACACCGATTATGATGATTGGACACCAAGCAATTCTGGTAGTGATGAAGACGAAGATCCTTACATCAATTATACATTGGAAAATGCATTAAGCAATTCGATAAACACCATATCTGTTAAGGTTATGGAAAGGGTTGGAATTCCAAAGGTTTTAGAACAGGTTGAAAAATTAGGCATCTCAAAAAAATTACCAAATGAACCGTCCTTAGCTTTAGGTGTTGCAGAAATCAATTTGAAGGATTTAACAGGTGCATATGCCAGTTATTTAAATAACAACAAATCCGTAAAACCCTATTACATCACTAAAATTGAAGATAAATCTGGAAACGTCATCGCTACGTTTCAACCTGAAATTTCAGAAAAAGAAGCTTATAATGACTATACAAGACAGGTGCTTTTAGAAATGATGAAATCTACAGTCAATAAAGGAACTGCTTCAAGATTACGAAGCACCTATGGTCTAAAAAATCAAATTGCTGGTAAAACAGGAACGACACAGAACAATAAAGACGGTTGGTTTGTGGGTTTAACGCCAAAATTAGTAACCATTACTTGGGTAGGAAATGATAATCATTCCATAGGATTCAAATCTACTGGAATGGGACAAGGCGCCAACTCGGCCTTACCTATTTTTGCTAAGTTTTTTCAAAAATTGAATACAGACAATGATTTTAATTCAATTACCAGAGCTCAATTTGAAAACCCTTCACAGCAAGTCTTAGAGGATCTGGATTGCGAGCCCACTAAACGTGATGGATTTATTAAGCGCTTATTCAAGAAAAAGAATAAGAAGAAAACATTTAATTGAGTGTTAGATATAAAAAAAACCTATCTAAATTTGAATTTAGATAGGTTTTTATTTTAAAACTATTAAGTATGATTAGAACTTGTAGCTCAAGCCAATAGTGTAATAGGATTGTAATTTGTTGTCTAAATCTTCAAAAGAAGTTGCTGCAGGAGGATCTTGAGCCAACGCATAGCTTAATGCTTCTTGCTTGTTATTTCTTAAAGCAAAATCGAAACCAACACCAATCATTTTCCAAAGCGTGTAGCTAAAAGAGTTGGTCCATGTCCAGTTAGATAAATCGCTAGATTCGTAGCTTTGAAAGGTTGAGAAGTTGGATTTAAAAGCAATTGCACCAATTTGTCGTGTATAATCTGCAACAATTTTTGCACCTAATGAAGATTCAAAAACGGCATCGTTATCGGCAAATACAAAGTTATAGTTCAATGGGTGAATTACCACGATAAGATTTTCTAATGGCGTCCATGTAGCACCAACACCAAGATCTAAATAACCTGGATCGTTAAAGTTATCCAAAAGCGTAGTTCTGTATTCCATTAAACCAGATACTGCCCAAGTTTTGCTTATGTTTCTACCGTAAAGGGAGGATAAGTTAAAAACATCAGTCGTTGGTTCAAAATTATCACTGTCTGTATCAGTATCTTTATTATCTAATTTTACCCATGAAAGGTTTGTGTTTAAAGAGTTTCTCCAAAAATATTTGTCTTCGATTTTATTGGCAAAAGCATTAAAGGTAATCCCAATATTTCCAGAACTATTATTAGGTACTCCTTGTGCATACCAATTGTTGAAGTTAGATAAGCTACCACCAATAGTACCGAATGCACCTACTCTCCAACCTGGTAAGGCATCAATTTGTTTTTGCAAAGCATCAGCTTCTGCTTGAAACTTGTTTGCTTCAGCTTGTTTTTCCGCTTTTTGGGCTTGAAGTTCTTCTTTTGTTTGAGAAAAACCAATTGTAATGGCAAACATTAAGAATGTTGATAAAAGTAATTTTTTATTCATAAGAGATTAATTTTAAATAAATTATAGTTGTTAAAAGTTCGCAAATATAAATGTTTTCTGATTTTTGTTAAATTAAAAAAATCATAATATCATTATCTTTAAGACACCAATACTTCGCTAAGGTCACATTTTAATTCTTTGGTTTTTTATAAAGTGGCACCGAAGAACAAGCTTCTCCAAACATAATGGATTTAGCTAAGGGCTTTAATTTTTGGGATAATAACACTAAAGCATTTGACGGCACGGGTTTATGGGAACAACCTTTTATAATGACAGGAAAATCTTCAAATTCTGAAACATCTAATTTTGAAATAATATCAGCATATAAAATAGACTCTAAATCGCCTAAAGAACCAATAATGGCTACTTTTGAAAACGGCTGTAGTGCAATCGAAATTAGCATGTAAGCCCAATCTGGTACAATGGCATCCGTGGAGCAATGCAACGCCACATAAGTATCTTGGTATTGCGACCAGTCATGTGCCGAAACATGAGCTCTAAACTCTTTTTCCCGCAACACTAAACCTTCAAGCAACCAATCTTTAATATCAAAAAGAATACGATCGCCTTTTGGATAGTAGTCTTCTAAATCTATAACTTTGAGTTTGCTAATTGCGACTCTATTAATAATCTCTTCTGCCATAATACAAAGATACTATTTTACTGATAGCCTTCGGCTTGTAACGTAAACAATTCGGAATACAAATCTTGGTTTTTTATAAGTTCTTGATGCGTACCAATTTCTAAAACTTTCCCATGTTCTAAGACTAAAATTCTATCAGCTTGGCGAACCGTACTAAATCTGTGCGAAATAATAATACTTGTTTTACCTTCTGTTAAGCCAATAAACCGACCAAATACTTCACTTTCGGCACGTGCATCCAGTGCTGATGTGGGTTCATCCAGTATCATTACTTCGGCATTTTTCATATAGGCTCTTGCCAAAGCCACTTTTTGCCATTGACCGCCTGATAATTCTTGGCCGTTAGAAAACCGTTTTCCCAGTTGCTGATTATAACCGTGTTTCAATTCAGATATAACATCATTGGCTAAACTTAGTTCCGCGGCATTTTCAATTTTAGCTTGGTTCTCTAATTCCTCTATGTTTCCAATGGCAATATTTTCCTTTACCGTAAATTCATATTTAAAGAAATCTTGAAAAATAACGCCAAAGAATTCTTGATACTCAGCGATATTAAAACGGTTAATGTTGATGCCATCTAATAATATTTCGCCTGAAGTAGGTTCGTAAAATCGTAATAACAATTTAATTAAAGTGGTTTTTCCGGCGCCATTCTGACCGACGAAAGCTAATTTTTCCCCTGCTTTAAGATGGAATGTAATGCCCTTTAAAATTTCAACTTCGGAATTCGGATAAGCAAATCGAACGTCTTTAAATTCAAAACCTTTTATAATTTTTTTCGGTAGCGGAACATCTTCCTTGACTTTTGAAATAATTGAAATATCAATAAAGTCGAAATAATCATTTAAATACAGCGCACTTTCTGAAATACGTGTGAATTTTGAAAAGAAATCCTGAAGGTTTCGCATTAAGCGATTAAATGAACCCGATAAAAAGGTCAATTCCCCAAGTGTAATGGCACCTGAAAGCACATGGTAAATAATAAACACATAAGCGCCATAATAACTGAAAGAGCCTAAAACATTAAATAAAAACCCTAAAGCCGAACGCTTAATGGAAAGGGATTTGTTGAGTTGGTAATATTCTTCAGATAAGTTTTTAAAACGGTCCACTACAAAATCAGTTAAGCCAAAAAGCTTGATTTCTTTTGCAGTATTATCGTTTGCTCCTATAAAGCGCAAATAATCCAATTCACGTCGTTCAGAGGTCCAGCTTCGTGCTAAAGAATATTGGCGTTGACTAAAACGGACTTCATTTATAAATGATGGAATAATACTTAATACTAAAAGAATAATTAGATACGGTTCAAAATAAATTAAACCAGCAACAAGCGTAGCAATGGAAATAGTACTCTGGGCTTGCCCTAGTACATTAGACATGAGTCCAACTCGACCAGTCGTTTGGGTTCTTGCGCGTTCTAGTTTATCGTAAAATTCAGAATCCTCTAATAAACTAATATTAATCTGATTGGTTTTTTTGATAATAGTGACCGAAGTGGCAATATTATATTCGTCGCCAAGTAAACCATCTGTTAAAGAAATAGCTCTGCTAATTAAATCGGAAAGTACAATTAAGCCAAACTCGTAGGCCACATAAGTCCAAAGGGTATAATAATCAGGATTATCCAATGAGATTTGTAGAATGATTTCATCGATAATCAATTTTCCTACCCATAAAATGATTACAGGAAGCACTGCGCCAATTAGTCTGCAAAAAGCGGATAATAAAAAGAGGCTTTTGTTAACGTTCCAGATTTCTTTAAAGAATCTAGGAATATAAACTAAGGCATTAAAGGACGATTTTAAATTTGTTTTTTTGCCGTCCTTTAGGGAAGTGGGTTGGCGTCTTGGCATTTATTTTTTTAATAAACTAAGTCCGATTCATACTAAATTATGATTAACTGAATTACTACGTTAATCTAATTGTTTTGTATCCTGAAAGGTCTTTTTTAGACCTTGTTGGTGTTGTAACTGAACAAAAACATACCTACAAAGTCCCGATAGCTATCGGGATTAAATCCTTGCAGGATTATTACGCTTCGCCAATAATCACAGAATTAATAATCTGACTTAAGTCTCTAGTTTTAGAGCTAGTAAGAGATTGAAAATTAATACAAGTTTTTAGAGTTCACGCAAGCACTGCATACTGCCAACTTATTCTTATAGCATACCAAGCTCCAACTTGGCTTCTTCGCTCATTAAATCTTGCGACCAAGGTGGATCGAATGTAATTTCTACTTCAGCATCTTTAACTTCGTTGATGGATTTTACTTTTTCCTCAACCTCTAAAGGCAAGGTTTCTGCCACAGGACAGTTTGGTGTTGTTAAAGTCATTAAGATTTTTACTTCGAAATCCTCGTTTACAAAAACATCGTAGATTAACCCTAATTCGTAGATATCTACAGGAATTTCAGGATCGTATATGGTTTTTATGACTCTTAGGATTTTTTCTCCCAGTACTGCGGTGTCTATAGTGGTATCGCTCATCGTAAAATTTATTTTTTAGTTCCCATGTAAATGGGAATCTGTTTAGTTGTTAGTCGTTTAGTTGTCGCCTTAACAATGAATGACTATACAATTTAACTCAATTGTGTTTGGTACGCAATAGCGTACATTTTTAGTTGTTTTATCATACTCACTAAGCCATTGGCTCTAGTTGGTGATAAATGTTCTTTTAATCCTATTTTGTCAATAAAATCGGTATTCGCATCAAGAATGTCCTTTGGATGTTGATTTGAAAACACGCGAATCAATATAGCTATAATACCTTTGGTAATTATGGCATCGCTATCTGCCGTAAAGTTTACCTTATCGTCTTGCATATTGGCATGAACCCAAACTTTACTTTGGCAACCTTTAATGATATTATCTTCAGTTTTATATTTTTCGTCTATTAGAGGTAAGTCTTTCCCTAAATCTATCATATACTGGTAGCGTTCCTCCCAATCTTCGAACATGGAAAACTCATCAATAATTTCGTTTTGTACTTCTTCAATGGTCATAGTCTCAATCTTTTGTGCAAAATTACAAAATCGCTATTGTTTTAACGTGTTTTCTTTAATTGATAACACTTTATTAACTAAAGCTTCGATGGCTTCTGGTGGATTGCCATGGTCAAAAGCAGGTGTCATATATTCCACATCGCCAACTATTATAGCTAAAGTGGCAAGAGCTGCGCCATCATATTGATGTTTTTTTGAAGGTGGCGTTAAATTTTGAATGGATTCTACATCGATAGCTTCAATCAATGCATTTACAGCGTCCCAATCGTTGGCTTCCATTTGATATTTATCAATAGTCTTAAGACTACTATCTTCGGAAATCATTAATTGTGTTTTGGAAACCATTATAAAATCAAAAGAGGCTCTTGAGACGGTCTGGTATTTCACAGCTGTATTATCTGTATAGTTTACAATTGAACTTTTTTCAGAGGCGACAGCGGTTTCTGTTCCACTTATTATAATGTCATCTTCTGCCGAAAAAAATATAGTATCACCACGCTTTGAAAATGTATCTACCGCTCTCAGAGATTCTAAAAACTGATTTTCAAATTTCAAGATATCATTTGAGCAGAATTTTTTTGAAGCAGCCAAATTACTGAACGCTACCTTATTGTTTTCCAGGGTATAACTACCGAAGAAACTATTACAACCTGCAAAACCTGTGACCTTATTTGATGTGTCGTCAAAAGAAATAGTGATTTTGTTAGAAAGCACATCTTCCTTTTTTAGTTGGTTTATTTGATACGTTCCTGAAAGTTTTTCTTGTATTGTTTCTTTAAGTTCAATGGCTCTTTTAGACGAATCACAAGAGTTTGCTGTCGCTAAAAGCATAAAAAAAGGAAGTAAAATTTTCATCTGTAAAGAGTTTAATGCTTTAAGTTACACTTTTAATGCCAAAGTTAAGACAACATCATTATCGCTTTTTTTAAGGCCATAATAAAAGCATCAATTTCTACCTTAGTATTATAAAACATAAAAGAAGCTCTTATGGTTCCTGGGATTTTATAAAAATCCATAATAGGTTGGGCACAATGATGACCTGTACGCACGGCAATTCCCATTTTATCCAAAATTGTGCCGATATCGTAAGGATGGATATTACCTACGTTAAATGAAATCACGGATGTTTTTTCTTTGGCAGTTCCATAAATTTTTAAGCCTTCAATTTTGAGTAGTTCTGCAGTGCCATAATCTAAAAGCTCATGTTCATATTTAGCAATATTGTCAAAGCCAATAGTATTCATATAATCTAAAGCCGCTCCAAATGCAATGCCTCCGCAGATGTTTGGTGTTCCAGCTTCGAATTTATGCGGTAAACCTGCATAGGTGGTCTTTTCAAATGAAACTTCCGCAATCATTTCGCCTCCTCCTTGGTATGGCGGTAATTTATTTAACCATTCCTCTTTTCCATAGAGCATACCAACACCAGTAGGACCACATATTTTATGAGCCGAACAAACATAAAAATCAACATCCAAAGCTTGAACATCTGGTTTTATATGCGGACAAGATTGCGCGCCATCTACTAAAACGGCTGCTCCGACTTTATGCGCCTTTTCTATGATGTATTCAATAGGGTTGATTGTGCCTAATGCATTTGAAATATGATTTACAAATACCAACTTGGTGTTTTCATTCAGTAATTCGTCATATTCTGAAAGTATCAGTTCACCATTTTGATTCATAGGAATCACTTTCAGGGTTGCGCCTGTACGTTCACAGAGCATTTGCCAAGGCACAATATTACTATGGTGCTCTAAAGCCGATACCATAATTTCATCGCCTTTTTTCAAAATTGAAGAAAATCCGTTAGCCACTAAATTGATGCCATGCGTTGTGCCAGAAGTGAAAATAATCTCATAGCTATGTTTGGCATTGAAATGCGTTTGGATTTTTAATCGCGCTTGCTCATAAGCATCAGTCGCTTCCTGACTTAAACTATGGACGCCTCTGTGAATATTGGCGTTGTAATTACTGTAATAATCGACAATAACGTCAATGACCTGTTGAGGTGTTTGAGACGTTGCAGCATTATCGAAATAAATGAGTGGTTTCCCGTTAACTTCACGTTGAAGTATTGGGAAGTCTTTTCTTATTTTCTGTACATCAAACATAAGTTCTAATTCCATAAACACAAAGATACAAAGCATTGCTATGAAAGTAAAACTTATAACAAGGGTTTAATAATAACATTTTTTACATTTAATTAGGATACATTTATATAAAATGTATATTTGTACTATGTATAGCAAAGAATTAACAAAAGGAACGTTGCAACCAATCATTCTAGCGCTTATAAATACTAAGGGTAGAATGTATGGTTACGAGATTACGCAAGACGTTAAAAGAATGACTTCGGGAAAAATTGATATTTCAGAAGGTGCATTATATCCCATTCTACACAAGCTTGAAGCAAAAAAGGTGTTGGAAACCGAAAAGGTTTTTATTGGGAAGCGTGTTAGAAAATATTATAAAGTCACCAAAGAAGGGAAGAAAATGGTCGAGACGGTTACTGAAGAAATTAATGATTTTATTGAGACCTTGAGTTTAATTTTTAATCCTAAACCCATATAAATATGGAATTGTCAGAAAAACATATCGCTTTTATAGAGAACAGTTTAGCGTTATATGGTGTTGAAAATAAAGACTTAAAAGAGGACTTGGTCGATCATATCTGTACCTATATTGAAAACCAGGATGCCGATGATTTTAACATGTTATATCAACAAGCTCTTCAGAAATTCGGTGGTTATACAAGTTTTCAGAATCTACAATTGGAGACTCATCATCAAAAACTTGCCAAACAAATTATTACGGTTAATAAGTTGAAGTTTTCAGCTGGTTTTATAGTTATTCTGCTTTTGGTTATGAGTTTGGTATTTCAAATGATGCAATGGCCTTATGCAAATGCCTGGATACTTGGTGCAATTTTAATTTCGGTTTTAATCATTCTTCCTGCTCACTTTTATGCGAACTATAAAAAATCGATTCACAACTATTCTTAAATCATTTATTATGAGGAAATCATTTTATATTCTCGGATTTATGACGTTTTTTATTCTCGGAATAGGCGCCATGTTTGAATTTTTAACGTGGCCTTATAGAGGTGTCATTGTTTTTATTGGGTTTCTGTTTCTCAATTTCGGACTTATTCCTACGTACTTCTACCAAAAATATAAGCAATGTCAATCTTAAGGCAAAGCTGCCTTTTGGTTTGCTTTTTCATCTGCTGGTTCACAACAGCTCAAGAAAAAATAGTTCAAAGGATTGATGCCTTATTAGAAATTTATGATACCAACGATACGCCTGGATTAAGCGTAAAAGTTATCCATCAAGGAAAATCTATTTATGCTAAAGGTTTTGGACTTTCAAATTTAGATTACACTATTAAAAATTCGGATTCCACGATTTTTGATATAGCATCTCTAGCAAAACAATTTACGGCCTCAGTAATTTGGGCATTGTCAAAAGAGGGTAAAATTAGTTTAGACGATGACATCAGACTCTATTTGCCTGAATTTCCGGAGTACGAGGAGCAAGTAAAGATCAAACATTTACTAAATCATACTAGCGGAATTCGAAATTATCATACATTGATGTATTTGGCTGGTTTTAATTATGATACGTCGTATTACGACAATAGCACGGTTTTAGGTTTAGCGGTTAGACAAAAATCTTTAAACCACTTACCTGGTGAAAAAGTAAGCTATTCCAATACCAATTATAATTTGTTAACAATTATTGTGGAACGTATTGTAGAACAAAATCTTAACACTTATCTCAAGCGCAAAATTTTGGATCCGTTAGAAATGCATAGCACATTTGTAAGAGTTGAGCACGGCAATCCAATTAAAAATAAAGCTGTTGGCTATCAAAAACAGAAAGACATCTTCAAGTATAATACAAAGGACCAGTTGAGTTATGGCGCAGGTAGCATGGGTTCTTCTACTAACGACATGGCTATTTGGATGCGCATGTTGAATGAGCAGAATGAAAAATTTAAATCATTGGCTCAATTTTTAAAAGAAATTGAAGTATTATCGTCTGGCGAAAAGGCAAAATATGCAAGAGGATTAATGATAGATGACTACAAAGGTTTTACAGTTGCAAATCATAGCGGTTTTGGTTTTGGCGGACGCTCACAGTTAATTACAATTACCGAAAAACAAATAGGTATCATTGTTTTAACCAATTTACAGTCGATTGATGCACCAAGAATTGGTTATCAGATTTTAGACATCCTGTTATCTACTTATGAAATGACTTCAGAAGAAAATGTAGATATCAAACCATTTAACAAGCAAGATTTTAAGGGATTTATTGGTGAATACAAAGAAATTAACAGTGATATGACGATGAGGCTATTCGTTGAAAATGACACTTTAAAATCTATGGGTTCTATGGGAAGACTAGCTTCGGCTTTAGTACAGTATGATCAGAATAAGTTTCATAGAGTACAAAGTGAACAAGTGAAATATGATTTTTCGCCATCAGCAACTCATGATATGGTTATTTCTTTTGGCGGCACTCCATTTTACTTTGAGCGTGCAAATTTTATTGACGCAGATTCAGTAGTACTCAATGCGTTTGAAGGTTCTTTTTCTTCAGAAGAATTAGATGTCAATTATCATTTTTTTGTTGAAAACGAGACGCTTAAATTATCGTACAAAGGGAATGACAACGTCATCTTAAAGCCTGTTCAGTTAAATCAATTCGGAAATAATGATAGAACGCTTTATCACTTTATCAAAGATAAAAGTAATTCTGTTACCGGAATGCTTTTATCCTGTGATGGTACTGTGAAAGAAATTGTATTTAAAAAAGAAAAGGATCGCTAAATAGCAATCCTTTCAAAATTTTATAATTGATAAATTTCACAAATCATCAAACCCAATATTAACGCCCAATTTCTTAGCAATAATCTTAGTAATCCTATTTTTTACCTCAGGGATTTTCACAGAGTCCATAACATTATTACTAAATGCAAACATTAATAAAGCTCTAGCTTCTTTTTCAGGAATTCCTCTTGAACGTAAATAGAACATGGCGCTTTCATCTAATTGACCGATCGTACAACCATGGGAACATTTGACGTCATCCGCAAAAATCTCAAGTTGAGGTTTGGTGTTGATGCTCGCTTTGTCACTTACTAAAATATTGTTGTTGGCCTGAAATGCATTGGTCTTTTGCGCCAATTTTTCAACAATCACTTTACCATTAAAAACACCTGTGGCATTATCATCATAAATACCTTTGTAATCTTGATGGCTTTCGCAATTCGGTTCAATATGATGTACCAATGTATTGTGGTCTACATGCTGTTTATCGCCAATAATTGTGATGCCTTTCATGGTAGAATCAATGCGCTCGCCGTTCTGGTAAAATTCGAGATTGTTTCTTATCAATTTTCCACCAAACGAAAAGGTATGCACTTTGGCTAAACTTTCCTGTTTTTGATTTACAAAAGTATTGTCAATTAATGATGCTGTTTGCCTGTCATTCTGAATTTTATAATAATCTACAATGGCGCGTTTGTTAGTGAAAATTTCAGTCACCGAATTCGTTAAAACCGGATTGTCCGTTAAACTCTGATGACGCTCAATAATCTGAACATGTGCATTTTCATTGACCACAATTAAGTTACGAGGTTGTAACATCACGGCAGCTTCATTACCTGTTGAAAAATGTATAATTTGAATCGGTTTTTCAACCACTTTGTTCTTAGGAATATTGATGTAAGCACCTTCACAAGAAAATGCCGTGTTCAATGATGATAAACCATTTTTTGCTGCAATCGTATTGAAATAATTATCAATTACCATCTTATATTTTGGCTTGGTCAATGCTGCGGACATAAGGCAAACATCCAAACCATCATGCGTGGTTTGTGATAAATGTGACGCATATTTTCCATCTATAAAAATGATTTTATACGCATCAATCTCATGTATAAAATATTTCTTTACATCTTTAAATTCTATGTCATTTTCATGCTTTGGAAACACACTATAATCGTGCTTTAAAATAGAATTCAACGAGGTATATTTCCAATCTTCCAAACGCTTTGAAGGAAACCCTTCAGCTTCAAAAGTCTTTATAGCTTCAGTACGAATATCATGTATGGACGAGTGCACATCAACGGTGTCCTCAAAGGCCATAAATGACGATACTAATTTTTCTTTTAAACTCATTCTGTTTCAGTTTTCAGTTTTCAGTCGCAGTATTCAGTTGTGTAGTGCTGCGATAAAAATCTGTTTACTATTAAAATTTTTATAATAAAGATATTGCGTTTGAGTAATCAGTTTAGAGTAAGCAACTGTCAACTGAGACTGCAAACTGCGACTAACGCTACGCGTTAACCTCTTCCTTAATCCAATCGTAACCCTTGGCTTCTAGCTCGTGTGCTAATTCCTTGCCTCCTGTTTTTACAATTCTACCTTCGTGTAACACATGTACAAAATCTGGAACGATATGGTCTAGCAACCTTTGGTAGTGTGTTATGACAATAACTGCATTATCTTTGGATTTTAGTTTGTTTACACCATTGGCAACAATACGAAGCGCATCGATATCCAATCCAGAATCGGTTTCATCTAAAATGGCCAATTTTGGTTCTAACATTGCCATTTGAAAGATTTCGTTACGTTTCTTTTCTCCACCAGAAAAACCTTCATTTATGGAACGTGATAAAAATTTACGATCAATTTCCAATAGTTCCGATTTTTCACGAATCATTTTCAGCATGTCCTTTGCTGGCATGTCTTCCAAACCTTTTGCTTTTCGGGTTTCGTTAATCGCCGTTTTCATAAAGTTTGTCACACTTACTCCAGGAATCTCAACAGGATATTGAAATGACAGGAAAATACCTTTGTGCGCACGTTCTTCTGCTGCTAATTCATCGATATCTTCGTCTTCCAATTCTATTGAACCTTCGGTAACTTCATATTCCTCTTTACCTGCAATTACGGCAGCCAAAGTACTTTTACCAGAACCGTTTGGTCCCATAATGGCATGAACTTCTCCTGCGTTTACTTCGAGATTAATGCCTTTTAATATGGCTTTATCTTCTATACTTGCGTGTAAGTTTTTTATTTTTAACATAATCTTAATTTGCTAATTTTATAACGTCTTTTGATTCTGGGTTGGGTGCTTCAACCTTTAAAATTTCTTTTATTTCTACGCGGTATTGCCAACCTTCTTCAAGCGAATCTTTTTCAAATTTTCGAACTCTTACAGTTACGGGAACCATATCGGTCGCTTCTTTTTTTAAAGGTTTTACTTGTTCTTCCAAGAGGTGCATATTCTCATCGATGACCACACCATAGATTTCCTTTGGTGTTTGTAAAACGGCAGCATCCGCATAATAGACAAAGTCACCTCTTAAAGTTATAAACCCATCGTTTTGGTCGAAGGATTTTGCGCGGTTTTCTTCAAGATTTACCTCTTGTTTTGGTTCGTTTTTACAAGTTAACAGGGTTAGTGCTAAAATGATAATAAGGTTGATTTTTTTCATTCTAAATGCCTGCATAAGCAGATATCTTATTTAATTATACTTACTTTTTAAAAACGCTCAAGGTTTTTGGTACTGAACCAAGTTAAGTACAAACCTTGTAGAATATGCGATTCCTGCTTTCGCAGGAATGTGTTATCCTACTGAGCCCTCAAGGCTAATTTCCAATAATTTTTGTGCTTCCACAGCAAATTCCATTGGTAATTTATTAAGGACTTCCTTACTGAATCCATTCACGATTAGTGCAATAGCTTTTTCAGTGTCAATACCTCTTTGGTTACAATAGAAAATTTGATCTTCACCAATCTTACTTGTGGTTGCTTCGTGCTCAATCATAGCACTTTTATTTTTTGCTTCTATGTAAGGAAAGGTGTGTGCGCCACATTCATTGCCCATGAGTAAGCTATCACATTGCGAAAAATTACGTGCATTTTCTGCTCTGGAGTTGATTTGTACCAATCCGCGATATGAATTTTGGGAATGACCTGCAGAAATTCCTTTGGATATAATTGTTGACTTGGTGTTTTTACCCAAATGAACCATTTTGGTGCCTGTGTCTGCTTGCTGGTAATTATTAGTTACAGCAATAGAATAAAATTCGCCCACCGAATTGTCGCCTTTTAATATGCAAGAAGGGTATTTCCATGTGACTGCAGAACCAGTTTCCACCTGTGTCCAAGAAATTTTCGCGTTTTTCTCACAAAGACCTCTTTTAGTAACGAAGTTGAAAACACCACCTTTTCCTTCGGCATTTCCTGGATACCAATTCTGAACGGTTGAATATTTTATTTCCGCATCGTCAAGAGCAATTAATTCTACTACAGCTGCGTGTAATTGGTTTTCATCTCTACTTGGTGCAGTACAACCTTCTAGATAAGAGACATAACTGCCTTCGTCAGCGATAACAAGCGTTCTTTCAAACTGACCTGTTCCTGCTTGGTTGATTCTAAAATAGGTTGATAATTCCATCGGACAACGAACGCCTTTTGGAATATAACAGAATGAACCATCACTAAATACGGCAGAATTCAATGCTGCGTAAAAATTATCTTTTTGTGGCACTACAGTTCCAAGATGTTTCCTAACCAATTCTGGATGTTCCTTTATAGCTTCAGAAATACTCATAAAGATAATTCCTTTTTCGCCTAAAGTCTTTTTGAAGGTTGTTGCTACTGAAACAGAATCAACAACGACATCCATGGCTACGCCAGCTAATTTCTTTTGCTCGTCTAATGAAATACCTAATTTTTCAAAAGTCGCCAATAATTCTGGGTCCACTTCATCAATACTATCGTATTTTGGTTTACTGTTGGGTGCTGAATAATAGGAAATCGCTTGAAAATCTGGCTTTTCATAATGAACATTTGCCCAATCTGGCTCAGTCATTTCCTTCCAAACTTTAAACGCTTCCAATCGCCAAGCCGTCATCCATTCCGGTTCTTCTTTTTTCTTGGAAATGGCAATAACAATCTCTTCATTCAAACCAATAGGAAAGGTGTCAGATTCAATATCTGTATAAAAACCGTATTCGTATTCTTTGGTTTTTAATTCTTCTCTAAGGTCGTCTTCAGTATATTTACTCATATTCAATTCCGAATTTTTAATTTAAAATTCAAAGTTGGGCTAGTCTGCTTTGTACTTGCTTCCCTTTAAATCACTTTTTTTTAGGTAGTTCATAAATCCTCCAATCATTCTGCTCAATACCATGGTTTGGTCCTTGAGCACCATGAACTCATCATTACTCACATAATTTCTATCTAAAACCCTGTACAATTGGGATCTTGTTTCTCCACATGATGCTTTTGCGATAGATAGAAATTGTATAAATTCTTTATTTCCGTTTCTTTCAAACCCCTCTGCAATATTATCCATGACGGAACCTGATGAACCATCTATTTGGCTATATAGTTTGTAATCTGTTCTTAATCCTGTGGCATTTGCAATCTTATTTATTTCTTTGCAAAGAACTCGAGCTAATTTCCATATTTCTAAATCTTCAAACTGCTTTACTGTTGCCATAACTTTGAATTAACAATTTTAAATTTTGAACTTCATTTACAGCGAAAAGCTCTCTCCGCAACCACAAGTGCGGTTCGCATTTGGGTTATTAAAGACAAAGCCGGCTCCGTTTAAGCCACCAGAATATTCTAAAGTGGTACCAATAAGGTATAGAAAGCTCTTTTTGTCCACAATGATTTTTACACCATTATCTTCAAAAACCTTATCGTCTTCGGCTCGTGAGTTATCAAACTTTAAATCGTAAGACAAACCAGAGCAACCACCACTTTTTACACCAACTCTAACAAAATCTGTAGTTGGGTTAAAGCCATCGTCATTCATCAGTTCTACGACTTTCTTTTTAGCTGTTTCAGAAACTTTTATCATATTCTTATATAGATTTACTCTAAATAGAATGCAAATATACGATATAACAAGGGTTAAACCATAGGTACTAACATTATATTAGCATATGATTTAATAAGATTTGGCTATGGAAGTTAAATTAAATAAAAGTCAATGTTGAATGGGGACTATATAGCTACTTTTGTTTTAGAAATACGTTTTGTAAGCCTATATAATTCTTGTAAGGTATCGGTTATTTGGCTGTTGGGAACGGTATGATTTTCAAAATTTCCATGACGATCAGTAACCACAACGGTATCGCAATGTGAACACGTCATTTCAATAGTATGGTCAATATTGGTTTTTGATCTTACGTAATTGTGCCCAAAAACGGCACAAGGGAGTGTTTCGGCAGAGGTAGGTTTCATAGGTTAAAATTATTAGGGGATCACAATTTATATAAAACCAAGTCAATTTTTTGTCAAGATGCTCGATTTTTCGATGAAATACATAAAATATTTAGATTCTAATCAAATAATTAACTGGAGATATTCGGGTTATGGATAAATTTCGATAATAGGAGATTGGATCTTTTTACAATAAATTACCATAGAAATAATTCTATTCAAAAAAAGCACAATATTTTTGCATTATGATAGAAGATAAAAATCCACAGCGAACCCCTTTAAGCGAATTAGGCGAATTTAAACTGATAGAACATTTGACGGAACACTTTAAAGTGACCCAAAAATCTACCGTAAAAAGTATTGGCGACGATGCTGCTGTTTTAAATTTTGGTAAAAAACAAGTTGTTGTCTCTACAGATCTATTAGTGGAAGGCGTGCATTTTGATTTGAGTTACGCACCTTTAAAACACTTGGGCTATAAGGCGATTGTAGTCAACCTTTCGGATATTTATGCCATGAATGCTGTTGCCACGCAGGTTACGGTTTCAATAGCTGTTTCTAATCGTTTCCCTCTGGAGGCACTTGAAGAATTGTACGATGGAATTTCCACAGCAGCAGAAATTTACAATGTCGATGTAATCGGTGGCGATACTACGTCTTCAACTTCTGGATTGATAATTTCCGTGACAGCGATTGGTGAAGTTGACAAAGGCAACGAAGTGTTACGTTCTGGAGCAAAACCTAATGATTTAATCGTAGTGACAGGTGATGTTGGTGGTGCTTTTATGGGCTTACAGGTTTTGGAGCGCGAAAAGGAAGTCTTTAAAGTGAACCCAAATAACCAACCCGATTTATCCATGTACACTTATATTATTGAGCGACAACTTAAACCGGAAGCACGCAAGGATATTGTAGAATTACTTAAGCAATTGGAAGTAAAACCGACTAGTATGATAGATGTTAGCGACGGCATTTCCTCTGAAATCATCCATTTATGTAAGCAAAGTAAGGTTGGTGCAGATATTTACGAAACTAAGATTCCTTTAGATCCGCAGGTGATTTCAACTTGTGAGGAATTTAATTTAGACAGTACTACAATTGCATTAAATGGTGGTGAGGATTACGAATTATTAATGACCATTGCCCAAGACGATTTTCCTAAAATAAAAGGCAACCCGAACTTAACGGTTATTGGCTATATAACGGAAGAAGACAGAGGTATGCATTTAGTAACAAGAGCGGAAGAAAAGATTCCGATTATAGCTAAAGGTTGGAATGCGCTTAAAAATCAAGCATAACAAATCGCTGACTCTTTTCAAGTCGTTTGGTGTGCACACGATTCAATACAGAATTGATTTCTTTGAATTTTGGTGTTAAAGGAATAAATTTTCCATCGCCATCGATGGTCATTTCAGATTTACAGTTTTTACACTTATATTCTTTAACGTGGTAAGTAACATTTTTGGAGACTTTATAGTCGTGACCAAACAATGAGCAATAAACATTTTTCATTTACTAGTTTTCTTAGAGGTATTAGGTTTTCAAGTAGGGTTTGAAATATAAGAAAAATAGTTACTAAAAAGTTGTTAACAATTAACAAATCGACGAACTGAGCATTTTTTGCTTTAAACGCATCGTTCGGTTGTTGTAAATACGTTCTAAAGCTGAATTTATTTCTTGACGTTTCTCCGTTAATTCGGTAAGACTTCCATTAGTGTTTGTCGTTAATTGTTTCTTGCAACACTTGCAGGTGTACTCTTTGACGTGATTGGTTACTTTTTTGCTTATTTGATAATTATGGCCAAATAAATCACAGTATAGTTTTGTAGGTTTCATGATCGGTTTGTTTACAATTAATATTTTAATACTGAGGTAAACTTAGAAAAAAAGAACAAACAAAACGTTTAAAGGGATTAATTTTCGATGAAATGTAATAAATTGTAAGTTAATTCTGATTTATTCTCAATATGACTCATATGTCCTTCTGAAAACGCTACAAATTCAATTGCCGTATGTTCAATTTGATTGATAAGATTATTACCATCAATTAAACCATCTTTACTACCGATAATAATTAGCCGCTTAGTTTTCAAATTTTTTAAAATCTCAAAGCGATTGGGTCTTAATTTCATGCCTTCTGAAGCTGCGATGTAACCTTGTACTGGTGTTTGCAATGCAATTTGCAAAGCATCTATAACGTCATTTTTAAAAGTATCCTTACTTTCGGGTGCAAATAAATTTACGAAAGACATACGTACTAAATTTTGAAAATTTGTTTTGGCCATGGCATTGGCACGCGTACGCAGTTGTTTCTTTTCATCATCATCGGCTTCAAAAGTGGAGTTCATTAAACACAGACCTTTAAATAATTCAGGGTGCTTTTCGGCCAAAGCCAAGGTTACATAACCGCCCATGGAATGCCCAACAAAATATGCAGTTTCAATATTTAGATGTTCCAAAACAGCAAAAACAGCTTCCGCCATAGCTTCCATTGTGTGCACATAACCCAAACAACCAGTTTTACCATGGCCCAACAAATCGATGCAAATCACTTGATGGGTTTGTGAAAATTCAGGAATAAAATCGTTCCACATCTCTAAGGTTTCAAGAAAACCGTGAAGTAAAACAAGAGCTTCTCCTTTACCTTCAGTGGTATAGTTAATTGTACTGTTTTTGTAATCTAAAGTCATGTGGGCAAAGATAAATTTTGAAAATGTTTTACACCATTAATCATTATAACAATTTAGTATCTTTGGAAGCATTCAAAACTAAATTCAATACCTAATGTTTTTAAAACGACTATTTACTGCAGCACTTATTGTTTCGGCTTTTCTATTAAACGCTCAAATTGAAGAACAACAACTTGATAATCTTATCAAGGAAACCCTAACCACTTTTGATGTGCCTGGCATTTCAGTTGGTATTTATAAGGATGGAGAAATTGTGTATGCCAAAGGTCATGGTGTACGATCCTTGACCAATAAAAAAGAGATGAATGCTGAAACCTTAGTCGGTGTTGCTTCAAACAGTAAAGGGTTTACTTGTTTTGCATTAGCGATGATGGTTGATGCTGGCAAATTAAATTGGGACGATAAAGTAAGGCAGCATATTCCGGAATTTCAATTACACGATTCTTGGGTAACTGACAATTTCACGGTTCGGGATTTGGTAACGCACAGAAGTGGCATGGGTTTAGGCGCGGGCGATTTAATGTTTTTTCCTGAAGGCAGTGATTTTACGGTTGACGATGTTATTAAGAATGTAAAATATTTGGAACCAGAAACCTCATTCAGAAGTAAATTCGCTTACAATAATAATATGTTCATTATTGCGGGTGAAGTTTTAAAACGGGTCAGCGGTCTGTCTTGGGAAGAATTTATTGAAACCAAAATTATGAAACCGGTTGGGATGACCAGTAGTAAAGCCGCTTACAACAGAGTTACCGATAAATCGAATATTATTGATGCGCATACCATGGCTGACGGAAAAGTCATCCAGATTCCACACGATTGGAGCGAACTGGCCAATCCTGCAGGAGGCATAATGAGCAACGTCCCAGATATGTTGACTTGGGCAGAATTTTTAATGAACGATGCGGTAACAAAAGATGGTGAACGTATATTAAGTGAAAAACAGTTTCATGAGCTTTGGCAATTACAGACCCCTTTAAAGGTTTATCCTAACGATTCGTATGACTCTAATTTTAAGGGATATGGTTTAGGTTGGTTTGTTGCAGACGTCAAAGGCGGCCATAAACAAGTGTATCACACAGGTGGTTTATTGGGTACGGTTACACAGTTTACCATGATTCCGGATTTGGATTTAGCCATTGTGGTGTTGACCAACCAAATGAACGGTTCAGCTTTTAACACCATTACCAACACTATTAAAGATTCGTATTTAGGATATGACAATAGAGATTGGATTGAAAAATATGGAAAGCGAAACGCAGATTACATTAAGTATAACGATAGTATAAAAGCAGAAGTGTACTCTAAAGTTGAAAAAGCCCAAAAATTAAAAACCTTACCGAAACCAGAACATATTGTGGGCACGTACACCGACGATTGGTTTGGGGACGTGATTATTTCACACGATGCAAATAAAGGGTATGTGATAAAGAGTAAACGTTCGTCCAGATTGTTTGGCGAGTTATTGCCCTTAAATGCGACCACTTTTGTTGCCAAATGGAACAATAGAAGTTATGACGCAGATGTCTATGTGCAATTTGCCTTTAATGAAAAGGAAGAAGCTGTTTCAGCCACCATGAAATATATTGCGCCAATTACCGATTTTAGTTTTGATTTTCATGATTTGGAACTTCAAAAAACTGAATAAGCCCTAAACAAATGAAAATCAAGATTTTAAGCCTACCAAGAACTCGAAAGTATTGTTGGGAGTTTTTGATAAAGCGTTACTTATTAATCACTATATATTTTGCCACAAATACACGAATTCACTCGTTTTCTATATTATAAAATAATTGACTATTCATAAAACAAATGAAACAGACCTAAGGTTTGTTCCTAAGATTTATAGAACTTCATAAATAGCCTATATCAGATTCGTGTATTTGTGGCAAAAAAATCGATTACTTCTATTTTTGTCATGTACTAAATTTTAAGACTAAAATTGTCTGAAAAATCTGATTTTATAACAAAGCAAAGGTAAATTTCTTCATTTCCAGTAACGAAGGAAGGGGAATTGATTATAGTTGTTATATAATTAACATTTTGTAAAAAGACATACAAATTTTTACATTTTTATGGTAAGCATTGCTATCGTATTTACATTTACAACCTAAAATTTGAATAGTTATGTTAGTCTATAAATTTGGAGGCACTTCTGTAGGTTCTGTCATTAATATGAACCACGTAAAAGATATCATCAATACTAAAGGTAAAAAGATAGTCGTCCTTTCTGCCATGTCTGGAACCACCAATGCTTTGGTAGAGATTTCAGGATTGATAAAGGTCAAGGAAGTGTCGCAGGCGAAACATAAAATCAGTCAACTTCACCATAGTTATAAGTCCACAGTAAACGATTTAATTACCGACAAAACCTTACGTAGCGAGGTCAGTTCCTATGTCACTTCGATTTTCGATGCGTTATTGGATGCTGCCAGTCAGCCGCACTCTACATTATTGCACAATACTATTGTGGCCAATGGCGAGTTGTTGTCCACGTTTATGTTTAGCCGACTATTACAACAAGAAGGTTTAAAAGCCACCTTGCTGCCAGCTTTAGAATTTATGCGTATAGACCGCACCAACGAACCCGATAATTTCTACATCAAACAAAATTTAGAGCGTCTTATTAATCAATCCCAAGACAGCGATATTTATATCACACAAGGGTTTATTTGTTTGGATGCCGAAGGGCAAATTACCAACTTACAACGTGGCGGAAGCGATTACACAGCTACCATCATTGGTGCAGCACTTGAAGTCGAAGAAGTCCAAATCTGGACCGACATCGACGGCTTCCATAACAACGATCCACGTTTTGTAAATAATACCACAGCCTTATCGCATTTATCTTATGATGAAGCTGCGGAATTGGCCTATTTTGGTGCTAAAATTTTACATCCACAAACCGTAATGCCAGTACGTAGTTTAGACATTCCATTGCGACTTAAAAACACGATGGCGCCTAACGCACATGGGACTTTAATTACCAACCAAATTCATGGTGAAGGCATAAAAGCCATTGCCGCCAAAGATGGGATTACAGCCATAAAAATAAAGTCGGTACGTATGTTGTTGGCTCACGGTTTTTTAAAGAAAGTCTTTGAGGTCTTTGAAAAATACGAAACCTCCATTGATATGATTACCACGTCTGAAATCGCCGTTTCCCTAACCATTGACGACACCACACATTTAGAGTCCATCACAGAAGAACTCGAAAAATTCGCCACCGTAGAGATTGACGATTATATGAGTATCGTTTGCTTGGTTGGTAATCAAATTATTTACCATCCAGATACACCACAGTTATTCCAAGTGCTACAAGATGTTAATGTCCGTATGATTGCCTATGGCGGCAGTAACAATAACATTTCACTTTTGGTAAATTCTAGTGATAAGTTGGAAACTTTGCAGAAGTTACAGCGTTATGTTTTTGAGGGTACGGTTGTGAGCGTTTAAATTAAATTGCTGAAAAACATTTTTTACAAATTTTACTTTTTTGCTTTACAGGTTGATTACATCTTTTACATGTTGTATATGAATTACCTTCACTATCAAAAAAATCTTCTGGGTCAATTTCTTCCCATTCTGTAAAATAGAACCATTCTTCTCTGGTGTTGAATTTACTTAGTTCATTTTTCCAATCTAATCCTAATGATTCTATATATTGTTTAGCTTGTTCTTCATTTTGGCAATAAAAATCTCCATTACCAAAACAATATCCACTGTTCATTCCGTTGCCATCAACATCACTTTTTCTTGCATATTTTTCCATAATATCTTTTTTCATCAAATATAAGGAAATGATACTTATTGTATGTTGAATAACGCATACAATAAGTATAGTTTTGATTAATGGTAAATCAATTCATACTTATAGAATTTGGTAATCGAGTTCGACACTTAAGAACTCAAGCAGGACTAAGCCAAGAGAAATTATCTTTTTTAACAGGTTTTCATAGAACATATATTGGAATGATTGAACGTGGCGAGCGTAATATTTCACTTACTAATATTTTGGTATTTGCTAAAGCTTTTGAAATGGATGTATCTGAATTGATAGATTTCAAAAAACAAAATACTAAACTTAGTTTTAATGATTATGAATTAAAAGTTAATAAATAATGTCAAGAAAACATTCGTTCAAACTGACATTATCTAACAATGTCACTGAAAAGCAAGGAATTAACTATCTAATCGAAGAACAAACTGGCTTTTTCAAAATAGATAAGGATATGAAAAAAGAACTCTTAGATAGAGTTAATATTCCACATAATTATTTACAGTCTTTTGATATGATATATATTCCAAAACTAAAAGGAATAAAATTTGAGAAAGACTTCATAGAAACTCATCTAGATGAAATACTTTTTGTTGAATTAAAAACAACAAAAAAATATCTTCCCGAAAATCCAAAAGGATTCTTTTTTGGTGCTACTGAAAATGAATTTAATTTCGGGAAATTATTAGGTTATAGGTTTAGATTTTGTTTTGTATGTTTAAACGTAAAGTCACCTTCTTACGCCATGTTGACAATAGAAGAACTTGAAAAAATTATAAGAAATAAAAGAATTCAGTTTCAAATAAACTTATAAGGTTTAACCATTCATTATCTCCTCAATCTCATCAGCCTCAATAGGAATATGACGCATCAAATTAAACGGTTCGCCCTCTTCTTGTATCACCACGTCATCTTCCAAACGGATGCCAAAACCTTCATCCGGAATATAAATACCAGGTTCTACGGTAAAGACCATATTGGTTTTCATAGGTTCGTGAAGTATGCCGTAATCATGCGTATCTAATCCCATATGGTGCGAGGTGCCATGCATAAAATATTTTTTGTAGGCCGGCCAATCTTTGTCTTCATTTTGCACATCGGCTTTGTCCAGTAAACCAAGGCCTATTAATTCTGAAGTCATTAATTTGCCAACTTCCACATGGTAATCGGCCCAAATAGCGCCTGGAACCAATAGTTTTGTGGCTTCGTTTTTTACACGATTCACGGCGTTATAAACCTCTTTTTGGCGTTTGGTAAATTGACCCGAAACAGGAATGGTTCTACTCATATCACTGGCATAGTTGGCGTATTCTGCACCAACATCCAATAGAATTAAATCACCAGCTTTACATTGCTGGTTGTTTTCAATATAATGCAACACATTGGCATTGTTACCAGAAGCGACAATTGGTGTGTATGCAAATCCTCTTGAGCGGTTGTTTAAAAACTCGTGCATAAACTCGGCTTCAATATTATACTCCCAAATGCCTGGTTTTACAAAGTCCAAAATTCTCCGAAATCCTTTTTCCGTGATATTACAAGCTTCTTGTATAAGGTCGAGTTCCAAAGGATCTTTTACCGAACGTAAACGTTGCAAAATAGGATTGCTTTTTTCCACTTTATGCGCTGGGAACTCTGCCTTGATCTTTTTATTAAAACGTGCTTCACGGGTTTCCGTGGCAACATTGGCACGATAATGTTCATTGGTATTGATGTAAATGGTGTCTGCTTGTGACATAATTTCCTTCATGATTTTGTCGAAATCATCAAGCCAATACACCGTTTTTATTCCCGCTGTTTCAAGTGCTTTTTCCTTGGTTAGTTTTTCACCTTCCCAAACTGCAATATGTGGGTTCGTTTCGGTTAAAAATAAAATTTCCCGGTGTTTTGGATTTGGACAATCTGGAAAAAGTACCAAGATGCTTTCTTCCTGGTCTACACCACTTAAGTAAAATATATTACGGTCTTGTTGAAAAGGTATCGTACTGTCGGCACCAATGGGATAAATATCGTTAGAATTAAATACGGCTAAACTATTTGGCACCATTTGAGCCATAAAATTTTTGCGGTTTTTTATAAAAAGTTGATTGTTTATGGGATTGTATTTCATCAGAAAAATTTAGTTTTTAATTCCCGTGAATTCCGATAACTATCGGAAAGGAATCTTATTAATATTAGATTGATTATCAGCTTGAGCGCAGTCGAAGTGTCTTAAGTGGATAGATTTAATAGCTTTCGACTGCGCTCAAGCTGACATTTGTGTGCTTCCTATATGATAATCCCAAAAATAAACAAACAAAACCGCAAGCAAAAGCCAAAGCAAATAATCTCTTATAAATTAAGAGACTTTTATGAGGTTTTATTCTGAAATGTTTAAATTAACGGCATTAAAAATCCAGCAAACATGTTTAAATCAAAACTTTTATCACTCTTATTTTTTATAAGTTCAGTTGTTGCGTTTTCCCAACAACCTGCAACCTCAGCAGCAACGAATAAGCAGGCTTTGCAGCAGAAACAACAAATGACCGAAACGTCACTGGTCAAAAATGTACCTTTTGAGAGTATTGGGCCAACTGTTATGAGCGGTCGTGTAGTTGATGTGGATGTGAACCCGGAAACACCATCCGAATTTTATGTTGGATATGCGTCTGGAGGCGTATGGCATACCACCAATAACGGCACGACATTCACACCGATTTTAGATAATGCTCCAACTCAAAATGTTGGCGATATTGCTGTCGATTGGAAAAACAGAACCATTTGGGTTGGGACAGGCGAAAATAATAGCTCACGTTCCAGTTATGCAGGTATTGGCATTTTAAAATCCAATGATAACGGTAAAACTTGGGAGCATGTTGGTTTGCCAGACTCGCATCATATTGGTCGTATTCTTATCAATCCTAAAAATCCAGAAGAAGTGATTGTTGGAGTGACAGGTCACCTGTATTCACCTAATGAAGAACGCGGCATTTACAAAACCACAGATGGCGGAAACACATGGAACAGAACCTTATTTGTGGATAATAAAAGTGGCATCATTGACGTGCAACATGCGCCAGATAATTTTAATGTGATGTTCGCTTCGTCTTGGACAAGAGATCGAAAAGCATGGAATTTTACAGGAAACGGAACTAATTCAGCCATTTACAAAAGTACCGATGGCGGAGAAACATGGAAAAAGGTAACCACTGAGAAGAGCGGTTTCCCAACAGGCGAAGGTGTTGGTAGAATAGGAATTGCAGTTTTTGATGAAAACACCATTTATGCTTTGCACGATAGTCATTTCCATAGAAAAAAGGAGCCTAAAAAAGGAGAAACTTCAGGATTAACAAAAGACGATTTTAAAACAATGAGCGTTGATGCCTTTATGAATCTCGAAGATAACGCACTCAACGATTATCTTAAAACTAACGGGTTTCAAGAAAAATACAGAGCCTCTAACGTAAAGCAATTGGTGAGTAGTGGATCTGTAAAACCTATTGATTTGGCACATTACTTAGAAGATGCCAATGCTATGTTGTTTGATACGCCTGTTATTGGTGCTGAGGTTTATATAAGTACAGATGGAGGAAAATCTTGGGACAAAACACATGAGGATTATATCGATGGTTTGTATTACAGTTATGGCTATTATTTTGGGGAAATTAGAGTAGATCCACAAGATAAAAATGGCATTTATATTATGGGAGTGCCCATTTTAAAATCGAAAGATGCTGGCAAAACATTTACTTCTATCAGTCGTGAAAATGTTCATGCCGATCATCAGGCGCTTTGGGTAAATCCTAAAAAGCAAGGTCATTTAATCGATGGCAATGATGGTGGACTCAACATGAGCTACGACGACGGCGAAAGTTGGATAAAGCTGAATTCGCCAGCCGTTGGCCAATTTTATGCCATCAACGTCGATAATGAAAAACCATATAATGTTTATGGCGGATTACAAGATAATGGCGTTTGGGTTGGTGCTAACAATGCCAGGGAAGATAAATCTTGGCACCAAAGCGGACAATACCCATGGGAAGAGCTAATGGGAGGCGATGGTATGCAAATTCAGATTGATAGTCGTGATGCGAATATCGTTTATACGGGATTTCAGTTTGGGAATTACTATAGAATCAATCGTGAAACCAACGAGCTAAAATACATTCAACCCAAACATACCTTGGGAGAAACACCATACCGTTTTAACTGGCAAACACCTATTTTGTTGTCGCCACACAATCAGGATATTCTGTATTTGGGTGGGAATAAGTTGATGCGTTCCATGAATAAAGGTGATGATTTTGAAGCCATAAGCGATGATTTAACCAATGGTGGAAAAAAAGGAAATGTCGCTTATGGCACCTTGACTTCTATTAGCGAAAGCCCCTTTCAATTCGGATTGATTTACACAGGAAGCGATGATGGTGTAGTAAGTATGACTAAAGATGCAGGAGGAAGCTGGACCACAATTTCGAATGCATTGCCAAAAGATTTATGGGTAAGTAGAGTGATTGCCTCGCAACATAAAAAAGAACGTGTTTACGTAACCTTGAATGGGTATCGTTGGGATGATTTTAAAGTCTATGTTTATAGGAGCGACGATTACGGACAAACGTGGAAAGACATTAGTGCCAACATTCCTACGTCGCCAGTTAATGTAATAAAGGAAGACACGTTTAATGAAAATGTATTGTATTTAGGAACTGATAATGGTGCGTATGTCTCTTTTAATAAGGGAAAATTGTGGCATATATTTTCAAAAGGACTTCCAAATGTGGCTGTTCATGATATCGTGATTCAACCCGAAGCTAAAGATTTAGTATTAGGAACGCACGGCCGAAGTATTTATAAGGCTAATATTGAAGCCCTTCAAATTATAAACGCTGATGAGACTACGAATGATATTACCTTCATGGATATCCAACCGATAACACATTCTGCTCAATGGGGAAGTTCTTGGAGTCCTTGGTTTGATGCTTTTGAACCAGAAACCACGATTAGATTTTTTAGTAAATCTTCGAGAAATAAAACCTTGAAAATACAGTCTCAAGAGGGCTCCGAATTAGTGAAGCTGTCTGTAGCGGTTGAGAAAGGATTTAATTACGTGGATTATAATTTAGAACTTGATGAAAAAGGAAAGAAGGCTTTAATGAAAGAAGATGCGAGTATTCATTTTAAAGAAACAGGCAATAAGAAATATTATTTACCAAAAGGCGTTTATACGATACAAATAGACAATTCCAAAACGACTTTTGAAATTAAATAACTAGTAAAATGAAACATCTTAAATCAGTATTAGTATTAGCAATCTTTGGAATGGTGTTCTCTTGTGGAACCGATAATGACGATTCGCAACAACCCTCAGCAGCTAACCTTATTATAAAGTTAAACTTTGATGCCAACCAACAACGCTTAAACAATTTAGGCCAACCCGCTACAATTCCAGATGGGAATGCAGCACAAACGCCAACCATTCAAAAAATGAGTGCCAATTATATTGAGTTTGCACCTACTGCCACGACCCAATTGGGACAAGGCGAGGTGGTTTTTGTAGGAGAGGAAACCGATGCAGGTGGCGCCATGGCCATTGATTTTCAACAGGCTATTTTTGCTGGTGATGATGAGGTGTTTTTAAGTATGCCTTTGAGTGAAGTTGCTTCAGGTTCTTACGAATGGGTTAGAGTATCTTTGGCCTATCAGGAAGGCGATATTCAGCTCTTAAATAACGGTTCTGAAATTACCGGAACTTTAGCAAGCTTTGTTGGTTATAACAATTACATCACCACATTTGATTTAAACGGAAGTGCAATTGCAGTAAACGATGATGTTCTGCAAGGGTTTTGGGCTTTTGAAGCTTTGGGTTTCACCACTCAAGGGCAAGCACCTCCAGGCGCAACAACTGTTCCCAACCCGTTGTTTGCAACTTCGCCAGTACCTCAAGGGTCTTGTATTGTTACTGGTGAATTTTCCAACCCATTTACTATTACAGGAAATGAAACTGAAGATGTGACTGTAACGCTTTCGTTTTCAGTTAATGATAGTTTTGAATGGACGGAAGTGAATGCAGATGGGCAATACGAACCTTCTGCTGGTGAACAAGTGGTTGATATGGGATTAAGAGGATTGATTCCTAGTGTTTCTAATTAAATTCATTCTAAATAAATCTTTATGACAATTGTCAGTTGGGATTACGCCAATTGCGCTGTATCTTTGCGAGACTAAAATAAATTAGATTAACAATGAGCGGAATTCTAAATTCTTCGATTGGAAGAAAGTTTGCCATGGCACTTTCGGCACTCTTCCTAATGATTTTTGTATTACAACATTTTGCAATCAACTTTCTTTCTGTAGTAAGTCCAGATACTTTTAATGAAGTATCCCACTTTATGGGAACTTTTTGGGTTATTCAATTTGTGATTCAACCCATTTTAATTTTTGGGGTGATATTTCATTTTGTCATGGGATTCGTATTAGAAATCAGAAATAACAAGGCCAGAAAAATTAGCTATTCTAAAAATAATCCATCAGACAATTCTACTTGGATGAGTAGAAACATGATTTGGAGTGGAGGATTTATTCTTATATTCCTAATCATTCACATGATTGATTTTTGGGCGCCCGAAATTAATATCAAATATTTCAAAGGCGATATGACTGGATTGATCGATCCCGATAATGTAAATAGTGGCTTTCGGTTTTATGAGGAACTCGTTCATAAATTTGAACCTATATGGCGTGTAGCCCTTTATTGCCTTGGCTTTGTATTCCTGTCACTTCACTTACTACATGGTTTTGACTCTGCATTCCAATCGGTTGGAGCAAATAATAAATACACAAAAGGATTACAGGGATTCGGAAAATTCTATGCAATTGTAATTCCAATAGGATTCATATTTATTGCATTATTCCATCATTTTAATCACTAATAATACACATCTAATATGGCTTTAGATTCTAAAATACCAAAAGGACCACTTGAAGATAAGTGGACTAATCATAAAAACGAAATTAACCTCGTTAATCCTGCTAATAAGCGTCTTATTGATGTTATTGTTGTTGGTACGGGTTTGGCTGGTGGTTCTGCTGCCGCAACTTTAGCCGAACTTGGCTATAACGTAAAGGCGTTTTGTTTTCAAGATTCGCCAAGACGTGCCCATTCAATTGCGGCACAAGGTGGAATCAATGCAGCAAAAAATTACCAAGGTGATGGTGACTCAACTTACCGTTTATTCTATGATACTGTAAAAGGTGGTGATTACCGCTCGCGCGAAGCTAATGTGCATCGTTTGGCCGAGGTATCCACTAATATTATTGACCAATGTGTGGCTCAGGGTGTGCCCTTTGCTCGTGATTATGGTGGTTTATTAGATAATCGTTCCTTTGGTGGCGTCTTGGTATCACGTACATTTTATGCTAAAGGTCAAACAGGTCAACAATTATTATTAGGAGCCTATTCAGCCATGAATCGTCAAATTGGTCGTGGTAAAATCAAGATGTTTACACGTCACGAAATGTTAGACGTTGTCGTTGTTGACGGAAAAGCTAGAGGTATTATAGCACGTAATTTGGTGACAGGCGAAATTGAACGTCATTCAGCACATGCTGTTGTATTGGGAACAGGAGGCTACGGAAATGCATTTTACCTTTCTACTTATGCTATGGGTAGTAATGTAACAGCAGCGTGGAAAGCACATAAACGTGGTGCCTATTTTGCAAATCCATGTTATACGCAAATTCACCCAACATGTATTCCAGTTTCTGGAGATCATCAATCAAAATTAACCTTAATGTCTGAGTCGTTGAGAAATGATGGACGTATTTGGGTACCAAAACATAAAAAAGATGTTGAAGCTATTCGTGATGGCAGTTTAAAACCAACAGATTTAGCTGAAGAAGATAGAGATTATTACTTAGAGCGTCGTTATCCTGCGTTTGGTAACTTGGTTCCACGAGATGTAGCCTCTAGAGCTGCAAAAGAACGTTGCGATGCTGGTTACGGAGTGAATAAAACCGGTGAAGCAGTGTATTTGGATTTCGCCTCAGCCTTTATGCGTTATGGAAAAGAACAAGCTCACGTTAAAGGATTAGACGAAAATGATGAGGCGCTAGTTAAAAAATTAGGTCAGGAAATCGTAAAAAATAAATACGGAAACTTATTTCAGATGTACGAGAAAATTGTAGATCAGAATCCGTACGAAACACCAATGATGATTTATCCAGCGGTTCATTACACAATGGGAGGTATTTGGGTCGATTATAATTTAATGACAACGGTGCCTGGTTTATACTGTATTGGAGAAGCTAATTTCTCAGATCATGGAGCTAACCGATTAGGTGCTTCTGCATTAATGCAAGGACTTGCTGATGGTTATTTCGTATTGCCTTATACAATAGGTGATTATTTAGCCCATGATATTAGAACAGGTCCAATCCCTACAGAAACAAAGGAATTTGATGATGCTGAAAAAAGTGTGACTGAAACACTCGACAAGTTAATTAATAATAACGGCACACATTCTGTTGACCATTTCCATAAGCGTTTAGGAAAAATTATGTGGAATAAATGCGGAATGGCTAGAAACGCTAAAGATCTTAAGGAAGCTATTACTGAAATTGCAGAATTAAGAGCGGAATTTTGGAAAGGTGTTAAAATTCCAGGAAGGGCAGACGAATATAATGAAGAATTGGCCAAAGCTGGTCGTGTTGCGGATTTCTTGGAGTTAGGAGAGCTATTCGCTAAAGATGCTTTAGTAAGAGAGGAATCAGCAGGAGGACATTTTAGAGAAGAATATCAAACCCCAGAAGGTGAAGCCATGCGTCGCAAAGAGTTTCAGTTTGTTTCGGCTTGGGAATATAAAGGAGAACCTAAAGATGCTGTGCTTCATAAAGAAGATTTAGTATACGAAAATATTGAAGTGAAAGAGAGAAGTTACAAATAAAAAAAGCTATGAATTTAACATTAAAAATATGGCGTCAAAAAGATGCCAATGATAAAGGAAAGATAGTCGATTATCCAATGAGCGATGTATCGCCAGATATGTCATTTCTAGAAATGCTTGATGTTTTAAATCAGGAGCTTATTGATAAAGGCGAGGAACCAGTTGCTTTTGATCATGATTGCCGAGAAGGAATTTGTGGATCATGTTCAATGTTTGTAAATGGGAGAGCGCATGGACCAGATACCATGGTTACTGTGTGCCAACTGCACATGAGAAGTTTCAAAGATGGTGATACAATCTACATAGAACCATGGAGAGCAACCGCATTTCCAGTTATTAAAGATTTAATCGTAGATAGAAGTTCCTTTGACCGTATTCAACATGCAGGAGGTTTTATTTCTGTAAATACTTCAGGAAACACACAAGATGCAAATTCAATTCCGATTGAAAAGGAAAATGCAGATAAGTCTTTTGATGCAGCAACATGTATTGGTTGTGGTGCTTGTGTAGCAAGTTGTAAAAACTCTTCGGCAATGTTGTTTGTATCAGCTAAGGTGTCTCAGTTTGCATTATTACCACAAGGTCAAGTGGAAGCTACCGATCGTGTTTTAAATATGGTAAAGCAAATGGATGAAGAAGGTTTTGGTAACTGTACAAATACTGGAGCTTGCGAAGTGGAATGCCCTAAAGGTATTTCTCTGGAGAATATTGCGCGTATGAATCGTGAATATTTAGCTGCGACATTAAAAGGATAGACCCATCCCAACCCTTCCTTTAGGGAAGGACAAAAAATAATAGAATCCCAAGGTAAAGTATTATCTTGGGATTTTTTAATTCAGCATCATGCAAAACCCAAATACTTTTTATAAAGAACAATTAGAGGTAAATCAAAAGGAATCTAAGCGTATATTCAAACAACTGAGTCTTTTCAGCGTACTTAGACTTTCCGTTTTTATACTTACAGGAATAGGCATTTATTTTACCTATAAAAACTGGCAAATTGCGGCAGGTATTGGTGTCGTTGGTATGGCCATTTTCCTTTTTCTATTATCGCGATATACAGACTTAAAGTCGAAAAGAAACCTACACAAACGACTGATTGCTATTAACGAAAACGAATTAAACATAGCAAAAGGGAATTTTCATGAACGACCAGATGGCTCAGAATTCCAAAACCCAAAGCATTTTTTTAGTTTGGATATCGATTTATTTGGAAAAGGATCTTTCTTTCAATTTATCAATAGAACAGCAATAAAAGAAGGTACCGAAAAGTTAACCGAAAAATTGCTTTCGAATGATATTACAAATATTAAAGAGCGACAACAAGCGATACAGGAATTGGCTGCAATGCCCGAATGGCGACAAAACTATACCGCAGTGGCACAAGGTGTTGAAATAGAACATTCCGCAGCTTCAATTACTACATGGTTAAAAAATTACAAACCTTTTTTAGGAAAAGCACAGTATATTTTAACTATTGCGTTTAGTATAGCATCTTTAGTGATTCTTGGATTAGGAATTATGGAAATTATTCCGATTTCCATGATTGGATATTGGTTATTGTTGGGACTCGGTATTACAGGCATATATTGGAAAAAAATTGATGTTCTCGCACAGCATACAGGAAGCGCAAAAGATACGTTTAAGCAATATGCATTACTTTTAGAGGTTATTGAAACGACAACGTTTCATTCTGAATTATTAAAGTCCAAGCAACAATTGATTCAATCTGAAGACCAAAAAGCATCTGAAATATTTTCAAAATTTTCAAAAGCACTCGATGCTTTGGATAATAGAAATAATCTCATTTCATTGGTTCTAGGTAATGGCTACCTGCTTCTTGATATACGATACAGCTATGCTGTTGAAAAATGGATTTCTAAAAATGCCGATAAAGTGGCCGATTGGTTTGAGGTCGTAACCTTCTTTGATGCGTTTAATAGTTTTGGAAACTATGGCTTTAACCACCAAAGCTTTACATATCCAACTCTAACAGATGAACCAGTTACAATTTTGGCTAAAGGTTTAGGACATCCCTTATTACATCCTGAAAAACGAATAGATAGTGATTTAAAGCTGGAAGAAGAACAATTCTTTATTGTGACAGGCGCAAACATGGCTGGGAAAAGCACCTTTTTAAGAACGGTTGCACTTCATATTGTTATGGCCAATGTTGGATTGCCTGTGTGTGCAAAAGAGAGCAAGTATAAGCCCATTAAGTTAATTACAAGCATGCGAACCACAGATTCGTTAACCGACGACAGCTCCTATTTCTTTAGTGAATTGACACGATTAAAATTTGTGGTGGATACCATTGAAAGCGACAAAAACTATTTCGTAATCCTCGATGAAATTTTAAAAGGGACTAACAGTACCGATAAAGCCATTGGCTCCAGAAAATTCGTAGAAAAGTTAGTGAAACAAAATGCCACAGGAATTATTGCTACGCACGATTTAAGCTTAACAGAAATAGAAACCGAATTAGGAGCAGTAAAAAACTATTATTTTGACGCAGAAATCATAAACGATGAACTCTTTTTCGATTACAAATTAAAACAAGGCGTCTGCCAAAATATGAACGCTAGCTTTTTGTTGAAGAAGATGGAGATTGTGTAAGGTTTATTCTTTGATTGTAATAGTTATGGGATGAACAGGTATATTATTTTTCACCTTAATGTTAAATATCGTTATTTTGTCACCAACTTTTGCATTAGAAATATAATCCGTTGCTTTGTCGTTAAGTAAATTTCCTTTTACAAATACTGTTTTTTGTTTTGGAACTTTAACTTTAAAACTAACAATAATTTTGTCCTTGAGGTTTTTGCAGTCTTTTTGAAATCCTTCTTTTAAAATGTCTTTTATAGACATATTTATATCACAACTTGTTTTCTTGAATTCATTTTGAGCTTTCACATTCAATGAAGACAAAACTAGAGTTAGTAATAATAGATATTTCATAATAACATATTTTGCTAAAGTCTAAAATACAAAAAAACCCTCTCTGTTTCCAGAAAGGGTTCTTATAAATTTTAAGAAAATAATTTCCTAAGCCTCAAAAGGCTCAATAGAAACGTAAGACTTGTTGTCTTTTTTCTTAGTAAATTTCACTAAACCATCAACTTTAGCGTGTAAAGTATGGTCTTTTCCTTGGTAAACGTTTTCACCTGGATGGTGCGTGTTACCACGTTGTCTTATGATAATGTTTCCAGCAATAGCAGCTTGTCCACCAAAAATCTTAACGCCTAAACGTTTCGATTCTGATTCTCTACCATTCTTCGAACTACCAACTCCTTTTTTATGAGCCATGATCTTAAGGTTTTTTATCCTAACGTAAGGTCAGGAACTAGTTTATAATTTAATGCAATTGAAAATTACTTTTCAATTCCACCGTCTAATCTTTCTTGTAATTCTTTTAATTCGTCCCACTTACCATCTGCAGCTAATTTAGCTTGTTTTGGCCAAGTATCGGTAACGATGTGTGCTAATCTAGAGCTAGCTTCAGAAAGCACATTGCTTAATTCTTCTGCTTTTGCGTTAGCCACTTTCTCAAAAGTTTCGTATCCAGCGTTTACCAATGCTTCAGCAGCTTTTGGTCCAGCACCTTCAATTTTCTTTAAATCGTCAGCTTTTCCTGTTGCTTTTTTAGCAACTGGTTTTGCTTTAGGCGCTTCTTTTTTAGCTTCTGGCTTTGCATCAGCTTTCGCTTCTACTTTTGGTTCAGCTTTTTTAGTTTCCTTTTTCGGAGCAGCTTTCTTTGCTCCTGAAGCAACAATACTTTCGATTACGATTTCAGTTAAAGATTGTCTGTGTCCATTTTTTACACGGTAACCTTTACGTCTTTTCTTTTTGAAAACTATTACTTTATCACCTTTAAGGTGCTTTAAGACTTTTGCACTTACTTGTGCTCCGTCTATAGCTGGGGCGCCTAAAGTTGTTTTGTCACCATCTCCTATTAAAAGAACGTTATCGAAAGAAACGTTTTTACCTTCTTCGGTAGATAAACGGTTAACAAAAACTTTTTGGTCTTTTGCAACTTTAAATTGCTGCCCTGCTATCTCTACAATTGCGTACATAGCGTAACGTTTTTATTAATTTGATTATTAAATAATAATGCCTTCCTCTAAGAAAGCGGGTGCAAATATAATCCTAAATTCTTAATTGGCAAACGTTTTAAGTGTTTTAGACCTGTTTTGACCTTAATTATAAAACAGTTGAACAAAGAAAGGCAAAAATAGGGTCATACTAAAATAGAGTTTTCACATATAATTATGTTAAAAAGACAATTCATTGCTTATTTTTGTGGGGTTCTGTAACAATTTTCATTGAGTACAGACTAACATATAAAACAATTTGAAACTTAAAAAAACTACAATGAAAAACTATTTACTGGCTTTGGCTTCTTTGTTGTTTATTGGTCATCAGGCAATAGCACAAAAGGTTGAATTTGAGGAATTTGATTTAGAAAATGGCTTGCATGTTATTATGCACCAAGACAACACGGCACCAGTTGTAATTACATCTGTGATGTATGACGTTGGAGGGAAAGATGGCGATAGGGAACGTACAGGGTTTGCACACTTTTTTGAGCACCTGTTATTTGAAGGCTCAGAAAATATTGGTCGAGGCGAATTCATGAAAATCATACCGGCAAATGGAGGTACTTTTAATGCAAACACATCTCAGGATAGAACGTATTATTATGAAATATTTCCTTCTAACAAATTAGAACTAGGATTGTGGTTAGAATCTGAACGTATGCTGCATCCAGTTATTGACCAAGTTGGTGTAGATACGCAGAACGAAGTGGTTAAAGAAGAAAAACGTCAAAGTTATGATAACAGACCTTATGGAGGGCTGCTAAAAACTATTGGCGAAAGCTTATTTAATGTGCATCCTTACAAAGATCAGAATATTGGTCTTATGGAGCATTTAGATGCGGCGACTTTAGAAGAATTCAATGCCTATTTTGATAAATATTATGTACCGAATAATGCGGTATTAGTCGTGGCAGGTGATATTGATTATGACAAGACAAAAAAATTGGTAAAAGATTATTTCAGTGCTGTTGAAAAAGGACCAGAGGTCGTGCGCAACTTTCCAAAAGAGTCACCAATCACGGAAACGAAAAAAGTAGTGGCCTACGATAAGAATATTCAAATACCTGCAATTATAGCAGCCTATCGTTTACCTGGTCAATCGACTAGAGAAGCTTATGTATTGGATATGATTTCCACTTATTTAAGTGGTGGAAAAAGTTCTGTGCTGTACAAGAAATTAATTGACGAACAAAAACAAGCGTTAACAGTACAAGCTGTTAATTTAGGTCAAGTAGATTATAATATTTTTGCCTTATTTGCTTTGCCATTAGGTGATGTAAGTTTAGACACCTTATTAGCAGAGATGGATGAAGAAATTGCTAAAATGCAAAATGAATTAATTAGTGAGCGCGATTATCAAAAACTTTTAAATCAGTTTGAAAATGATTTCGTGAGCTCTAATTCTAGTGTAGCAGGAATTGCAGGTTCTTTGGCAACATACTACTTGCTATATGGTGATGTAAACATCATTAACAATCAGTTAGAGACCTACAGATCTATTACAAGAGAAGAAATTCAGGATGTGGCTAAAAAATATTTAAGCCCTAATCAACGTGTAGAAATAGAATATCTACCAAAAACAGAGGAACAATAAAATGAAAACAGTATTAAATATGAACACCAAAATAGTAACGTTTTTCACATTATTTATAATGGTTATTAGTGCAAACGCACAGATAGATAGATCCAAAATGCCTGTTGCTGGCCCAGAACCAGAAATCTCAATTGACAAACCACAAGAATTCGAATTAAAAAATGGCTTAAAAGTATTAGTGGTAGAAAACCATAAGTTACCAAGAGTTTCGTATTCATTGAGAATAGATAATCAACCTATTTCTACAGGTAAAAAAGCTGGGGTAGAAAGTTTATTAGGTAGTATGTTGGGTAACGGAACCACTACGATTTCTAAAGATGAATTTAATGAAGAAGTGGATTTTTTAGGCGCTAATTTAAATTTTGGTTTTAGCGGAGGTTTTGCAAGTTCTTTAACCAAATATTCTGAAAGAATTTTAGAATTATTAGCTGGTGCAGCTATTAATCCGTTATTAACTGAAGAAGAGTTTGAAAAAGAGAAAACGAAACTTATCGAGGGTTTAAAAGCCGAAGCCAAAAGTGCTGATGCTATAGCAGGAAGAGTTGGTTCAGCACTATCTTATGGTAAAAATCATCCATATGGAGAGTTTATAACCGAAGAAACGATTAATAACGTGTCATTTGGGGATGCACTTGCGTTTTACGAAAAATACTTTAATCCAAACAACGCCTATTTGGTAGTTGTTGGTGATGTAGATTTTAAAGACGTTAAGAAACAAGTGAAAACACATTTTGGTGAATGGACAAAGTCTGTTGGTGTAAATTCTACAGTACCAAAACCAAGTCCTAATGTACAATACACACAAATTAATTTTGTGGATGTGCCAGACGCTACACAATCTAACCTTTCTATTACAAATAATGTAGATTTAAAGATGGGTGATGAAGATTATCATGCGGCTTTAATTACCAATAATATCTTAGGCGGTGGAGGTGAAGGTTACCTTTTTAAAAACCTTAGAGAAGATAAAGGTTACACTTATGGAGCCTATTCTAGCTTAGGTAATGATAGATACGGTGCATCTCGTTTCAATGCGACTGCAAAAGTGAGAAATGCCGTAACTGATAGTGCTGTTGTTGAAGCTTTAAAAGAAATCAATAGAATTAGAACAGAACCAGTTGACCCTCAGCTTTTAAAAGATGCCAAGGCAAAATATGTTGGGAATTTTGTGATGGCTTTAGAAAGTCCACAAACTATTGCCAACTATGCGTTAAATATTGAATTGAACGATTTACCAGAAGATTTTTATACAACGTATTTACAAAAAATCAATGATGTAACTGTAGAGGATATTCAACGTGTGGCGAACACATATTTTAAATCGGATAACTTAAGAATTATAGTTGTTGGAAACGGAGCAGAGGTGTTAGAGAACCTCGAAAAAACAGGAATTCCAATTATGTACTTTGACAAGTTTGCCAACCAAACTGAAAAGCCGGTTTTCTCTAAGCCATTACCAGAAGGTTTAACTGCAAAAGCAGTTGTTGACAATTATATAACAGCGGTTGGAGGCCAAGAAAATTTAAATAAGGTCAATACCATTTTGGTTAACTCTGAAGTAACCATTCAAGGTGCTCCATTTAAGCCTAAAGCTACCGTAAAACAAATGGCTCCCAACAAATCTAATATTGAAATAATTGCTGAAGGCATGGGGACTTTAATGAAGCAAAGTTTTAATGGTGAGAGCGGATTTACTGAGCAGCAAGGCCAAAAAATTCCTATGGAAGGCAAAGAACTGGCTGCAAAAAAAGCTGAGAAGGGTTTATTTCCGGAATTATATATGGATGCGTCTAATTTAGAATTGGAAAGCTTAATGACTATTGATGGAAAGGATGTATATAAGGTAAAAGTGACGAAAGGTGAAGATACTTCTTATCGCTATTATGATGTAGAAAATGGCTATTTAGTTAGAAAGGAAGAATCTGCCGAAATGCAAGGTCAAACTGTAACTACGGTTATAGATTACTCAAATTACAAAGAGAAAGATGGTATTATGTTTCCTAACACCATGAAAATTGCAACAGGACCTCAAGTGTTATCTTTTGAAACTACTGAAGTTAAGATTAACGAAGGAGTTTCAGATGCAGATTTTAACTAGTCACATCTAAAAATAGATAAAACTAAACCGAAGTGAAAGCTTCGGTTTTTTTGTGAAAATTATTTTGAAAATAAACGCAGATTATTTTTAAAATTATTAGTTGAACTAATCCTGTTTTCGGAACGGGATCTTTTATTTACGTTTATGGGATAAATAAACACCAACCAAAACTAATAAGGCTGCAAAACCTTGAATAAAACTAAAGGTTTCGTCATCTAAAATTCCCCAACCTAGTGCAACAATAGGCATAATATAAGTTACTGAAGAGGCAAAAACAGGTGTTGAAATTTGCACCAACTTAAAAAATATAACTTTTGCTATAGCTGTACCAAAAATGGCTAGAATACTCACATACATAAGTGCTTTTGGTAAAGCAGGATTGTTAAATGTTTCGGCCGTAAAAAAATCACTAAACAAGAGCACAATTAGAGCAGGAACAACAATAAACACATAATTACCAGCTGCAATAGCTAATGGTTTTACATCTTGTAAATAACGCTTAATGATGTTTACATTAGCAGCATACATAAACGTAGAAGCAATGACGAATCCAGCATATAGATAATTTTGACTTGGGTTTAATTCAGAACCTTTTAGGATTAAAATAGCGGTACCAATGAACCCAATAATAACACCTATAACTTGGCGCTTGGTTGAGGTAATTCTAAAAATGGCAAAACCCAATAGAATGGTATTGAGTGGCACTAAAGAATTCAATATAGAAGCCACAGCACTATCTATTTCAGTTTCTGCAATGGCAAAAAAGAAAGCAGGTATAAAAGAGCCTAAGAGCCCAGAAATGAAGAGCCATTTCCATTTTGATTTTGGAATGGCCTTAAGTTTATTAAAGCCAAAAGCTAAAAGCAGAATCCCAGTAATAATAGTTCTTAAAGCACCAAGTTGATAAGGCGTAAGTCCTAAAAGGGATTTTTTGATTAAAATAAATGAACTTCCCCAAATTACGGAGAGAATTAAAAGATAAATCCACTTAACATTAGGGTTTTTCATACAAAATCAATGTAAATCAATCACAAAATTCGTTAATTCTTTCGCAAGAAGCACTAATATTTATTAGATTTATCCAAAATATAATAGTTTGAATTTATGAAGACCTTAAAGACATTAAGTATTGTTGCAATTATGGCATTAGCTTTTACTTCTTGTAAAAATGAAACGACGCCAGAAGTTAAAACCGTAGATGTAGAAGTTTCTAAAAAAGATGTTGCTCAAACTTTAGACCCAAATGCCACCTACGCGAAAGTTGAATTTGGTATAGATGGAATGACTTGTGCCATGGGTTGTGCCAAAACGATCGAAAAGAAAATGGCTAAAATGGAAGGTGTAAAATCGGCAAAAGTTGATTTTGACAAACGTTTAGCAATGGTTGAATATGATGAAGCTAAAGTAACTCCTAAATCTTTAGAAGAGGTAGTAAGTAACGTTGCCGACATATATAAAGTGAAGGATATGCACAAGGTTGATGATTTCGGTGCTGAAAAGAAAGCCTGCAAAGCTGATTGCGATAAAGCATGTTGTGCAAACAAAACTGAAGCTGAAAAGAAAGCTTGTAAAGCCGATTGCGAGAAGGCATGTTGCAGTAAAGAGGAAAAAACAGAGTAAACCTATTATACTTGAAAAATTATTAAAGATGAAACGCTAGCTGTAAAGTTAGCGTTTTTTTATTGTTCTCACCTCGACTTTTGTTTTATATGTAAAAAAGGAGTTAAGCTTATTGAACCTGAAGAAGTATAAACGCCAGAGCAAAGCAACCTAAAGGGAGAAGCCATAATAATAAGACTGAAGTCTGCTTAGTCTTTAGTTTGGCGTTAAGAATAGTTCTTTTCTTTCCATTATAGCGCATCCAGTTTTTTGCAATTATAAAGAGTGCAATTAAAGTTAGCAACACCCAAAATTTTGTGGATGACATGACTTGAATTTTCATCTGCTTAGCGAATGCCATAAAAAATGCAGCTAATACAAAAGTAAATGACAGCTCTAAAAAGTTGATATAAAAAAGAGCAATGGTTAAACTACGCCTACCAAAAGCTTTTTTATAATGGTTAAAAACAGAAATATAATAACGATCTAGCATAAATTTTTAATATCAAAAAAAAGCCACATATTTAAAAATAATGTGGCTTTTGATTATATAATTAGATAATCTTAGTTACCTGTAATTTCTATGTTATCAACGTGATATCTTGTTGTTGCGCTAGGATCAGATCCTTCGTAAAAGAAGGCATAGTGCACAGTGCCATCAATACAAGAAACGTTTATTGGACCTACACCTTCAAAACTACCAAATCCTCCACTAGGTCCAGAAGGAATTGAAGCATCTAATATGGACCAAGTTGCCGTTGTAGGGTCTCCTGTAAAATCAGTAGATACTAAAACAGTTAATATAGTACCATTATCAAAGTTAGATTGTATATCAAAAGATAATTCTTCACCTTCTGTTGAATCCATATCTACAGGAGGAGTCACTAACCACACATTTATTTCGTCATCACCACTATTAAAACCAGAGATTTGAGCGTAAGTAGAACCACTAAAACTACCTGTAATCCATGTTGTGCTTCCACCACTTACATTAACATTAGTCCAACCTTCTGCAGCATAACCTGCAAAACCTTCAAAATTCTCGGAGAAAAATGCAGCACCTCCACCAGAAGGACCTGTACAATCGAAGAAATCTGGATCGCAACGTTCCTCTTCAGGACCAAATTCTATATCTTCAGGTGTATTTATAGCTACAATATAATTATCGCCTTCAAAAGTTCTAGACAAAACAGCATTCACAGTACCTCTTCCTTTAGGTAAGGCCAAACCTTTAAAATCAGCAAATGTACTCGTACTAAATATAACATCATCACCTGATTCACAACTCTCAAGTGTTCGCTCGCCATCAAATTGATCTTGAGCAGATGAGGCATAAGTGTCAAAGTTATTGACAACATCAAAAACTTCATTTCTGTTAAATTGGACATTCGTTAATCCAATCATCAAATTTGTCTTATCACGAGCATCTTCATTCAAATCAGAAATATTAAATGGAAGCGGTATAATAGTTGCAACTTCAGTGGACCTTTCAATAAATTCATTTTCAAATTGTGAAGGTATCTTATCTACGCCACTTCCAGCTTGAGATCCTAGAACCAAAACGCCATTACTGATACCCACGGCTAACCCACTAATCTTTACATATATTTTTCTGCCTACTTCATATTTGGTAAATAATGGATTGACATCTATTAACACTTTAATACCGACGGTTGGGTTTTCTGGTTTGTCTTGAATAATTAATTCCTCAAAATAATTACCACCTTCATCAGATGATACTACATATCCTGTTACATAAAAATCAGTATCACTAAACACATAAGCAACTGTATCAGATTCATTTGAGTAATCTAAGGGTTGTGGCTCAAATATATCATCATTTGCACTTTGCTCTTGGGCTAAATCACCTGCCAAAGAACCTATAGTTCTTATTTGATTTTCTGGAATATTTGGTTCTTCAAATGAGAGGTTTGGTGTACTAAAATCATCGTCTTGTACGCAACCGTTAAATACTACAAACCCTAAAAGTAAGAGTATGATTTTATTAATTTTTAAAGTTTTCATTTTATTAAATTTATTTTGTTCTAACATAGCTTTTTTAAAATCTTACGTAAACGTTTAGGTAATAGGTGGTGCCGTTACCATAAAAATAACGATTACCAAATACAGGACCATTAGAATTGTTTTGCTCATCTAACTGGCTTCTATAATCTACTCGTCTAGATTGTTCAAAACCTCCCGTTCTGTATTGTTTATTGAATATATTATTAATCGTAGCAAAGAAACCGACGAAATAGTCATCAATACGCCAAGATTTTCCTCCAATTACATTGACTAACATATAATCCTCAAATTGTTCTTGCTTTAGTAGGCTTCTGGCAACATCGTCATCGTAATCGTAAATTGTATTACCGCTAAAGTTCCCATCTTCTGGAATAATTAATCTTTCGCTTCCAGCTTGAATTGGTAATAAATCAACGTCTTGAGAAAAATTAGCGGATCTTTTTAAAGCACTTGCATCTACATAAGCATTAGAAAAGAAATTACTGGTAACACCGATATTCCAAAATTCAGGATCCCTGTATTCAAAACCTATCTGAAATGCGCGCTCTGGGCCACCAGATACATGTAAATCTTTTAATGCAGTGGTTTGTTCGTCGCCGTAAGTTACAATTGTTTTTTTACCTCTTTCGTCATCAGGAAGACCAAGTTCTCTATATTCAAAGTCTGCTGCTGTATAGTACAAATTAGGATTGTTGGTAAAAATGTATTGACCAACTGAAGCTGCAGCTTTTAGTTTAATCGTAGGTGTGACCTGGGCTTCAATGCCTAACTCACCACCAATATGGCGTCTATCGATGTTGGTCTGCACTTCCTGTACAAAATTACTAGCGTTTTCTGTAAAGAAAAACCCGATATCTGTACCATCTTGAAACCCTGAGTAAAACCCAGTAAGTCTTGCTTTTACTTTTGGTGATCTAAATATGTAACTGGCATCAACAGACTGAATCGTTTCACTTTCTAAACCTAAAACTATTTGATTACTTTGTCTCGCATTTCCAAAAGAGTTTCTAATATTAGGTGCTTTTGTAAAATAACTTCCGTTCACATCAATTAAATGTTTTCCAGTAATCTTATAAGTAAATCCACCTTTAACACCATAATTAGAAAATTCTAATTTTTCGCTTTTCCCGTAAGAACTAATATCTCCAAAACCGTTCACATTGCCACTACCAGGAAAAAAGCCGTTTTCATAAAGCCCATTTCTTTGATAATTGGTTTGTGAAACATTGGCACCAACATAAAAATCTATTTTATTGTATTTAAATTGGGCCTGTACAAAACCATTAATGACATCAGAATCTATTTCGTAGTTATACTTGTAGCGATCTCCTTCTGTAACAATCCTGTTCGGGTTTCTTAGATCACTCTGCGCTTGACCAGAAGTCTGTTGTCCTGCTTGTTGGTCCGCAAAGGCATCAACATCTAAATACCCTGAGCCTCCTAATAGATCTTCGATACGTGCAAAGTTTTCACTATTTAAGGTTCTGTAATTAATGCTTGCATTTAATCTAATTTTATCTGACAATTCTGCATCGAGAATAGTGTTTAATGATAATTGTTTATCCTTTATTACATCAGATTGAAGTGCGTAAACAGAGTAACCAGTTAGGCTGTTGGCATAATAAAGTTCATTCCAGTCTAACTGACCATCGTTAACAAACTCTTGTTGCGCAGCAAAGGCCAATTGATAATCATAAGGCGTTGGGTTGGGATCGTCTAGATGATAACTAGGTAAATTTTGGTAATACTCAGGTGTTGGGTTACGAGCACCACCGACAGTTCCACCTTCGCTTAAGCGGTTTCCATTGTTGTCTATACGCGTATTCGCAATCTCACCAAACTGGTAAGCCGCATTGGTGTTTAACTTTACTTTAGATGAAATATCCCAATAATGATTTAACATCAAAATAGGTTCATTGATTTCTCTTATTCTAGAATTTCTAATCTCACCATCTTGATAACCCCAAAACGGATTGTATGTTCTGCCTTTAAGATTGTAAACTTCTTCTGTTATTGCCGTAGAACGTCCACGTCTGTTTTGGGCATAAATGCTTGTGAAGTTTAAACTGTGTTTGTCATTAAATTGCTTTTCTAAAGCAAAAACGAATGAATTGGAGTCATATAATGTACCATCTACAAATCCTTCATCCCCAAACCGTCTAGAACCCAAAGCAGAAAAAGACCAGCCGCCTTTTAATAAACCAGAACTATAACTAGCCATTACTCTGCCAGTATAACTTCTATTCGCAGAGGCATAAGATATACGACCGCCTTCTCTGTATTTCGAAGCTCGCATAATTATATTATTGGTTCCGGCTAAATCTCCAAAGGTGTAGTCATTGGCAGATGTACCCATTGAGAATTCTTGGTTACGTTGCAAATCGTTAATACCGCCCCAATTTCCCCATTGTGGTCTTCCCGTAAACTGCTTGTTCATTTCAATACCGTTGATAAGTACTTTACCGTTGGCATTGTCCAAACCTCTTGGTCTAAAGAATGTTGCACTAAAATCGTATGCAGCAGCACTTAAAAATACATCTCTAGAGGCTTGTAGTAAACCAGAAATGTTGTCGGTTAAACCATCGTCTTCGCTATTTAAATTATCATCAGAAATTGAAATAACAAATAGATCTTTTTTGTCACTTTGATCGTAGTCTAAGGTCATGCCGCTGATATCAACAGTTTGACCTTCGTTCACAATAATTGGGTAGCGTTTTGTATCGTATTCTATTTTTTCGACCTTCAAAACTTGTTCGCCAAGTGGAACGTTTTCAGTAAAACTGAATTCTCCTTTTGCGTCTGTGTTAACAGTCTGTCCGGTTTCTTCAATAGTAATAGTTACATCAGGAATTGGTTCTCCTGTAGTTCCATCCAAAACACTTCCTTTAATAACAGTTTGCTGTGCAAAACTTGTTAAAGAAAAGGCTATTCCGAATAGAAAGAGTAAAAAACTTTTTTTCATGCCTAATTTTAAAATTGATAGTTATTGTAGATTAAATATTCGTATTTAGGGCTTGCAAATGTACATTATTTATAATAAATACATACTTTTGGCAAGCAATTTGCTTTGGATATAACAATAACATAATATTGAGTCACTAACTATCTTTACTAAAAACTATAATTTCGAAATTATATGTATGCTTAGATTTTTATTTGACCCATATAAAACTATAAAATTTTACCAATGAAATCATTAAAATTACTAATTATTTTACTTGCCTTAATCAGTGTTTCAAACCTTTCGGCCCAAGAGGAAAAGCGCTATAAAATACATACCGTTGCATTCTACAATTTAGAGAATCTATTCGACACCATTAACGATCCTTTAAAATATGATGAAGCCAGTCCAATAATGGAAATGAATGCAAATCGGAGTGAGGTTTATAAGAAAAAAATTAAAAACATGGCTCGGGTAATTGCCAATATCGGTAGCGATTATGCGAATAATTCTCCAGCCGTTATAGGTGTATGTGAAATTGAAAATAGACAAGTATTAGTGGATTTAGTCAATGACCCTTTACTTTTAGGGAAGGATTACGGAATCATCCATTTTGATGGGCCAGACAAAAGAAGTATTGATGTGGCATTACTTTATCAAAAAGCACTGTTTAAGCCTATAGCAGAAAGTTCTCATGAATTGATGATTTATGACAATATTACTAGGAAAAGAGTTTTTACAAGAGATCAATTATTGGTAAGTGGTAAATTGGATGGGGATCTTATTCATCTTTTAGTAAACCACTGGCCATCAAGAAGTGGAGGAGAAGCCAGAAGCAGGTCTAAAAGAGTTGGCGCTGCAAAATTGAACAAACGCTTAATCGATTCGTTACAGTCCATAGATCCTTATGCTAAAATCTTTACCATGGGAGATTTGAATGATGATCCAACAAATGAAAGTGTTAAAGACGTTTTGAAGGCAAAAAAGGAAAAAGAAGATGTAGAATTAAAAGGTATTTACAATCCGTTTGAAAAGATGTTTACTGAAAAAGGTTATGGCACAACGGCATACAGAGATGCATGGAGTTTATTTGATCAAATTATGATGACACAACCACTTTTAGAGGATGATTATTCTTCATTTAGATTTTGGAAAGCCGGTATTTATAATAAGGCATACTTATCTAATAAACGCGGTCGCTATGAAGGTTACCCATTCAGAAGTTTTGCCGATGGTGGTTTTACGGATGGCTTTAGCGATCACTTCCCTGTATATGTTTATCTCATAAAAGAGGTAAAAGAAGACGAATAAAATTTCGACTTAGAAATCTGAGTTAAGACATAAAAAAGCGTCCAATGAGTAATTTTGGACGCTTTTTTTATGTTTTATTACACTAAATTTAAAACCAAAGATTCCAAGGAATTTTAGCTAAAACTAACACTAAAGCTAGGGTATAAAAAATAGCTAAAAGTTTAAATTTTGGCTTAGAGGTTAATTTCTTTTTGTGTTTAGAGTAGCCTATAGTCACTAGTGCAACTGCTATGATCATAGTAAGTGGATGTTCTACAATTAGATTTCTTAAGGCTGAATTTTTCATTACTTCTCCCATACCACCAACTTGTTCTATGGTGGAAAAATAGTCCTTCATAAAAAACAAAATAATCCCAATTAATAATTGAATATGCATTGTAATGAGTGCAAACAGCGATATTCTAAAATCCTTGGCATCAAACTCTTTATCGCCAAAAAATTTAATAAGGGCGTTAAAAGTGGCAAGTATTAATACTAAAAGCACTAAATAAGCCCATTTTGAATGTATAAACTGAACAATTTCCATAATTAAAATTTATCTGTGGTTGTAAAAATACACATTAGAACTTTTATGGACCATTATATCTATTTAATTATTTTGTTAAACGAAATATTTTAAAGGAAAATACTTTATAGATAATAGGCCTCTTCAATATTTAAGGAATATTGGCACAAATTTTATAGGTTATATATTAATTCTGTAAACCTCATGTCGGATTAACTATACATAAACTATACAGTCCCTGTTTTTAAGCTATTTTCACAATTATTGCTCATTCTTATTTCTATATTTGAGGGAGTTCAACAATCTCTATACTAACTATTTAATATATTTTTATGTGTTTACAATACAATAGCCTAAGTTTTAAAATAGTTCTCATATTTTGTATTTCTACCCTTTCAACGGCAGTACATGCCCAATTAGGTTTTTGTTCAGGAAATTCTGGCGATGCTATTTTTTCTGAAGATTTTGGAGCGGGAACGGAAAATTCAATGTTACCAGATGGAACAACAACGTATTCGTATGTAAATGGGTTTCCTGACGATGGTTTTTATACCCTTTCTAGCGGATCTTTTGGCAATCCTTTTGATTGGCATGCGGTAGAGGATCATACACCTAATGATACTGATGGAAGGTTCCTTATTGTAAATGCAGGTTTTACGGCAGGTGAGTTTTATAGAACAACAGTGTCTGGACTATGCGAAACAACTACTTATGAGTTTTCTGCATGGTTATTTAATTTAATAAAAATTCCAGGGTTTTGCTCTAATCAAGGCATAGAAATCCCTTTAAACGTTAGCTTCCAAATATGGGATAGTACAGATACCAATTTATTAGCAAGTGGAACTACAGGCGACATTTTTGGCACAGTAGAGCCAACTTGGGGAGAATACGGTCTGGTATTTCAAACTTTGGCCAATCAAGATACAGTAATTCTTAAAATGATTAATAATGGACAAGGTGGCTGTGGTAATGATTTAGCTATTGATGACATTGAGTTTAAATCTTGTGGAGACACGGTTATAGTCACTGATGACATCGATAATACTGTTGTTACAATTTGTGAAAGTGATACACCTTATTCAACAACGTTAACAGCTACTCCAGATTTTGCAGTTTTCAGTTCTCATTTTTATCAATGGCAAGAAAGCGTAGATGGTGATATCTGGACAGATATTACAGGCGAAACTAATCAAATACTTAATATTTCAGCTTCTAATTCAAAATTTTACAGAACAAAGGTCGCAGAAGTTGCGGTTAATCTGACCAACGATCAATGTTTATTGTTATCTGACGAATTTCAAATTAATGTGAATGCTGATCCAAATGCACCTGTAAATAATGGAGATGTTCCTTTTAATTGCAACTTTAATGAAGCGGTCTTGTCAGTAACTGTGCCAACAGGTGTTACTGTGAATTGGTATGATTCTTTAACAGGAGGAAACCTTTTACAAGCTAATGCCCTAACCTATATCGCTACTACAGCAGATGTATATTATGCTGAAGCTAGAACTAATACTACAGATTGTGTGTCTTCAACAAGAACTGCCATAAGTGCAATTCCGTTATTTCCATTAGCACCTGTTAGTGATGGAGATGTGGATTTTAATTGTATCCTAAATCAAGCTATTTTATCTGTTACTGCTACCTCAGGTACAACGGTTAATTGGTACGATGCTGCCTCGGGAGGTAATCTCTTGCTTGCTAATAATCTTAGTTATACGGCTATAGAAGAAGGTACATTTTATGCCGAAACAGTTGATACGAGTACGGGATGTATTTCTAATTCTAGAACAGCTGTTAGTACGAGTATCTTTGCACCAGACGCGCCAGTAAGCGATGGAGATGTAAGTTTTGATTGTGCCTTAAATGCGGCTGTTTTGACGGTTAGTGTTTCAATAGGAACAATTGTAAATTGGTACGACTCACAAATTGATGGCACTCTATTGCAAGCCGATAGTGAAAGCTATTCTGCGAACAATCAAGCGACGTATTATGCAGAAGCCATTGATGACATTACAGGATGTGCTTCATTGTCTAGAACCGCAGTTAGTGTATCAGGAAATTCAGGACTAGAAAATTGTTTTATACCTCAAGGCATATCTCCAGGAGTATCTCCTGGCCAGAATGATAATTTTGATTTAAGCAATTTTGCCGTTACACAATTACAAATTTATAATAGATATGGAACATTAATATATTCCAAAAATGATTATAGCGATGAGTGGGAAGGACAAACTAATGATGGAGCTGAAGTGCCAGTAGGTACTTATTTTTACACCATGATTTATGAAGGTGGTTCTAAAAATCGCAGTGGTTGGGTATACGTGAATAGATAGTAAATCAACTATTCCATAGATCTTTAAGCATCTATTTATTCTGCGATCGTGATTCTATGTTTCAGCTCATTGCCAAGTTCATCCATCACTGTAATCAAGTGCTCTCCAGAAGATGGTAAAACAGCTATATCATGAATGTCCCTTGTGCTACCAATAAACTGGCTATCAATGTACCAATAGAGTTCTAGTTCAGGTTTTGAATGTGCTACTTTTAAAATAAGATCGTTGGTATTACCGTCAAAATCCTTGGGCAAGAAAATGGTGCTTTGCTGGTTAGGATAAATAAATTCCATCGAAATTCCCGATGATTCTGTGCAATCGTTTCGATAAGGTGGCAATGGTTTGTAAAACGGATTTTTATTTTTGAAATAGTACGCTTGCAAAGGCGGAAGTATAAACCAAGCCTTATTATTAATATTTGAAACGGGTTCGCAGGAAGAATTCACTTGAAACTGTTCTGATAAATCCAGATGCACCAATTTATGAAATGGACAAGGTTCGGTTTTCTTTCCACTTGCCTGAATGAATCTCAATTCCGTAACATCGCAAATTGAAGACGCTCTATAGCCACTTTTTTTGCAAATATTCACTTCTAGCATTTCGTCATATGGTGGATTAAACCAGGTGCTTTTTGGTAGTAAATCGAACACATCAAATAGAATTGGTGCAGCAGTTTGCACACCGACTAAACCAGGTCGTCCTTCGCCATCAGCATTGCCGACCCAAACACCAACCACATAATCTTTTGTAGTACCAATGGCCCAAGCATCCCTGAATCCAAAACTTGTACCTGTTTTCCATGCGATGTCTTGTGAAGAATCGTAATATTCCCAACTTTCGTCACTTTCTGGTCGGTTCACTTGCTTCATGCTTTCAAACGTGAGAAAGATGGAAGCCGCATCAAAAACTTCTTTTTCATTTTTAAGCTGTCCAAAGTCTACCGTATTTTCATAGATGAAGGTCGGTTGTAAGAATTCATCCGTATAATATTTACTGGAATTATCATTAAAATGATTTAAGGTCGAAGCCATGGCGGCATAACTCTTGCACAAATCCCAAAGGTTGCTTTCTGCGCCACCAAGCACCAACGACAAACCATAATGATTGGCATTGTATTTTAAATCCTTAAGTTGAAGCTGTTTTAAATAATAATAAAAACGATCCAAACCAAACTCTTGAAGCATTCTTACGGCAGGCACATTTAATGAACGCGACAAAGCTTCATTCGCAAACACAGCGCCATCGTAGGTCTGATTATAGTTTCTAGGTTGGTAACTTCCAAATTGTGTAGGCACATCGACAACCAAAGTATTTGGTAGCAAATCACCAGCATCGAGCATAGCGGCATATAAAAAAGGTTTTAAAATACTACCTGTACTTCTGGCTTTGTCGATAATATCTACGCTTTTTTGATGCGCATTATCTGTAGGTGAATTGCCAATATAAGTTAGAACCTGTCTTGTTTTTACGTTTAAAACTAAAACAGAAAGATTATAGATTTCATTTTGTTTTAAGCGATTGTAATGTTGTTTAACAATGTGATTGGTTTGCTCCTGGAGTGCCATTTTAATGGTTGTTTTAATACGCTGTCCTCTATGGTTTTTCGCTACTTTTTGAAGTAAATGTGGTGCGATTTGAGGTAATGGATAAGGTTTTTGTGGTAAACTTTCCGCAATGGATAACTCATAGGTTAAGTCGTCAATTGTACCATTTTCATAAAGCTTTTTTAGAAGCCTATTTCGTTTATCCAACAATCGTTTTTGATTTTTTCCAGGATAAATTAAACTTGGTGCATTTGGTAAAACGGCTAATGTGGCGCTTTCCGCCCAAGATAAATTAGAAGCATTTCTATTGAAATAGCGCCAAGATGCAGCATCAATGCCAACAACATTTCCTCCAAATGGCGCATGACTGGAATACAAGGTTAATATCTCGTCTTTGGACAACCTGAATTCTAAACGTGTCGCTAAAATCAGTTCTTTTACTTTCTCAACATAAGTTCGCGGTTGCCCTTTTCTGGACAATCGAATCACTTGTTGTGTTAATGTACTTCCGCCTCGTTTTACAGTTCCAGAACTTAAATTATCTTTTACAGCTTTAAAGATTGAAACCGGATTAAAGCCTGGATGTTTGTAGAAATATTCATCTTCAAATTGAAGAATACAGGTTTTAAATTTTTTAGGCACACTGTCACTGACAGGAAACCGCCATTGCCCATCTTCTGCAATTAAAGCTCCTAATAATTCATCAGATTGACTAGTGATAACTGTTGCCGTGGGATCTTTGAATAAGTGTTGTGGTAAACAAAAATAATAAGCGATTAGTAGGATAAAAATCACTAAAGATTTTATCCTATTACGCTTAAAATATCCAATTAGCCTATACATAAACTATACAAAAGGGGTTTTTAACATTTTTTATGGAAAAGTAAATTTTATTACACAAAGTAATCTATATATTTATACGTGAGAAAACCCTACTTAAATCTTAAAATAGTCATAATATTTTGCATTTTTTTGCTTTCAAAAGAGATGCATGCGCAATTAGGTTTCTGTCAAGGAAATTCTGGAGATCCAATATTTACAGAAACTTTTGGTACTGGAACGCAAAACACATCCTTGCCAGCCGGAACCACGACATACAATTACGCCAATAATCAAAATCCAGAAGATGGGTTTTATACAGTTTCAAGCACCTCCAACTATTTCGATTGGTTTAGTATTAACGACCATACTCCAAATGATTCCAATGGTAGAATGCTTATCGTGAATTCTAGTTTTTCAGATGGAGAGTTTTATAAAACAACGATAAATGGCCTTTGCGAAAACACCACTTACGAATTTTCATCGTGGCTGATTAATTTAACACCGCCAAATGGGTTTTGTGGCGCTGGAGCCATTCCTATTAATGTCAGTTTCGAAATTTGGGACAATACGGATACTATGCAGTTAGCTTCGGGTACAACAGGAAATATTTTTGGAACAACCGCCACAGCATGGAATCAATATGCTTTGGTATTTCAGACGGTCGGGCAAACCTCTGTGATCCTAAAAATGATTAACAATGCTCCTGGTGGTTGTGGTAATGATCTGGCTATCGATGATATTGTTTTTAAAACTTGCGGTGATTTAATTGGTACTGCAGACAGTAATACTAATGATTCAGTAGAGATATGTAGTACACAAACGCCATATTCAGATACCATTACAGCTATACCAGATTTTGCAGTATTTAGTAATCATTTTTATCAATGGCAAGAAAGCTCAGATGGCGTAAATTGGTCTGATGTTGCTGGTGAAAATAATGTCTCAATTTCGATTTCTGGAATTACAACCACAACATATTACAGAGCAAAAGTTGCTGAGTTTGCAGCCAACTTAGATAACTCGGATTGTCTAACATTTTCAGATACGTATCAAATTCTTGTTAGCCCAAGTCCTGTTGCACCTATTAGTGATGGTGACGTTAACTTTAATTGTAATACTAACCAAGCTATGTTATCTGTTACAGCTATGAGCGGAACAACAGTTAATTGGTATGATGCAGCTGTTGGTGGCGTTTTATTACAATCCGATTCTGAAACTTATACGACAGCTACTACTGGAACCTTTTATGCCGAAGCTGTTGATGACGTTTCAGGATGTAGATCTACAACAAGAGTAGCGGTTAGTGCTTCTGCAGCTGCTTTTCCTGATGTTCCAATGAGCAATGGTGATGTCAATTTTAATTGCACGACTTCGGAAGCAACTTTATCGGTCACAGTGCCAAATGGTATTACAGTGAATTGGTATGATATGGCTACAGGAGGAGTTTTGTTAGAAGCGGATAGTCCTTCATTTGTTGCAACAGCTGAAGGCGTTTATTACGCAGAGGCTGTCAATGCAACAACAGGATGTAGTTCGGTTACAAGAACCGCGCTTACAACATCGATTGTTTTACCTGATGCACCTATTAGTGATGGAGATGTTAATTTAGATTGTGATACAAATGAAGCCACAGTTTCTGTAACGGTTCCTAATGGCATTAGTGTAGATTGGTTTGATGCTATGAATGCAGGTGTTTTATTGTCTTCTAATAGCACTACATTAATCGTAAATTCGCCAGGGACGTATTATGCTGAAGCGAAAGATCCAATTACGGGTTGTATTTCTGCAACAAGAGTTGCCGTAAATGTAAATATTTTGACTCCAGATGATGCTTCTTTTATTGTAACACCTACTTGTGATGGAGCTAGTGTAAATATTACAGGAACTATAGGTGGTACTTTTACATTAAACCCTACTCCTACAGATGGAACAATCATAGATGCTACAACCGGAGAAGTAACAAACGGAACTAGTGGTGAGAGCTATACTATAGAATATTCAACAATAGGAACATGTTCTGCAACTAGTGAAGAAACATTTAGTGTTTTACTCGAAGACGATGCGTCGTTTACTATATCGCCAACATGTGATGGTGCTGTATCAACAGTAACTGGATTAACTGGTGGAACGTTTTCATTTGATCCAGTTCCAACTGATGGCGCTTTTATAGATGCAACCACAGGTCTTATAACTGGTGGTGTTCCAGATGCTATTTATACAGTTGTATATTCAACTAATGGTGATTGTCCATCAATAAGTACACAAACAATTACCATACCTTCAGAGTTTGAGTTAATTACACCCACACCCTTAGAAGTCTGTGACGACGGCACACCAGACGGTATAACAGAGCTGGATTTAAGCCTAAAGAACGCCGAGATAACAGGAAGCAACCCAAACTATTCGGTCAGCTATTATGAATCCATGGCAGATCTGCAGTCCGGAGCAGATCCATTACCAACTTTATATACCAATACCAGTAACGGCCAGGTCATCATTGCTTATGTCGAGGATATCAACACAGGCTGCTTTGATACCACGACCTTAGAGTTGCTCGTACAGCAAGCACCTGTGGCAAATACACCAACACCGTTAGACTTCTGCGATCCGGATAGTGATGGCTTTGGGACTTTTGACCTGACCAGTAAGGATGCCGAAATAACGGGAGGCGATACCACATTAACGGTAAGCTATCACGAAACGATGGCAGATGCGCAGAACAATGTCAATCCGGTATCCAGTCCTTACAATAATATTGTTATGGGTTCGCAAACGCTCTATGCAAGGGTTGAAAGTTCCACGATAGCTACAGATTGCGATACCATAGTCACCTTACAGATCAATGTAAACCCAACGCCCCAGTTGGGCGCAGCGGCAGCAGAACCTTTGGCGATCTGCGATGATATCTCGGCAGATGGCTTTGGGCAATTCGACCTTACCAATAAAATACCGGAAATTCTACAGAATCTTGCGGACCCAACATTATATACCGTAACATTTTATGTCAATGAAACCGATGCGGCAGACGCTTTAAGTCCCATAAACAATGCAACCAATTATACCAATAGTGATGATTTCAACCAAGTTGTTTGGGTCCGGGTGGAAGATACGGTGAGTGGATGTTATAAGTTGACCACTTTAGAATTGATTGTTAATCCAATACCTGTTTTGGTCCAGGCCGTGCCGTTGGAACTTTGTGACGATAATAATCCAGGTGACCAAGAGGAAGCCTTTACGCTCGAAGATGCGGCGGACGACATATTGAACGGACAATCAGGAATCGGTTTAACGTTTTTTGAGACCCAAGCGGATCTGGACGCCAATACCGATCCAATTTCCAGTCCATATACCAATATCGAAAACCCACAAACGGTATTTGTAAAAGCGACGAACAATGCCACTGGTTGTGTCAACACATCATTGTTAACATTGCGAGTACGTCCGATCCCATCGCCATTGCCTCCAATGGATTTAGAGGTCTGTGATGATGATGCGGACGGATTTACAGAATTTGATTTAGAAGATAGGACCACCGAGATTATAGGTGGCGAACTGGATGTTGACATAACCTATCATGAAACCTTGGAAGATGCCAATACAGGTAGTAATGCATTTGAAAGCCCATATACCAACATTGTTATCAATGAACAGACCATATATATCAGGGCGACCAATACGGTCACGGGCTGTTATGATATTTCCAGGACACTGACCATACGGGTTTTGGATATTCCACAAGTGCCAACAACCATAGAACCGTTTATTATTTGTGATATGGACTCCAACGGTTTTACACAGTTTGATCTGACCACAAAAAATTCAGAGATCATAGGAACCCAGACCGACGTAACTATAACCTATCATGTGTCCGAAGCGGACGCGTTATCAGGAAACGGTCCCATATCAACACCTGGAAGTTATACGAATTCCAGTAATCCACAGACTATTTTTGTACGGTTGGAAAATGATAATAATATTTGTTTCGATATAGGATCATTTGAAATTGGCGTAGCGCTTCCACCAGAAGCCATACAACCAGCTCCATTGGAAATATGTGATGACGAAATCGCAGATGAAATTACCGTTTTTGACCTGGCCATGAAGAACGATGAGATCACGGGAGGAGAAGCAAGCTGGACTGTTGCCTATTACGAAACTTTGGCCAATGCACAAGATGAAGTTGATGCGGTCAATACAGAAGCCTACACCAATACGGCAATCGGTACTGCAGAAGCCAACCCTCAAACATTGGTAGCAGTCGTTACTGATACAGACACCGGTTGCACGGATATGGTAACCTTGACGATAAGAGTCTTACCGAACCCAACACCAACGGCCAGCGATTTGTTGCCCAACATAGAACGCTGTGACGATGACAACGCAGGAGATGGGACAGAGATGTTTGACCTCTCGGAAAACGAGACCCTGATCCGCAATGGCGAAAACGGGGTGACCATTACCTATCACGAGACAGGGGACGCTGCCAACGCTGGCACGGACGAAATCCCAGACCCAACACAGTACACCAATACAGGGACACCAACGCAGGAGATCTATGTAAGGATGACCAAGGATGCCACGGGCTGTTATGCCCTGGTGGACTTTACCATCGTGGTGAACCCTTTGCCAGAGGTGGTCGCGGTGACGGACTTCATCCAATGTGAGCTCTTTACCGACGGCACCGACACTTTTGACCTTAGCACCAAGGACGCTGAAGTATTGAACGGACAGGACGAGACCCAGTTTAACGTCAGCTACCATGATAACCTAACGGATGCGGAAGAAGGGATGAACGGCCTTGTGAGCCCGTACACCAATACAGCGAACCCACAACAGATATTCGTGGCCATCACCAACAATGAGACGGGCTGTTCGATCAGCACCCAGAGCTTCAACATCGAAGTGCAGGAAGCCTCACAGGCCAATCCGGATATGGACCCGATCGTTTTCGAGCTGTGTGACGATGAAATGGAGACCGATGGCAACCCGTTGGACGACAGCACCCAATTTGATTTAACGAACATGGACACAGAGGTATTGGACGGTCAGGACCCGTTGAACTACATCGTGAGCTACTATGCCACCCAAGAAGATGCGGACGACAAGGTGAACCCATTGCCGACCTTATACGAAAATGTAACAAACCCACAGGTGATCTATGCAAGGGTGGACAACGATACGCCAGATGCGGTCACGGGCGCGGACACTTCAATCTGTTATGCCCTGGCAGCGCTCACGCTGCAGGTGAACCCGTTACCGGAGTTCGACCTGGAGGACGGTTACACCCTGTGCGTCAACACGGACGGGAGCGAAGTGCTGGATCCATTGGTCATAGACACGGGCCTATCGGCAACGGACTATGGTTTTGTGTGGAGTTATGAGGGCGTGGAAATAACGGGAGAGACAGGGCCGAGCATCATGCCGACCCAAGGCGGTAACTACCGTGTGGATGTTATCGATATAAGTACCTCGACAGCGACCAGTTGCCCTAACTTCGATACGACTGTGGTGATGGAAAGCGAACCGCCGAGCATAACGGTCAACGTGCTGACACAG